>NZ_JACSLC010000020.1:0-32136 GCF_018617905.1 Exiguobacterium sp. s40 | reverse complement strand
TGACCCCGGAACAATATCGGGGCCATCTGATCGCCGCATAGAAAACGTGGGCTTTTTATTAAACTGTCCATTTTACGGGGCTCAGTTCACAAGTCGCTCCCGGGGGCCTCTTTGTTATAAATCTACTGAGTTATGTCCCAGCCTCGTTTTTTAATGGTTCCACGGATGGTCGCTCCATTCGCGGCGTTTTTTCGTGATGGGTACTTTTTTGAATCCCCAGTTACGGAAATCTTGGTCAGGACTTTCTTTACGAATGTAAATCTTGTCCTTGATGGCTTTGAAGATCCGATTCTCATCCCCATAATGGACGAACCGTGGTTTCACTTCGATGACGCCGCGACGTACACGCGAGAGCGGGAGGCAGACGAGGTCAGCGATTTCAAGCCCAGACTGATAGATTGTGTTCTGTTTCTCCGAGAAGATGAAACCTTTAATCTTTTGTCGGCTCTTCTCGACGTCGAGATGGACCGTCCCTGAATTGAAGATATCGAAGAATGCTTTTTGGATGAGCAAGTTTTGATAGTCGTCTCGCGACTCCAAGACGACACGGGCGCTGACCGCTTCTGTCTCTTCTAAGAATGCATAAAACGATTTCATCAAGTGGGCGAAGGCGACGACGTACGGGTCTTTCGGCGTTGAATAGAAGTCGTGAAGCTTTTGTTTATCGACCTCGACGCTGATGATCGTACAGTTGATATCGCGTAGGAAGTCCGGCAACTTGTTCCAAAAGTCACGAAGCATATCGATCGTGATGCCATCCTCTTTCCCATACGGATGCTCGGCCTTTAAAATCTCTTTTAAATGGAGCGGGATATTCTCCGTCTTGAACACGTCGCGTTTGAAGGCATGTAACCGGCGCTTCAACTCGCACGGCATCCCGGCCTCGTCGGCATCGATCGCATATTTGTATTCCATCAATACGCCGGTGAGGTTGAACTGGGTATTTCCTTTTGGCGTGCCCGTCTCATCGACGAACATGACATACTTCTTTTGTGTTTCCATCTTACTCCTCCAACCATGGCTCAACTGTTTATCCAAGCGAGCCTGCTAATTGTTTTCCAACCTTGGTTTACATTGCTTATTGCGCACTTTTTCAAACTTACGTCAATCTGCGTTTAATCTGTCTTGATTATGGCTAATAAGTAGAAGACTTATTTCAGAAAAATAAATAGCTCTTCCGTAACAAGGTCGTGTCAATTTGACTACACAATGAACTACCTACTAGTTTAACATACGTGAGTTTGGTACGATATGGATTGCGGAAAATCCACACAGGAGTCGAGCGACAGAACTCGACAATCAGACTTCAGACGGAAGGAACGGCTGGACCAACCTGTTAAACTAGAGACTAGGGGTGACGACATTGTTCCATTATCCGAACGGGAAAAAGCCGAAACCTGCGGCAACGCCGGTCCGCTCTAATCCGCAGACGTATGCGAATCGAGGCATGAACCTTGAGACGCTGCTGAACGACACAAATGAGTTTTACCGACTTCATGGACGAGCGGTCATCCATAAGAAGCCGACACCGCTGCAAATCGTGAAAGTCGATTACCCGAAACGGAGCGCGGCGAAAGTGACCGAGGCGTATTTCAAGCAAGCGTCGACGACCGATTATAACGGGGTGTATCGCGGGAAGTACATCGATTTCGAGGCGAAAGAGACAAACAATAAGACGTCATTTCCACTCGGAAACTTCCACGACCACCAAATCAACCACATGCGTGAGTGCGAGCGGCATGGAGGGGTTTGTTTTGTCATCATTCGGTTTAGCCGCTATAATACGCAATATGTGTTATCAACGGAGCAATTATTAGTTTGGTGGGAACAGCGCGAATCGGGACGGAAGTCGATTCCGCTCTCCTATATCGAGCAAGAAGCAATTGAAGTTCCAACCCGGGCGATGCCCGCCGTCGATTATTTGACGGCGATTGAGGCGTGGCTCGATTGAAATAGAAGGAGTGAAGCGTGAATGGAACGAAGTCGGATGGCACGTCGACAAGATACGACGAGCAATAAACGTAAACCAGCGGCCAAAAAGCCGAAACAAAAAACGAAGAAGTCGAAGTTTCGACGCATTTTAACGATTTTAGGGATTTTATTCATTATCGGCGTCATCGCCGGCGCCGCATACACGGCGTATGCGATCGCGACGGCACCTCCGCTCGATGAAGAGAAGTTGGTCGATACGTATCCGATCCAACTATTATCAGCTGAAGGCGAACCGCTCGAAGGAAGTGGACAAATTCGGGAGTACGTCTCCATCGATGAAATTTCAGAAGTGATGCAACAAGCGGTCATCTCAATCGAGGACCGTCGCTTCTATGAACATAACGGGATCGACTTGCGCCGTATCGGCGGCGCCGTTGTCGCGAACTTGACGGACGGCTTCGGGGCCGAAGGTGGTTCGACAATCACGCAACAGCTCGTCAAACAATCGTTCTTGTCGACCGACAAGAAATTGAAGCGGAAGCTGCAAGAACAGTGGCTCGCCATCAAACTTGAGCGCGAATACACGAAAGAACAGATTCTCGAGATGTACTTGAATAAGAACTATTACGGTACAGGCGGATATGGTGTCCAAACGGCATCGAAACGCTACTTCAATAAGCCGGTCTCAGAAGTGAATTACCAAGAGGCGGCCATTTTGGCGGGTCTCCCGCAACGTCCGAGTGCCTATGACCCAATCAACGGGGACCAGGAACTGACGCGTTATCGTCAAGAGCAAGTGCTCTCAGCGATGAAGCGTGACGGTCATATCACGGAAGAAGAATACAACCAGGCGCTCGACGTCGAGATTGCGGACGTCATCTCGCCAGGTGAAGAAACAGAAGAAGAGACGTACACGCGCTCCATTTACGCTCGCGTCCAAGCCGAGCTCGAGGAAGACTACGGTCTCGAGCAGGCCGACATTTACGGGACGGGCTTGAAAGTGTATACGTCAATCAATAAAGATTTGCATACGAAGTTCAATAACGACATTAAGAACGATAACGTCAACCTTCCAACAAGTGAGTTCCCAGAAGATCTTCGCATGGGCGCGACCGTGTTGAATACGAAGACGGGTGAAATCGTCGCCGTCATCGACAGTGAACAAGCGAAACAAGGCGATAAGAACTATCGCGACTATTCGCGCGAGAAACGCCAAATCGGGTCGACGGCGAAACCGTTCTTCGATTACGGTCCAGGGATCGAGAACGCACAGTGGTCGACTGGGAAAGTCTTGATTGATAAAGAGTTTGACGAAAGCGAAACTTTTAAACCAGGGAACTACTATCCAGGGTTCCGCGGTGCCAACACGATGCGTTACTATTTGACGGTTTCTGGTAACACTCCAGCCGTCCGTGCCTTCTATGAAGTACAGGAAGAGTTCGGTTCGGAGGCGATTGAGTCGTTCGTCGAGAACGTCGGCATCGAGCCGGCGCGTGCGGGTGACGAGATTCTGCCGGCAAACAGTCTTGGTGTAGCAGAAGCGAGCACGACACAAATGGCGGCTGCTTACGCTGCGCTCGGCACGAACGGCATGTATACGAAGCCGCACTTGATCCAAAAAATCGAGTTCAACGACGGCTCGACGATCAACTCGCCGATCAAAGCGAAGCAGGCGATGGAAGATTATACGGCTTACATGTTGACGGATATGCTTCGTGACGTCGTCAGCGGTTCGAACGGGACGTATGAACCAGGCGCGTTCCCGTACGACGTCGCCGGGAAGACCGGGACGACGAACGATGAAAAGGGCGAGGAGAATGATAAATGGTTTACCGGCTATACGACCGATTACTCAATTTCGGTATGGACGGCTCGTGCATCAAATGACATACCCGTATCGTTGTTTAAACCGAACTACGCCCAATATTACTTCGAGTATATGATGCAAGAAGTGACGAAAGCGACGGGTCAACCGGATCGCTTCCAGCAACCGGAATCGGTGCTCTCGCTCGGAAACGAGTTGTACGTCAAAGGAACGAAACCAAAAGACTTGCAGCCGGACAAACTCGCCGCGCCGACCGGCGCATCGATTGACTACGATGTGCCAGGCGAGACAGGTACGCTCTCGTGGTCATACGACAAGCAAGCAGTCGAAGCAGCTGGTTACCAAGGACTTTCGTTCACCGTGACGGAGACACGTCCGGACGGTAGCGAGCGTGTCGTCGGGACGACCGAAGACACGAGCATCGCCATCTCTGGCCTCGGTGAAGGGGAGACGACGTTCACGATTGTCGCCAACGCGACGAACGCGCTCGTCGGCGATCAACAGTCGAGCCCGCTCCAAACTTCCTACACGGTCGAACGGAGCGAGGAGCCTGCTGCCGAAGAGGAAGAAGAGCCAGCCACGGAAGAGACGCCTCCTGAAGAAGAAGGCGAGCAAACCGATGGTGAGAGCAACGAGAACAATGGCAATAACGAAAACAATGAGAATAACGGAAACGACAACAACACCGAAGACGAGAACACGGAAGAACCGACCGAAGAAGAACCGACAACCGATGAGACAGACGGGGAGTCGGATTCGGAGGGGGACGTCAGCCGTCAATCGACGTCAGACTCGGATGACCGTAACAACGGCAACGGGAATGGCAACGGGGGTCGTGACTAATCTGACTCACAGGAAACAGGGCGACATCAGCGCCCTGTTTTTCTGTTTCGTTTGCTATAATGAAAAGAAAGCGAATAGGATGGTGACACATGGTACAACTCTCATTGAAACGTAAGATGAAAGTATTGTTTGTGATCGACCGACTGCAAGAGGATGATTTAGGCATCCCGTTACATGGCGTCAATGGCTTGAAGATGGGCCGATTGCTCCTCGAGGAATCGATTCCGTTCGGACGCTTGATTGATGATCAAGCCGTGGCCGAGGCCAGTGGCCATCCCTATTTGAAACGGATCGGCGTTGAGACGATGTTTCTCGGCGACGAGTCATATTACCCTGAACTTCTGCGGGGCAAGCGCCAAGCGCTCGCGACGCATGAAGATTATCATAAAGCGGTGCAGCGTTACACGAAGCATTTACAAGCGGTCCACTCGAAGTGCACGAAGCTACATACCATCGTCTTGTTCGGACGGTCGACGCAACGGTTGTATGACGATGCGATCACGCGTCTCGAAGAAGAGAATGAGCATGTCGCCGATTCGTTCAAAGCGATGGACGTGCTCCGTTTGCCGGCCGTCCATCGGCTCGTACATGACGAACGGATCAGCCAAGTCAAGGCTGTCGTGGAACGTCTTGCACCTTCGAAATCGTAAAGAAGGTGAACTCTATGCGGAAAAAAAGTTCCGTGGAAGAAATGATTCAGACGCTCAAGACCGACCCGGGTTTCTCGGGCAACGTGACGCATTGGCACACGGTCGAGGCGAAGCCGGCCCGGTATTCGCCGATTCCATCGAGCGTCCCGCCAGATCTCGTCCGGGTGCTGCATGGCCGCGGAATCGAACAACTGTACACCCATCAGGCCGAAGCAATCGAGCAGACGTCTCGAGGCAACTCGACGGTCATCGTCACCCCCACTGCTTCCGGGAAGACGCTCTGTTACAATCTGCCGGTTTTATCGAAAATGATTGAACAACCGAATGCCCGGGCGCTCTACTTGTACCCGACGAAAGCGCTCGCCCAAGACCAAAACAGTGATTTGATGGAGATGGTCGAGGCGCTCGAAGGTGACCTCCGCTGTTTCACTTACGATGGGGACACGGCGCCAGCGGCTCGTACGAAAGTACGGGACGCCGGCAATATCGTCATCACGAATCCCGATATGCTTCACTCTGGAATCTTGCCGCATCATACGAAATGGATTCGCTTGTTCGAGAACTTGGAATATATCGTCGTCGACGAGTTGCACACGTACCGAGGGGTATTCGGTAGCCACGTCGCCAACGTGTTTCGTCGTTTGAAACGGATCTGTGCCTATTATGGGAGCCATCCGAAATGGATCATGACGTCAGCGACGATCGCCAACCCGGTCGAGCTGGCTGAACTGTTGACCGAAGAGGACGTCGTCCTTGTCGACAACAACGGGGCGCCCCAAGGGAAGAAACATTTAATTTTCTACAATCCGCCCGTCGTCAATGAGGCGCTCGGGATTCGTCGGAGCGCCACGCTCGAGACGAAGCGGATCGCCTCAAAGCTCGTCGAAGCGGATATTCAGACGATCGTCTTCGCCCGCTCACGGGTACGGGTCGAGGTGTTGTTGACGTATTTACAAGAACTGACGCGGCGCGAGCTCGGACCAAAATCGATCGTTGGCTATCGGGGCGGCTACTTACCGTCGGAGCGTCGTGAAATCGAGCGTCGGCTCCGTAACGGTGAGATTAAAGCTGTCGTCTCGACGAATGCGCTTGAACTCGGCGTCGATATCGGCCAGTTGCAGGCGTGTGTCTTGAACGGCTATCCGGGCACGGTCGCCTCGATGTGGCAACAAGCGGGCCGGGCCGGACGCCGTCATTCCGAGGCGCTCGTCATTTTTGTCGCCTCGTCGTCTTCGCTCGATCAACTCGTCGTCGAACAGCCCGATTTGATTTTAGACCGGTCTCCTGAAGCGGCTCGTCTCGACCCGAACAATTTAATCATTCTCGTTGACCATATGAAATGTGCCGCCTTCGAACTGCCTTTCTCAAAAGGGGAACGATTCGGCACGGTCGAGACGGAAGAGATTCTCGATTTCTTGACGGACGCCCACATCTTGCATGAACGGGCCAATAAATATTATTGGATGACGGACGCATTCCCGGCTCATGACATCTCGCTGCGGACGAGTGACCAAGAGAATGTCGTCATCGTCGACCAGACCGCGAAAAACCAGGTCATCGGTGAGATGGATACATTCAGCGCGATTACGTTACTACATGACGAGGCCATCTATTTACATGGGGCCGAACAATACCAAGTCGAACGACTCGACTTTGAAGAGAAGAAAGCTTACGTCCGACGTGTCGACGTCGACTACTATACGGACGCCAATTTGGCGGTCGAACTGAAAGTGTTGGAAGAGAACAAGACGACCGGCGTGAAGACGTTTGGAGAAGTATCGGTCATCGCGATGGCGACACTATTCAAGAAAATCAAGTTCGGGACGCATGAAAATATCGGTTCCGGGCCGATTCATTTGCCGGAACGAGAACTGCACACGACGGCGACGTGGTTCACGCTCGACGAACGGTTCGCCTACTCGGAGGCCGACATGGAAGATCAGCTCGAAGCGGTCAGTGATCTATTGCGGCGGCTCGCCCCGCTCTATTTGATGTGTGACACGCTCGACTTGTTCACGACGATTCAAATGAAAGCGACCCATACGAATAAACCGACCGTCTATTTATACGACCGCTACCCAGGCGGCATCGGGCTGAGCGAGGCGCTTTATCGCGACGCCGATGAGGTCTTGGATGCAGCCATCCGTACGGTCGAGGACTGTCCGTGTGAGAGCGGCTGTCCGCGGTGCGTCGGCATGATTGGGTACGGTGATTTCAAACAGCAGGTCGTCCAGCAGTTGCATGCATTGAAAGGATCGATATGAAAGCAAAACTATCACGACTCATCAAAACGAATGAACCGAAACAAACGGCCGTGACGCCGGACGACGTTGAACAGGCGAAGTGGCGGGCCCGAGGTGGAGAAATCCTGACGTTCGAACAAGAGTGGTGTGTCCGCTTGAAGCAGATTTATCCGCTCGACGAGACGTACCACGACTTTACGTTCGGAGAGGCAAAAGCCTCACTCGCGACATCGACCCATCCCTTTTTCCAAGTCGATGTCCCGTCCGAGCAGGTGTTGTTCATGGATACCGAGACGACCGGGCTCCGCGGATCGGGGACCTCGATCTTTTTGATCGGATTCGCGCGTTTCCAAGATGAGCATCTCGAGATGATCCAATACGTGTTGCCTCATCCCGCGTTCGAGACGGCGTTTTATTATCACTTCTTGAACGACATCGGCGACGAGGTCCGTTTCGTGACGTATAACGGAAAATCGTTCGACTGGCCCCAAATCAAAACAAGGCACACGTTCGTCCGCTCGAAAGTGAAGGCGTTACCGGCCGTCGGCCATGTCGATTTGTTGCATGCCTCACGGCGATTGCTGAAACCGACGCTCGAATCGGTATCGCTCAAGGCGGTCGAGGCACATTTCGGCCACGCCCGGACGGACGACTTGCCCGGCTTCTTGGCCCCGATGCACTATTTCCAATATGTGAAGGACCGGGAACCGGATATTTTACAGCCGGTCATCGAACACCATCATGCCGATTGTCTAAGCCTCGTCTCGCTCTACAAACGGCTCTGTCATCTCGTCGAAGCCGACGAGACGCCATTTGGTGAAGAACGGGCGCACTGGTTGAACGACCTCGGCAACGCCGAGGCGGCGCTTCAAGAGTACGAGCGGCTCGAACAGCCGACGAAGCGGGCCTTGATGCGTCAAGCGCTCCTGTTAAAACGGACCGGTCAGATGGAGCAGGCGTTGCCGCTGTTCGAACAAGTCGGTACGGTCGAGGCGTTCGTCGAATTGGCGAAATACGCCGAACATCGCGAAAAAGACATCAATCGGGCAATCATCTATACCGAACAGGCCATCGCTTTGGCGGAACGGAAAGAGACGGTGCTTCGACAGACCGCTTTGACCGAGATGCGGGCGCTTCGGCACCGGATGAACCGGCTAGAAAGGAAGCAGTCATGAAAGTTGTCGCCATCACAGGATACCGGCCGCATGAACTCGGCATCTTCAAAGCCGACCATCCCGGTATCGGCATCATCAAGGAAGCGTATGAGCGAAAAATTGTCGAAGCCATCGAGCTAGGAGCCGAATGGTTCATTTTTAGTGGCACGAACGGTTGTGAATTATGGGCTGGAGAAGTATTGTTAGAGTTAAGAGAAACTTATCCAATCAAAATCGCCGTATTTCCACCTTTTTTACAGATGGAAGAGAAGTATAAGCCGTACGAGCAAGAATTGTTCATTCGTTTGCAGCTCGAGGCCGACTTTTTTGAAGCACTGACCCAGCGTCCTTACGAGGACCCGAGCCAGTTGCGGGCAAAAACTGCCTTCTTTTTAGACAAAGCAGCAGGATTAATCACACTCTATGACGAAGAGACGGGAGGAAGCCCACGCTTTCTCGTCGAAGGGGCTAAACGAAAACACCAGATGGAGTTATTCTTGATCACACAGGAAGAATTACGCGTGATCGAAGAAGAAAAACAATGGGAACAACATTGGGAGTGAAAATGATGCAAACTGAATTAACAGCCGAAGCCATTTATAAACAAGAATTCAAGACCGCCCTTCGTGGGTACTCACAAGAAGAAGTCGACCAGTTTTTGGACGTCGTCATCCGCGATTATGAGAAGATGACGAAAGAAATCGAACGGTTGCACCAAGAGAATGAGTCGCTCCGCCGCGGTTCGAACGAACAAGCAGAACCGGTCAAACCGGCCCAGCCTGTCGCGTCGAACTATGACATGTTGCGTCGCATCTCGAATTTAGAAAAGGCCGTCTTCGGAAAACAGGTCGGCCCGAGCGAATAAAGTGAGGAGGTGGAGAAGATGTTACAAGTATTGACGGCCGTCAAAAAAGAACCTGAGAAACGACAGACGAAAGGCTTGTTCCGCACGAAAGAAGAAGTCATCACACCACCGAAATCGTACACGGACGAGATCGTCGAGATTATCCGTCACACATGTCGGTTTGATTGGATGATGATCGAACAAGTCGAGCTTGGTGAGGATGTGCTCGATTATGTATTGGTCGGCCCGAAAGGCGTCTTTTTAGTCCGCATCAATCGGACGACGTCGGCCGTCCATATGACGAACCGTGACTGTCGTCTCGAGACGTCGCTCGGTTGGAAAAACATCTATCCGCATCCGATGGAAGAGCTTGAGCGGATGACGAAGCACGTCAGGAGCGTCCTGAAGAGGCAATGCGGACAAGCAGTCCCTGTCACGTCGTTCTTGATTTTCCCTGAGACATCCCGTCTCAAAGTGGAACGCATCAAAGCCAACTGTGCCGATACGTTTGATGTGATCGATGACGTCATCGCGAAAACGAAGCTCGAGCTGTTATCGGAGGCGACAATCAAACACATCGCCTACTATTGCTCGGAGCGTCAAGTACATAAATGAAAATGGCGCTGAAGCTTCAGCGCCATTTTCATTTCAATAATTGTCGGGCTTGTTCTGCATCTTTACGATGGACGAACAAAGCGACCCGGTCGTCCAAGTTTTTTGCGAGCGGGCGGAACAGGCGCCCGGTCGGCAAGCCGTGTTCGACGCGACACTTGATGCCTTGTTCCGTCAAATACGTATAGTCGTCGAGCAGCGCCTCGCCTTGCTTGCCAAACGCCTCGCCGAAGCAGACCCACTGTAAGTTGCGGACGGCGCGGATTGAGACGAGCACGACGAATGTGATGCCTAAGACGATAATCAATAGCGTTTCCAAATCCAAAGCGTTCAACCCCTTCTTTACATAATTTTAAGGGTGCAACCGCTTGAAAGCAACAACGATAGACCGATATACTCAAAAGAAAGTGAGGGATGACGATGAAAACAACGATTCAATCGCGTCGCGAAGCTGTGACGCTGCTAGAAGACAAGCACGTGCTCTACATCCGCATCCATAACGGGCAGACCGGGATGATCAAACAAACCGAAGACGGAATCGTCGTCGCGATTCCGAATGAAGAGACGGACAAAGTCGATTTCCGCAAGTTAGAGGACATCGAAGCGTTTGAGGCGTTCTACGATTTGACGCTCTCGAAGCCAGGGACGCTTTATTATAACCAAGCGTAAACAAAGCTCCACTCATCTCGAGTGGAGCTTTTGTCATGGTGTCGGCAGCCAAGTGGACATCGTCTCTTGCAACGAATCAGGGCGCAGGTGCCGTTGTTTATGAAGCAAATAGCCGTCCGGTCGGATGACGAGCACGCCGCGCTTCATGAACAATGATTTCGCGAGCTCGTTGCCTTGGTCGAAAAAGGGACGACTCGTCTTCGAGAGCGTGATGATTTGGAAGAACGATTGATGATCGTTCAAATAATCATAGAGTGCGGTCGCATCACGTTTATCATCGTCGAGGATGAGCACTTGGAACCGGCCGTCCGCAATCTCTGAGATTTTGGTGCGCAACCCGTCATCGGTCCGGATGATCTCGATCTCCGGGAAGATTTTGCCCTTGGTGACACGCAAGAACGGAATTCGGGAATGCCCGGGATAAGACAAGTGCAGTTGGGCGATTCGTTCCGTTATTTTTTGGTTGACCAAGTTGACGCGCGTAAAGACGTCGGCGCCGAGCGCTTGGAACGGCAAGAGGACAGGCAACGTCGTCTGTAACACCTCAGTCGCCACGTTCGTCGTCTGAAGTACGTTACGAGCCACGTGTTCACGTTCGTCGCGATACGAGGCGACGACGCGGAACGGGGCACCAGCCTTCAAATGAAGCCACAACTTCCACCCGAGGTTGAACGAGTCGGCGATGCCGGTGTTCATCCCTTGTCCGCCTACGGGTGAGTTGATATGGGCGGCGTCTCCCATTAAAATGACTCGATTGTGGATGAACGAGTCGACCATACGGTTGTGGACCCGGAAGAGCGAGAACCACTCAACTTCGTCGATCTCGACATCCATATGGCTTCGCTGTTCAATCAATTTGCGCAGTTCCGACTCATTGAACGACTCGTCGCTCGCGAGGTTCCCTGTGATGCGAATCGTGTCATCCGTGAGCGGGAAAACTTCTAAGACGCCCCGGTCGGAAAAGAAAATATGCACTTCTTCGCGCGAGATGTTCCATTTGGCTTTCATATCGGCGAGCACCCATGACTCTTTGAACGATTTTCCGCTAAACGGAAGGGCGAGCATCCGACGAATCGAACTGTTCGCCCCATCGGCCGCGACGACGTATTTGGCTTCGATCGTCCGGTTTGATGCATCTGACTCAAGGTGGGCGAGTACTCGAGACGGGTAATGTGTCAACGAGACGAGCGATTCACCGCGCTGGACGGAATGACCGTGTCCGTTTAACGCATCCTCTAAAATCGCCTCGGTCTCGTTTTGGCGTAGCAGCGTCACGAACGGGTACGGCGTGACGAGGCGAGAAAATTCAAGTTTGGCCGTCCATTGACCCGAGAAGTATAGATTGCCTTTCTCGATGGTCCGTGCCCGGCCGAGTACTTCCTTGGCGACATCGAGACGAGAGAACACTTCGATCGTTCGCGGTTGAATCCCGATGGCCCGAGAATTGTTCGACGGGGTTGTCTTACGATCAATAATTTCAAATGAGATCCCATATCTGGCTAACGTCAATCCGAGCGTGAGTCCGGTCGGGCCCGCTCCGACTATCAATACATCAACTTTTTTATCCACCACATCCACCAACTCCTATCGTTAATAATGATATTTCCGACATTTGATGCGTTTAAACGAGGAGACAACGGTGGAAGTGTAGAAACAAAGAGAACGAGGTGGAGAGAATGGACAAATCGTGGATCACGGAACAACAACTACGTGACAGTTTCTCGATGGAAGAAAACTATGAACAGACGGCAGCCGTTTTGATCCCGTTGACCGAGGTCGACGGGACGTGGCACGTCGTCTTTGAAGTACGCGCCCATACAATGCGGCGTCAACCCGGAGAAATCTCATTTCCGGGCGGCCGTCTCGATCCCGGTGAGACACCGGTCGAGGCCGCTGTTCGAGAGACGAGTGAGGAGTTATTACTCGCCTTATCCGATATCGAGGTCATCGGTCGCCTGCAGCCACTCGCGACGCCGCACCGGCAACTGATCTATCCGTTCGTCGGGGTAATTCCACTGCTACCGGACGTGCATCATACGGATGAGGTCGACCATTTATTTTCAATCCCGGTCGAGACGTTGCTTTTGCTAGACCCGTTCCATGGGGAGATGGAATGGACGATGAACCCGGATCAAAATATCCCATTTGAACGGATGGCGAATGCTAAAGCGTACGAAAAACGGGTAATTAAAATGAGAGAACCTTTTTATGAACATGAAGACTACATTATTTGGGGATTGACTGGAAAAATTTTGACACAATTTATTAAACGGCTTAAAGAAAACGTATTCAAACCGATATAATTTCGTTATAATGATAGAAACAAATTTAAGATTGGAAGTGAATGGGTGTGTCTGTAGAATTCGTTGTGGGTGATATCGTCAAGTCAACTCGTGAAGGTTGGGTCGCAGAAGTGACTGCCGTATTGACCAATACGGTCATCGGGGACGTTTCCATCATGGAAGAATTTCAACAGCTTGGTCTCGAATTTGAGAAGCAAGTTTTACTGAAAAAAGATTTGGAATTGATCGAACGCGCCAGCTGACCTTTTAATCGAAAGGGATGATTCAGGTGTCCATTGACAAAAAAGTTCGTGAATGGGAAGAGGCCGGTTTACTTGATGAAGTGACCGGTCAGCGCTTGGTCGAATATGAACATAAGAAATTGGCGGTCGGTGACAAACGTGAGCACAAACCGCCTATTCTTGTGATTATCGGTTCTATTTTGCTCGCACTCAGTCTATTCAGCTTTGTCGCGGCCAATTGGCAAGCGATTCCTGACCTTGTGAAAGTCGCTATTTTCCTCGTGTTTATGGTCGGGATGTATGTGACCGCCGAACGCCTGCAAGTGAAGGCGTCACGCTATGTCACGCTGTTCCGGCTTTTAGGCGTCGCTTTCTTCGTCGCCACGATGATCGTCATCTTCTCCACTTATAATCTGTCCTCGCAAATCCCGCTCTTATTTTGGCTCTTCCTTGCCGTCGCTGTCCTGCATAAATTGATCTATAAGCATCCCATCTACACGTTCCTGGCCGCGCTCGCTGCCTTTTTGGCGGTCATGAACAGTTTTCAAGGCATCGGCATCACGTTGATCGCGTTCGGGTTCCTCGTGACCTGGGTCTGGTTCCATTACGGAGACAACGAGCTCGATCGTATCTTCGCCTGGTTCGGGTTTTATGGCCTCCTCATCACAATCGGTCAATATGCCGGCTACGAAGGACGCTTTTGGCCGCTATGGGCCCTTGCTGCCTTACATGTCCTATTCCTTATCTATCGTGAGCGGGCCCAGTGGAATTATTTGTACCTCTTCGTCGCGGCCGTCCTATCGATCGGTTATTTAATCAATGCGACGGAAGGCTGGTTGTCGCAACGAACGCCCTCGGTCATCGAGGCGACGATCCTTTCGGTCGTCCTCGTCGCCGTCTATTTACTTCACCGACGCCAGGACTTGATGTGGGTCAGTTTACTCGCTGTCATCCCGTTCTCATTATTCGAAGACTCCGGCATCTTGCTAGCGGTGCTACTTGAAGTGGTCGCACTCGCCTATCTCGTCTATCAAGACCACAATCGCAAACCGATCGTGCTTGCTTTCATTTATTTCTTGCTCGTCCAAATGACGATTTACTTCATTTACGTTTGGGATCGACTCGACATTTCGCTGTTCTTCCTCATCGGAGCATTGATCGTCTTCGCATTGTCGCTCGCTTTGTGGTGGCGCAGCCGTAGCCGTACGAGAGGGGATGCTCAGACATGAAACGATTGACGCCTTGGCTAGTGCCGGTTTTGCAAGTAGTGATCGCTGTCGGTTTTATTCTGCTCGTCTATGCGGTCTCCTGGTTCGGAGAGACGTATACGTTCAAAGCGACCTCCTATGAGCCGTACGATCCGTTCTTTGGAGACTTTGTCTATTTGGAATACGATTCGTTCGACGGCAGACAAGATGTCGAATCAGGGACGGTATACGTGTCGTTCAAAACGGGGGACGACGGTTACGCGACCATTGATCGGGTCAGTTCACGGCCGTTCTTCGGTGGCACTCGTGCCAATTACTATGACCGGCAAGTGTATATCGATGACATGAGTTCGTATCGGGTCGCCGAAGAAGAAACGTCGGCGATCGAAGGTGCGAAAACGTTCGAAGTGGATGTCGACGTGGCACCTTGGGGCATGGTTCGCCCCCATGATTTACGCTCGATTGAAGCTGAAACAGAATGACAATCAGATTACAGATTTGTTACACGTTATGTTGTAACGAATCTGTAATTTTTTTCGAAAACGGTTGGTAACCCTAGGTTTATTGTAAATGTTACAGATTGTAACCAGTTCTTTCTTGATGTGTCAGAAATATTTCACTTCGTCAAAATCCCTTCTCGTGATTGAAACGACATGGTAAATTTACTCCTGTTCGTTAGATGACGAGAAAGGTGCTGACCTATTAATGCATTCCTTAAAATATATAATCGCGATTTTATTTGCCGCTGTTGGAACATTCGTGTTTGCTGCGAATGCCGATGCCGCCCAAATTGGAATCGGGACTGAACAGAAAATTGTCCAAAACCCACTTGAATTAGAACGTCAGGCCATTGAGTTGGAGCGCCAACAAGAAATCGAACGCAAGAAACGTCTTGCCGAAGAGAAACGGCTCGCTGAAGAAAAACGTTTAGCCGAAGAAAAGCGCTTGGCAGAAGAGAAAGCCAAACGTGAACAGGCCGAGCGTGAAGCGAAAGCGAAAGCAGAACGTTTGGAAGAAGAAAAGCGCGTCGCTGCCGAAAAGGCACGACAAGAAGAAGCGAAACGCCAAGCCGCAGCAAAAACCGAGAAGAAGCAACAAGCGGCATCAAGTGCGACCGTGACACCGGTCTCGACACAAGGACGTGTCATTCAAGCCGAGTCAACGGCCTACACGAACGATGCAGCTGACAACGGTTCTTACGGGGGACGCGTCTTGACGGCGACAGGTCATGACGTGACAGACTCGATTTATTATAACGGCATGCGTATCATCGCAGTCGACCCATCTGTCATCCCGCTCGGTACGGTCGTTCAAATCGACGGCATCGGCCAAGCGATCGCCCTTGATACAGGAGGACGCATTAAAGGGAACATCGTCGATTTACTCGTCGACACGAAGAGCGAGGCCATCAATTGGGGTCGTCGTCATATCACAATCACATTGCCATAATCTAAAGGTTCTCCTGCGGGGGAACCTTTTTTGTCTCGCCTCGTGGGTTGACAGTCTTTCGACCGCGTCCCAGCACATTTCATTGTTTAACAATCGTTGGAAACGGGCAAACTAATATTTGACTTTCATGAGAAGTTACGAGCCGAGGAGGGGTAGAGTTGATAGAATTCCAAAAAGTATCTAAGCGTTACGAAGACGGGACGTTAGCCGTCAAAGATTTGGATTTAACAGTACGAAGAGGCGAGATTTTTGTCTTGATCGGCCCATCAGGGTGTGGCAAGACGACAACCATGAAAATGGTGAATCGACTGATCGATCATACCGACGGGAAAATTTTGATTGATGGGAAAGAGATTTACCAATTCGATATTTATGAGTTACGCCGCAATATCGGTTATGTACTTCAACAAATTGCCTTATTCCCTCATTTAACGGTCGAAGAAAATATTTCTGTCGTTCCTGAACTATTGAAGTGGCCAAAGCAAAAGACGAAAGACCGCGTGACCGAACTCATGGAAATCGCCGGATTAGATCCCGTCTTGCGGGCTAAAAAGCCGACCGAGCTATCCGGTGGACAACAGCAACGCGTTGGGGTGCTCCGTGCGCTCGCGGCCGATCCTGACGTCATCTTGATGGATGAGCCGTTCTCGGCACTCGACCCAATCAGCCGGGGCCAACTCCAAGACGATATTAAACGCTTGAACGATGAACTTGGGAAAACGATTTTGTTCGTGACCCACGACATGCAGGAAGCGATGAAACTCGGAGACCGTATCGCGTTGATGCGTGACGGCGAGTTGGTCGTCGTCGGGACACCAGATGAAATCAGAGCGAGCACGGACCCGTTCGTCCTCGACTTTACACAACGCGGAAGAGGTGAGGTTGATGCTTGAGACATTCCAAAACCGACGAGGGGAACTCGTCGAGGCGCTCATCGAGCACTTGCAGCTCTCCGTCGTCTCCTTATTGATCGCGGTCTTGATTGCCGTCCCGCTCGGTATTTGGTTGACGCGCCGTAAAAAAGTGGCCGAGACCGCCATCGGTGTCACTGCCATCATTCAAACGATTCCTTCTTTGGCGCTCCTCGGACTGATGATTCCACTTGTTGGGATTGGCGCCTTGCCGGCGACGATCGCCCTCGTGTTGTACGCCTTACTCCCAATTTTACGAAACACGTTCACCGGACTGAACGAGGTCGACAAATCGCTCATCGAAGCGGCACGAGCTTGCGGCATGAAGCCGAACCAGAGCTTGATGAAAGTCGAGCTCCCGCTCGCCTTGCCGGTCATTATGGCCGGGATTCGAACGGCGATGGTCCTCATCGTCGGGACGGCGACGCTCGCTGCCCTCGTTGGAGCAGGTGGGCTCGGGACGTTGATTCTTCTAGGAATCAACCGGAATGACAACTACTTGATTTTACTCGGCGCCATCCCGGCCGCCATCCTCGCTCTCTTGTTCGATTTCTTGCTCCGACAAATGGAAGGCGCGACAGCTACGCGGAATAAGACAAAATTGATTGCTGTCTCTACCGTCTTGGCGTTAATCGTCGCGGCACCGCTCGCGCTCGGTCGCACGCAACAGACCGATCTCGTCGTCGCCGGAAAACTTGGACCAGAGCCTGAAATTTTAATGAACATGTATAAATTATTGATCGAGGAAGAGACTGATTTGACTGTTTCTGTCCGACCAAACTTTGGCGAGACGACATTCGTCTGGGGTGCGCTCCAATCTGGTGATGTCGATATTTACCCAGAATTCACAGGGACGGTACTCGCCAGTCTCGTGAAAGAGACACCGAACTCAAATGACGCTCGCGAAGTGTATGAACAGGCTCGGGATGCGCTGGCAGACGACGGCTATGCCTTGCTTGAGCCGATGCAGTTCAACAACACATATGCCATCGCCATCCCACGCGACTATGCCGAAGAGGAAGGCATCACATCGATTTCTGATTTACGAAACGTGCAAACGGACATTAAAGCCGGCTTCACGCTCGAGTTTACGGACCGGGAAGACGGATACCCTGGACTTCAGCAAGCCTACGGTCTCGACTTCCCGTCGGTCGTCTCGATGGAACAGAAACTCCGTTACCGCGCCATCGCTCGTGGTGACGTCAACCTTGTCGATGCATACGCGACGGACCCGGATATCGCCGAGAATGATTTGCTTGTCCTTGAAGATGATCAACAGTTCTTCCCGCCATATCAAGGGGCACCGTTGCTCAAGCAAGAGACATTAGACGAGCACCCTGAAATCGAGGACGCGCTCAATCAATTGGCCGGTAAAATTACAGATGAAGAAATGTCTGAACTCAACCGCCGCGTCGCGTATGGGAATGAGCGTGCTTATGACGTCGCACAAGACTTCTTGGAGCAGGAAGGTCTCCTATGAGAGCAATGATTATCTCGAATCCAACATCCGGTGCAAGTGAAACGATGCTCGGTGAGGTTGTCGGGACGGTCGAATCCTTGTATGACGAGATTCTGATTCGAAAGACGCTCGGACAAGGAGATGCTGCCCGCTTTGCCGAGGCGAGTGGGTCGTTCGAGCATTTAATCGTCATCGGTGGGGACAGGACCCTGTATGAGGTCGTCAACGGCCTCATGTCACTTCCGAAGGACGAGCGTCCGACGGTCGGCCTCGTCCCCGGTGGTACGTGCAACGACTTTGTCCGTGCGCTCGATTTACCAGTCGAACCGATTGAGGCGGCTCGGTTATTTAAGATGAGTCATGTCCAGCCCGTCGACGTCATGCGGGTCAATGATCGATATGGCCTCAATTTTATTGGGGTCGGCCTGATCGCCGACGCATCGCGACAAATCGATCCGCTCCAAAAAGAATCACTCGGATCCATCGGGTATTTTTTAGCGACAATCCGCCAGTTTCGTGAACTCGACCCGTTCGACGTCCGCATCGAGCAGGACGGAGAAGTCGTCCATGATGGGCCGGTCAGTTTTTTGTACGTCGGAAACGGGGCATATCTTGGTACGGTACCGACAAAGTTACCGACCCAATCGTTCACCGACGGACTCGTCGAAGTCGTGCACAGCTCGGCCATCGGCTTTCCAATGATTCGGCAACTGCTTACGCAACAACTCGGACTCGAACAGTCGTCGCCGGAGTGGGTCCATCTACAGATGTCTCAGCTGACCGTCCATTTGAGCGAATCACAGATCATCGACGTCGATGGAGAACATTTTGAGGCGGACCGATTACACATCGATGTCTTGCCAAGTGAACTGACATTCCTTGTCCCATCCCACTAAAAATCAGACAGAGAAAAGAATTCAGACTTTTCTCTGTTTTTTGTTGTTCTCATTTCTGAACCGTGTTAGTATTTCACTATTATTATGAAAATAGATATGAAAACAGGAAGTAGGGACGGTAATGGCGCAAAACTCGTTCGCCTCAAAAATTGGATTCATCTTAGCGGCCGCAGGGTCAGCGATTGGTCTCGGTGCGATCTGGAAATTTCCGTATGTCACCGGCACAAGTGGAGGCGGCGCCTTTTTGCTCATGTTTTTAGCGTTTACGCTCTTACTCGGTCTCCCGTTATTGATCGGTGAGTTCATCGTCGGACGCTCGACACAAAAAACGGCACTGCTCGCATTCAAAAAATTAGGACACGGCCGTTGGACGCTCGTCGGTTACCTTGGTGTCATCGCATGTTTCTTATTGCTCTCATTCTACAGTGTCATCGGTGGTTGGGTCTTAATCTATGTCGGTCTCGGCTTGAGCGGGACATTGAACGGCCGATCGCCTGACGAATTCGGTGCCGTCTTCGGAGATGTCGTCTCGTCACCAGGCATCGCCGTGTTCGGTCAATTCTTATTCTTATTGATCACGCTCTTAATCGTGCTAAAAGGCGTCGAAGCTGGAATCGAGCGGATGAGCAAGATCTTGATGCCGCTCTTGTTCGTCAGTTTCATCGTCCTCGTCATCCGCTCATTGACGCTCGACGGGGCGATGGAAGGGGTTCGCTTCTTCTTGCAGCCTGACTTCTCTGCCTTGACGGGGGAATCGGTCTTGTTCGCCCTCGGTCAAGCGTTCTTCTCGCTATCACTCGGGGTTGCGGCCATGTTGACGTATGCGTCCTACATTAAAACGAAAGGCACGCTCAATCGCTCGGCGAACATGATTGTTCTATTGAACATCTCCGTCTCGCTGTTGGCGGGTCTCGCGATTTTCCCGGCCGTGTTCGCATCAGGTCTCGACCCGGCTGAAGGCCCGGCGCTTCTCTTCGTCGTCTTGCCGGCCGTCTTTAATCAAGTCCCGCTCGGTGGTTTCTTCATGGTATTGTTCTTCTTGCTGTTCACGTTCGCCTCGATCACGTCATCGATTGCGATGCTTGAAGTCGTCGTCGCCGGTGTGACCGACCGACTGAACGAAAAGAAACAGACGATGTCGAAACGGAACGTCACACTCTTGTCAGCAGCGATCGTTTTTGCGGTTGGTATCCCTTCGGCCCTCTCGTTCGGAGTGATGAGCGAGATGCAGTTCTTGAACGGTCGTACGTTCTTCGATTCGATGGACTATATCGTCAGCTATGTCTTGATGCCGGTCGGTGCGCTCTTGACATCGATTTTCGTCGGGTATGTCGTTGATCAACGCATTCTTAAAGAAGAGATTCAAACATCGGGCGCTGGTGTCAAGCTGTACCCGGTCTGGCACTTCCTCATTCGTTATGTCATTCCGGTGACGGTCGCCATCGTCATGGTGACAACGTGGGTCACGGTGTAACGTGACGAACTCCTCCTGATTCATTGAATCAGGAGGTTTTTTTACATTCGAGCGACCCTGACTTTTCGTTCTTGCGACCGAGAGAGCGTGCGGCGTCATTATGCTAAGCTTATAAAGATGACGAAACTTTTTTTGAAGGGTCACGTAAGGTACAATAGAAGTATCATGAGACGAGGTGAAACGGATGAAAACATGGATGAAATGGGCCCTGACCGGGGCAATCCTATATTTTGCCATAAACGTTTTTGATTTTTCTTGGCTGTTTATCATCGTCGGGGCGCTCGTATTAAACGAAGTGTGGTCGACCAATAAACGCCGGAAGCGGGCGCCGGCTCCTGTTGCCAAACGGGCCAAGAAGAAACTGCTGCTCGATGAAGACGAGCCGTTCGTTGGTTCGCGCATCTTGAAACCGCTTGAAGAAGCGGCACCGGTGCGTCAGTTCGAGGCGACCGACGACTTAGAGCTTCAATTTTTACAGCGGACGATTGAGCAAGGCTATGAAAAGCTACAACAGATTGACCGCGTCTTGCCGGAAATCAAGGACATCGAGGTGCGGCGTGAGATGAAGGCCGTTTCGAAAGAAGCGCACGAACTGTTCGCTGAGTTGTTCGAAAATCCACAAGACGCGAAACATGTGCGTGACTTGTTCACGTTCTATTTGGATTCACTCGTGTCGGTCGTATTGAAATTCAAAGAACTAGAAGGAAAACGCGTCGTCATTCAAGAAGAGACACGTGAACAGCTGATCACCAATATGCGACTCATCGTCGACAAGTTCAAACAGCAACGCAGCCGTCTCTTAGAAGACGATGCGGTCGACTTTGAACGAGAGTTGATCATGATGGAAAAAGTATTGGCCGATCAACCAGAAGGGAGAAAAAAACATGACTTCATCGAATGAAACGAACTGGCAGTCATGGCCAGAAGAAGAGCTCACTTCACAGACGAAAACGAAGACGGAAACCGATGCGATTTCGGACCCGTCCGTGGACTGGTCATCTATGACAGAGAAACATGAGGTGCCGGCGATTCAAGTGAATCCAGATGTCCCGCAGGAACACCGGGAACGGATCACGCGCATCGCCGAGTCGATCGATATTAAAAAGACAGATTCCGTCATGTTGTTCGGATCAAACGTGCAACGCGAACTGTCGCAATTCTCGGACCAAATCTTGACCGAGGTCCGGATGAAGGATGGCGGTGACGCCGGAAAGCTATTGTCTGACTTGATGCAGAACGTACGCAAGATGGACCCGGACATGTTGCAGCCAGAGAAGAAGAGTTTTATGGACAACTTGCCGCTCATCGGACGGGCCAAGAAGAAAGCCGAGAACTACAAACTCCAGTTTGAAAAGATGAGCGTCTATTTAGAAGAAGTCATCCATAATCTAGACCGGGCCAAGTTCGGTTTGATGAAGGACATCACGATGCTCGATCAGATGTACGATAAGAACAAGCGTTATTTTGAAGAGCTTAACGTCTATATCGCCGCCGGTGAGACGAAACTTGACCACGTGCGCAGCTATGAGATCGCCCCGCTCCGTCAAGAAGTGGAGATGTCGAAAGACCAGGTCAAACTTCAACAGTTGAACGACATGATTCAACTCGCGGACCGATTCGAGAAAAAATTGCACGATTTGAAACTGAGCCGGACAATCAGTCTGCAGATGGCACCGCAAATCCGGGTCATCCAACAGAACAACCAGATTCTAGCCGAGAAAATCGAGTCGGCGGTCGTCAATACGATTCCACTCTGGAAAAACCAAGTCGTGCTCGCGCTCAGCTTGACACGACAAAAGACGGCGCTCCGCATGCAGCAAGACGTCACGAAGACGACGAACACGTTGCTCGAGCAGAACTCGAAGATGTTGAAAGACTCATCGATCGAGATCGCCACAGAGAACGAGAAAGGCATCGTTTCGGTCGAATCGCTCAAAGTGGCGCACGAGAACTTGCTCTCGACGCTCGACGAGACGCTCCGCATTCAACAAGAAGGACGTCAGAAGCGCCGTGAGGCCGAACGTGAACTCGATCGCATGGAGCACGAGTTGAAAGAAAAAGTTATCGAGATTGCTTCAAAAAACAAAGAGTTGCCAAAAGAGACTGGATATTGAACGAGGAAAGTCTGAGCTCTCAGACTTTCCTTTTCTTTAAGGAGGATAAGAAAATGGAAAAACAACGGCTATGGGATGAGACGTGGTTGCAGTTCGCTGATATGATGGCGGTACGCCATTCGAAATGCGCCTCGAAAAGTGTCGCTTGCGTCATCGTCAAAGATGAGAAGCCGATCTCGATTGGGCTCAATGGGACGCCACCCGGGCATACGAACTGCAATGAGATCTTTTTAAAACGGGAAGACGGTTTTTATAAACGGGCCGAGTACGTGTCAGAAGATGCGGTCGATTTGCTCGAGGCACCGGTTTCATTCATCCATGAGGGTGTGACATTTATTAGATGTTCGGACCCATACGACCACCATAATTGGTCGAAGCAACATGAAATCCACGCCGAAATCAACGCGATCGGTAAGCTCGCCGCGGATTCGACGAACGCCTTCGGCGCGACAGCCTATGTGACCCACTCACCATGTCATGCCTGTTCGCTCGCTTTGATCGCGTCACGCGTAGCCCGTGTCGTCTATGCGGTCGGCTATGAGCACGGTGACGGCCTCGATTTGATGCGTGAGAGTGGGATTGACGTGGTACATATGCCACTCGAAAAAAGTTTCAAAAACACATTGTAAACGTTTACATTCGATGTTATATTATTAATGTACTGCCAATGGTGTTTTACTCTTCCATTATTCGTCTCTCTTCGGAGGGACCTTTTTTTATGGCTAAGCACAGGTGAGACAAAGTTTACACATAATGTTCAATATTTCACAATCTTTTCGTGGGTTTCTTTCTTATAATGAAAGTAGATTAACGAGAGGGGAAATGTTACATGGAAAAACAAGTTCGTTTCACAGATGGTGCCTATGATGTGGAAGCGTTGATCACACTCGAAGAGGTGTGGGAAGATAAATTTGCCATCGGGACGCATAAAGAGCTCGCCGTTAAGTCATTAAAGATCAACGGAAATGAGGTTTCGGAGTTGAAGCACGTTCGGGCGTTGCTTCGCTACTATCCGACGCTCGGTGTCTCGGGCATCTTGCTAGCGCTCGATGGTGCCGCAGCTGAGATCGTCGCCTTGTCAGGGGATACGGATCCGGCGCTCCGGTTTGTTGAACTCGTGGCGTTACAAATGGACGAGGCAGCGACGGAAGAGTTGAAAGACCTATACGCCGAGATGGCGGTCTAACTTTGTAAGGATGACACCCACGTCATCCTTTTTCATTTTCGGGTTGCAATGCGGGTTCAGTATGGTATTATTGTCAATAGATGAAGAAATGGAACGCCATATCGTTATCGACAACCAAAAATGGGGATCTAGATAGCTAGATCGCTGTGAAAAAGCCACGTTCATAGGAACGTGGCTTTTTTTTGTATAATTTCGAACCCGGCGCCGACATCGAAGGCGATATGGGCGTCTGAACCGAGCACGAACGGGATGCCGAGTGCGGCCGCCTCGGACGCGACGTCAATGGCGTAAGGTTGGCCGCACTCGGGCTTGCGGAGACCGGCCGTATTCAAATCGAGACCGAAACCGCGTGTAGCGATCGTTTGTAGCAAGCGCGTCTGTTCATCCTGCACGTTCGAGCGGTCCCACGTGTAATTGTGTTGATATTTGATCGGTAAGTCGATATGTCCGATGCGGTCTACTTTCAAGCGCTCCCAAGGGAATGCGAGTCCGGCAGCGAGCGCCTTATAATATTGTTTCATCACGGCCTCGAACGAGCCGACACGTTTGACGAGCACATCAAACGTCTCCGCCGAGAAGTCGATAGGCAGGAGCTCGTCGTCGACGAGGAGAAAGTGTTGGGACAAGATTGCTTCGTCTAATACGTCGGCGTACGGCTCGAGCAACGCCAGCGTCTCGGACTCATATCCGGGCAAATAGTCGATCTCCAAACCGATGCGGAGATCAAGTTCGGGATACGACCGCTTCAACGTCTGCAAAGCTTCTATATAACGCGGGAGCAAATCGAGCGCCATCGCTGAATCTTGTTCTGGCGTCGGGTCCTGAAACCGGTCCGGGAGCGGCGCATGCTCCGTGAACGTGAGCGTCTTGATTCCTTGGTTCAAGGCGCGCTTTACATACGCTTCGAGCGAATCGGATGAACCATGCGGACAAAATGGGGTGTGAAGGTGACCATCACGGGTAACGTCAATCATCAGTCGACATTCCTTTCGAGTTCGCCGGTTGACAGCAACGGCTTGGTTTGATAAATTTAACACACTACTTTAGTTTGGTAAAGTGATAATAAGATAAAGGGTGATATTGATGATCTGGTTCAATACAAAAGGATCCATCCCGGAAGGATGGCACGAATTGCAAGGGGAAGACGTTCTGCGTCCGAAGCAGTGGATGTTGTCATTTTTAGAGCGAGCCGAGTCAAATGGCTACAGTGTCATTGAGCCGCCGCTCGTGGAATATTATTCGCACTATCAAGACTTGGCCTTGTTCGATGAGTCGGCCTATTATCGTCTGTTCGGGAATGACGGCGAGTTGCTCGTCATGCGTCCGGACTATACGTTGCAAATCGCTCGGAAACTCGCCGATGGTCATGAACCGATGCGGGTCGCCTATGCCGGTGCCGTTTATCGGCGTACCCCGAAACATTCGGGTCAGCCGCATGAGCGTCAACAGCTCGGGCTTGAATGGATTGACGGGGACGCTCCCGATATGGAGTTGATCGCGTCATTCCTCAGTATGACTGAGCGGGTGTTGCCGCAAGACGGGCTTCGGATCCAAGTCGGTTCGGCTGCCTTGGTCGCCGCCGTGGCGGATGAGGCCGGCATCCCTGAGCGGACGCTCCGTCAATATTTGGCGCTCCGTAACTTGGAATCACTCCGTGACCTCGCGGATATGTATCAATACCCGTTAATCGCGAAGCTACCGTTCTTAATCGGTGATTCGGCACTCGCTGAACTACGAGAAGTCGCCGAGCCAGGATTGACGGCTGCGATCAATGAAGTCGAGCGGGCGGTCGAACATTTACGCGCCATCGGTTTGAACGTATCGTACGACTTTGGACAGACCGGCGATTTTGATTACTATTCAGGATTGACGGTGACAGGAAGCATCGATGGACGGCGCGTCCTCTCGGGCGGTCGCTATGATTCGCTATACGGACATTTCGGTCAATCGCGACGGGCGTTCGGATTGTCGCTCGATTTAGAACAGTTAGGTGAGGTGATTTTATGAAAGTGGCCATCGCGAAAGGACGCATTGAAAAAGCGGCCCGAGACTATTTCGAACAAGTCGGATTAACCGTCTGGCCCGAAAAACGCGGCCGAGAACTGACCGTCGAAGTCGACGGGCATGAGTTCATCTTCGTCAAAGGGGATGACGTCTATAAATATGTCATACACGGCGCGTCTGATGTCGGCGTCGTCGGTGGCGACATCTTGCGAGAGAAGACGCCTGGCGTCCTCGAAGTCGTCGATTTGCCGTTCGGCCGTTGCCGGATGGCGGTTTGCGGACCGAAAGAACGGAAGAACGGGACGAAAAAATTGAAAGTCGCGAGCAAGTATCCGAATATCGCCATCTCTCACTTCGCTTCGAAGCGACAGAACGTCGAAGTGATTGCGTTGAACGGTTCGGTCGAACTCGCACCGCTCACAGGACTCGCCGATTGCATCGTCGATATCGTCGAGACGGGGGCGACGCTTCGTGCGAACGACCTCGAGGAATACGAAACGATTTTCACGGTGAACGCCAAGTTCATCACGAGTGAGACGGCGCTCGCCAACGATCCTGATGAATTGAAGGCCTGGATTCGTCGTTTAAGCAAGGAGGAAGCGAAATGAGCACGGAAACGAATCGGAGCCGGCGAGAAAGCTGGGCGGAAGCGGTTAAGCCAATTCTCGAGGCCGTGGAGTCGAACGGAGATGAAGCGCTCCTAGAGTTTACAAAGAAATTTGACGGTGTCGACGTAATCGAAACGGTCGACTTGACAGCCTTCACGCCACCTGAAGCTTACGGGGAGTTGACCGAGGCGTTGACGCTCGCCGCCGAACGCATTCGCACGTTCCACGAGCGTCAGCGTCGTCAAGACGACGCGTATGAAGATGGCATGTTCAGACTCGGACGTCGCTTCATGCCGCTCGACTCGGTCGGCGTGTACGTACCGGGTGGGACGGCCGTCTATCCCTCGAGCGTCTTGATGAACATCATCCCGGCGAAAGTGGCCGGTGTGAAACGGATCGTCATGGTGACGCCGCCAAAACCAGATGGCATCGACTTGTCGCTATTGATTGCGGCAAAAATCGCAGGGGCAGATGAGTGTCATCTGGTCGGCGGGGCACAAGCCGTGGCCGCGCTTGCGTTTGGCACCGAGACGATCAAACCGGTCGACAAGATTGTCGGACCTGGTAACGCCTATGTCGCGACCGCGAAGTCGCTCGTCTCTCACATCGTCGGCATCGACTCGGTCGCTGGGCCGTCTGAAGTACTCATCATCGCCGATGAGACGGCCAATCCGAAATGGGTCGCCGCCGACTTGCTCGCCCAAGCCGAACATGACGTCGAAGCGACGGCACTCGCTCTCGTCACGTCAGACGAGTTGGCCGAACAGATCGAACAGGAATTGGCACGCCAGCTGGCCGAGCTACCACGCCGTGACATTGCGGTCGAGGCATTGAAACGAGGCGGGGTACGCATCATGTCGAGCGAACGTGCAATCGAAGTCGCCAACGAGATGGCAGCCGAGCACGTGCAACTTGCCGTCTCCGACCCGGAAACCTATATGCAAGCCATCCGTCACGGTGGTTCGTTCTTCCTCGGTCATGAAGCCGCGGAAGCGTTTGGCGATTACATCGCTGGACCAAACCACGTCTTGCCGACGAGCGGGACGGCACGTTTCTCGAGCGGACTCTCGGTCGATGATTTTTACCGGAGACAGACGTTCCTTCAGATGACGGAGCTCGATGAACGTGTCACACGCGCCGCGATTCGCATCGCGCAACAAGAACAACTTGACGGCCACGCCCGAGCGATGGCGGTTCGATTGGAGGACGTATGAGACAGAACTATGAAACGATTCCTCGCTACGTCCCGCATGCGGTCAAAGGACATGCGTTGAATCAAAACGAGAGCCAATATGAGTTCCCAGAGCGGTTAAAGACGGCAATCCGAGAGCTTCCGCTCGATTTGAGCCATTATCCGGTCGATGAGTTGGCAGCGCTGAAACAAAGTTATGCGACATATGCTGGTGTGGATCCACAACAACTCATGGTCGGGAGCGGCAGTGACGAACTGCTAGCCATTTTATGTCAGGCAATCCTTGACGCCGATGACGTCGTCGCCGCCCCGATTCCCGATTTTTCGATGTACGGCATTTATACGCATATCGCCCGTGGGAATTTTGTGCAGCCGGATGCGGACGGATTGTCGTTCGAGGCGCTTATGCAAACGATCGAGGCGGAACGGCCGAAACTTGTGCTCGTGTCGAACCCGAACAATCCGACGGGAAAGATGTGGTCACTCGATGAACTCGAAACGGTCGCCAGCCGTGTTCCATATCTCGTCGTGGACGAGGCATATATCGATTTCACGATGGAAGATTCATTCAAAGACCGACTCGCGGACCACGCGAACGTCATCATTCTCCGTACATTATCGAAAGCGTTCGGACTCGCGAATCTGCGCATCGGTTTCATGATTGCCGACGAGCGCTTAATCGAGAAGATTGATCGGTTCCGTTCGCCATTCAACGTGAGCGGGCTGAGTGCGGCCGTGGCGACGGTCGTGTTGAACGACTCCGAATATATCGAGGAGTCGATCAGCTTCCATCAAACGCAACGACAAAAGCTTGAAACGTTGCTCGCACCGATTGGAAACGTCTTACCGAGCCGTGCCAATTTCCTATACGTCAAAACACCAGACAGCGAAGCTTGGGCCGCCCGTTTCTTAGAAAAGGATGTCCATGTTCGCGCGTTCGCAGACGGGATTCGTGTCAGTGCCGGCACGGACGAGGCGTACCGCTTGCTTCAACAAACGATAGAAGAGGTGACTTCACTTGAAAACAGCTGAGACGAAACGAGAGACAAAAGAGACGAACATCGAGCTCAAGCTTGATTTGAATGGGACAGGACAAAGTGACATTAAGACAGGTGTCGGCTTCTTTGACCATATGCTGACACTGTTCGCGTTCCACAGCCAAATCGATTTGACGGTCCATGTCGAAGGGGATACGTGGGTCGACGCTCACCATACGGTCGAAGACGTCGGGATCGCCCTCGGACAGATAATCAATCAAGCGCTCGGTGACAAAATCGGTATCCGCCGCTACGGCACGAGTTATTTGCCGATGGACGAGACGCTCGCGCGTGCCGTCGTCGACGTGTCCGGCCGTCCGTTCCTCGTCTATCGGGCCGAAATCAAAAATCCGAAACTCGGGGACTTTGATACCGAGCTCGCCGAAGAGTTTTTCCGGGCCGTGGCGATGAACGCCCGCTTGACGCTTCATCTTGAGGTGCTCTACGGGTCGAACTCACACCATATGATTGAAGGGTTGTTCAAAGCGTTCGGTCGCGCCCTCGCTGAAGCAATCGGGCAAGACGGATCGAATCGACTCCCATCGACGAAAGGACTGATCGAAGGATGAAGGTCGCGGTCATCGAATATGGAATGGGCAACGTATTCAATGTCGAACGGGCGCTCCAAGCTATCGGCTGTTACGTCACCATCACGAACGATCCAGTGGAAATCGAGGCGGCTGATGCCATCTTGCTGCCTGGGGTCGGAGCGTTCCCGCAGGCGATGCAATCGCTGAGCGAGACGGGGCTGATTCCGCTGTTGAAACGATCGGCACAAGAAAAACCGTTCCTTGGCATTTGCCTTGGCATGCAACTCTTATTCGAGTCGAGCACGGAAGGGGTGCCGACGGAAGGACTCGGTTTGATTGAAGGGCGCGTCGAGCGGATGCGGGCGGAACGTCTGCCACACGTCGGATGGAATTCGATTTTGCGCGACGAGGACGTCTATTTCGTCCACTCGTATCACGTCGTGACTGATCCAGTCCACGTCGTCGCGTCTGCCGATTATATGGGTGAAACCGTGCCAGCCATCGTGCAAAAAGGGCTCGTCACGGGGATGCAGTTTCATCCCGAGAAGAGCGGCGCGTTCGGATTACGTTTATTGACAGAATGGAAGGAGGCGGTCGAACGTGAGATTACTACCGGCCATTGATTTGATTGACGGAAAAATCGTCCGCTTGACGGAAGGCGATTTCAATACAGAAGAACAGTACGGAGACCCGTATGAGAAATTGAAGGAATGGCAAGGGCGCGTTCCGATGCTTCACTTGATTGATCTCGAAGGAGCGAAAGCCGGCGAACCGAGACATCTTGATGTCGTCCGCTTCGCTAAATCGTGCGGCTTCTTCGTCCAGACCGGCGGAGGCATCCGTTCCGAGGAAGCGCTCGATGCGGTCATGGCGACCGGCGCCGACCGTGTCTTGCTTGGGACAAAAGCGTTCACAGACCCGGATTTCTTGGACCGGGCGCTCGCGAAGTACGGGGATCGTGTCGCCGTCGCCCTCGACGCCTATGATGGCATCGTCGCCGTCAACGGCTGGCAAGAAGCGACCGACTTAAAAGATATCGATGCCGCGAAAGAACTCGTCGACCGTGGGGTCAAGACGATTCTTTATACGGATATCGGTTCGGACGGGAAATTGAACGGACCGAACCTTGAACGGATGAAGGCGCTCCGTGAGGCTGTTTCAGTCACGATCATCGCCTCGGGTGGCGTGACGACCGAGGCTGACGTCGAGGCGCTTCAAGCGGCCGGCATCGACGAGGCGGTCGTCGGGAAGGCACTACTCTCCGGACAAGTCAGTCTTGATGACTTGATCGAGTGGGAGGCGCGCCATGCTTAAACGTCGCATCATTCCGTGTCTTGATGTGAAAGACGGTCGTGTCGTCAAAGGGATCGAGTTTGTCGCGTTACGTGACATCGGCGACCCGGTCGAGATTGCCAAGTATTATGACGCCTCCGGTGCGGATGAGCTCGTGTTTCTCGATATCACCGCGAGTACGGAACGCCGGCAGACGATGCTTGACGTCGTCAGTGCCGTCGCCCGGAAAGTGTTCATCCCGCTCACGGTCGGCGGCGGTATTCGGTCGCTTGAGGATATTTCCTCGCTCTTAAAAGCTGGGGCCGACAAAGTGTCGCTCAACACGCTCGCCGTCGAATCACCCGATTTGATCAAACGAGCGGCCGAACGGTTCGGGTCACAATGTATCGTCATCGCCATCGACGTCAAGTTTGAAGACGACGATTACTTCGTCTATACGTATGGCGGGAAGAACCGGACCGAGTTGCGGGCCGTCGATTGGGCAAAGCAAGTGGCTGCACTTGGGGCGGGTGAACTGCTCGTCACGTCGATGAATCAGGACGGAAAGCAGAGCGGCTACGATTTGCGAATCCTTGATTTGCTCCGGGACGCCGTCGATATCCCGATTATCGCCTCTGGCGGTGCCGGGAACGCGAATCACGTCGTCGACGCGCTCGAGAAGGTCGATGCGGCGCTACTCGCCTCGATTTTGCATGACCGGAAAACGACAGTGGAAGAGGTGAAACACGTATGCAGCGAGCACAACTTGCCGATGCGGTTCGTTACGACGAAAACGGATTGATTCCAGCCATCATCGTGTCGACAGAGGACGACGCCGTCCTCATGTTAGGCTACATGAACGAGGAGGCGATTCAGAAGACGCTCGAAACGAACACGGTCACGTTCTGGTCGCGTTCAAAAGGGAGACTCTGGATGAAAGGGGAGTCGAGCGGAAATACGCTCGAGCTCGAGAGCATCCACGTCGATTGTGATCAAGACGCGTTGTTGGTCCGTGTCCGTGCCAATGGGCCGACGTGCCATACGGGAAATCGAAGCTGCTTTTTCACGGAGGTGGAAGGATGATTCACGAATTAGAGAAGTTGATTCAAGAACGACAGGCGTCACCGAAAGAAGGGTCGTATACATCTTATCTATTCGACCAAGGTGTCGACAAGATTGCCAAAAAATTTGGGGAAGAGTCGTTCGAGGTCGTCATCGCGGCATTGAACGATGAAGATTTGGTCGAGGAGTCAGCAGATCTGCTGTATCACTTGCTCGTCTTACTCGCCGCTAAGGGCGTGTCGCTACACGATGTCGAGGCGCTCCTCGCCAAACGGCATGGGACGACGACGCCGGCGAAACCACGCCGGGACGTCACCGACTGGTAACACAAAAAGGAACGAAGCCACAATGATATGCTCCCCAATAGGTAGACAGATGAAATAACAAATCTGTTTATCTGATTGGGGAGTGTTTTTTATGGCGAGAAGTCGGCATTCA
>NZ_JACSLC010000019.1:0-42178 GCF_018617905.1 Exiguobacterium sp. s40 | reverse complement strand
GGCTGAAGGACAAGGAAAACAGATGAGCGTCATCCCAAACGGGACGACGCTCATCTGTTCAAAATCATTTGAAGTTTTTCAGTGCCCTCCCATGGTAGGCGGGAGCTCTCGATTATGCGTTGACGTCGTAACCCTGTTCTTCGATGGCTTCGATCATCGTTTTCACTGAAATTTTATCGTTGTGGATGACATCGACCCGATGGTCCTGTAACGAGACGATCGCTGACTCGACGCCTTCAAGTTTTGTCAAGGCGCCTTCGACCGCCGCCTTGCAGTGATTACATGTCATACCTTCTACTTTTAATGTCGTTTCATTCATTTTGATGTTCCTCCTTGTGTTTTCAATCGTAACGCGTTCAAGACGACCGAGACCGAACTGAACGCCATGGCCGCCCCGGCAATCCATGGGGCGAGCAAACCGGCCGCTGCGACCGGGATACCGAGACTGTTATAGGCAAGCGCCCAGAACAAATTTTGACGAATGTTACGCATCGTCAACGCACTCATCTCGATGGCACGGTTCACCCCATCGATATCTTGCCCCATCACGGTGACATCGGCCGCCTCAAGGGCGATATCCGTCCCGCTTCCGAAGGCGATGCCGACGTCAGCGACAGCAAGCGCCGGCGCGTCATTCATCCCGTCCCCGACCATGGCCACACGGCCCTGGCGTTTCAGCGCCTCGACATGATCCGCCTTCTCGACGGGCAATACCTCGGCGATGACATTCGTTTCCGGAATCCCGAGTTGACGGGCGACGTCGAATGCGACTTCTTTCCGATCACCGGTCAAGACGTAGACTTGTCTCGTCTTGGCAAGTTGTTGGACGACGGCACGGCTTTGGTCTTTCAACCGATCTTGCAGACCGAACGCCGCAACGACCCCAGACTCGTCGGCCACATAGACCGGCGTCATCGCCTGCATGTCCCACTCCGGTAATGCAAATCCGGCTTCTTGCATCATACGGACCGAGCCGATAAGAAGAGGTTTCCCATCTACGACCGCTTTCAATCCTCGACCGGCCAACTCTTCAACGCGTTCGACCTGACCGTCCCCTTCGCCCCGACCGATTGCCTCGGCGAGCGGGTGCGTCGACTGACGTTCGGCCATGACGGCTTGTTTCAAGAACGACGTCTCTCCGAACGTCGCCACGACTTCCGGCGTACCTTTCGTGAGCGTCCCCGTCTTATCGAAGACGACGATATCGACACCATTCAACGATTCGAGCTGACCGCCACCTTTGAACAAGACACCACGTTCGGCGGCACGGCCCGTCCCGACCATGATCGATGTCGGTGTCGCGAGACCGAGCGCACACGGACAAGCGATAACGAGAACGGCAATCGAGGCCCGGATCGCCATGTCCAAATCATTGAAGCCAAGCGTCCATACGGCGAACGTCAAGGCACTGATGGCGACGACGATTGGAACGAACACACCGGAAATCCGGTCCGCTTGCCGTTGAATCGGGGCTTTGTCCGTCTGCGCCTGTTCAACAACACGAACAATTTGCGCGAGCATCGTCTCGCTGCCAACACGTTCGGCGACCATCAAGACCCGGTGCGAGCGGTTAATCGTTCCGCCGACAACATCGGCGCCGACACTTTTCTCAGATGGGATTGATTCCCCGGTCAACATCGACTCATCGATGACCGTCTCACCTTCGACGATTTTTCCATCGACCGGCACTTTTTCGCCAGGGCGGACGACGATGACGTCACCGGCTTTGACCAAGTCGATCGCGACTGGCCGTTCCACACCGTCAACAAGTAAAATCGCTTCTTTCGCCTGTAACGATAAAAGTGACTTGAGCGCGTCCGTCGTTTTTTCTTTCGCTCGGGCCTCTAACCATTTCCCGAGCAATACGAGCGTTATCAAAACGGCACTCGTCTCAAAATAGAGCGACGGATGCATCGGATGCACGAGCATCTCGAAGACGGAATAAAAGTAAGCCGCCGATGTCCCTGTCGCCACGAGCACATCCATGTTGGCCGCGCCGCTCTTCAGACTCTTATACGCCCCTTTATAAAACTGGGCCCCGATCCAGAACTGGACCGGTGTGGCGAGCGCGAATTGCCACCACGGATTCATGAGCCAATCGGCATGGAACGTCACACCCGGGATGTGCGTAATCATGACGAGCAGAAGCGGTGCTGACAATAGCGCCGAGATGAGCACTTTTCGTTCGAGCGGGCGGAGGTCGTGTTTCGGGGTCAATTCCGCTTTCCGTTCTGCGCCGTAGCCGATCTTCTCGATTCGGGCAATCAACTCTTCTTCAGTTATACCTTCCTCGACGCGAATCGTCGCCGTTTCAAGCGGCAAGTTAACGGTCGCTTCGACGCCGTCCATTTTATTCAACACTTTTTCGATTCGGGCCGAACATGCGGCGCATGTCATCCCTTGAATCGACAGTTCGACGGTTTTCATCGGTCCACCTCCTTACTTTTTGATGCGGCTGACGATTGTCATCAATTCGTCAATGTATGGGTCCATGTCTTCCGTTTCGCTGGCATGGACTAGACATTTGCGCATGTGGCGTTCGAGCAGTTGCATCTCAACTTGTTTGAGCGCAGCTTGAATGGCTGACGTCTGAGTCAAAATATCGACACAATAACGGTCGCTCTCGACCATCTTTTGAATCCCTCGTACTTGTCCTTCAATCCGGCGCAGCCGTTTGCTGAGCGCTTCACGCTCCGCGTCTTCGCGCGGAACAATCGGTTCGTCATGCATGAATTCTTCCATGGTTATCACCTCACCTTAAATATACCCCTACCCCGTAATGGTGTCAAATCATTTAATCAAAAAAAGAGCGACTGATTTGTCGCTCTTGCCCTAATCAATTGCGTTGGAACGCCTCGCTCTTCAAGACGGTCCGTAAAATTTTTCCGGTCGTGTTCCGAGGCAGTTCATCAATGATTTCAATCTGTGTCGGCTGTTTATACTTCGCCAGTTTCGTCGCCGCGAACGACCGAATCTCGTCGAGCGTCACATGCTCGTCACGAGTGACGATGAACGCTTTGACTGCTTCCCCTTGTTCTGCGTCTGGCACCCCGATGACGGCCGCCTCGACGATCCCCGGATGCTGATACAACACTTCTTCGACTTCGCGCGGATAGACGTTATATCCCCCGACGATGACCATATCTTTCTTCCGATCGACGATATAGAAGTATCCGTCCTTGTCCCGCTTCGCCAAGTCGCCGGTGTAGAGCCATCCGTCCCGAAGTGTCATCGATGTCTCTTCTGGGAGTTTGTAATACCCTTTCATGACGTTCGGCCCCCGGACGATCAGTTCACCGACCTCGTCGATCCCGACCTCTTCCCCGAGTTCGTCGACGACTTTGTTCTCGACGTGGACGATCGACGGACCAATCGAACCTGCCTTCCGCTCCCCATGGAGCGGGTTGAAGCAGGTGACCGGTGACGCTTCCGAGAGGCCATACCCTTCAAGGATCTTACATTCGAACTTCTGCTCGAACGATTCGAGCAGTTGCACCGGCAGGCTCGCCCCACCGGAGACGAAGACGCGGACATGCTTGAGTGCCGAGGCGTAGGCCGGGACTTTCATCGCCGTCTGTAACAAGAAGTTGTACATCGTCGGCACCCCGGCGAAAATGCTGACGCGGTGTCTCGGGATGAGGTCGAACACGTCTTGCGGCGAGAATTTCGGCAAGATGACAATCGTCGCCCCGCGAAGGAGTGGGGCATTGACGATGACGGTCAGACAGAAGACGTGGAACATCGGCAGCGCCGCGAGCGCTTTATCTTCCGGCGTGATCTCCAAATATTCGCCGATCGAATGGGCGTTCGAGAACAAGTTGAGATGCGTCAACAACGCTCCCTTCGGTTTCCCGGTCGTCCCACTCGTATAGAGGATGACGGCGACGTCTTCCTCATCGACCGTGACGAGTTCCCCTTTCGTCGTCGCGAACGCCTCCTCGAACGGCAAGAACTCGATGTCCCCGTCCCGTTTCAACGCCGGTACGTCCGCGTACGGGACCGAGATGACGAGGCGGAGTTGCGGTAACTTCGTGAGCGCGGCTTCTGCTTGCGCGACGAGCGGTGACAAGGCGACGATTGCCTTCACATCCCCATCGACTAAAATATAGGCCATCTCATCTGGCGTGTATGTAGGGTTGATCGGAATGACGACCCCACCTCGTGCGAGCACCGCAAAATAGGAAATCAAGAATGCCGGGCTATTCCCGAGGACGATTGCGACGTGGTCGCCTTGTCCAATCCCTTTTTGCTCAAGTGTCGCCGCCATCGCCTCGATTTGACCGAAAAACTGTCCGTAGCTGACCGTGTCTTCTCCAAACACGTAGGCCGCCTTATTCGGATGCGCGGCCACAACGCCCTGTAGTGCCGTGACTAAGTTTGCCATGGTAATCCCCCTTTGAAAATGAATGACTATTCACTTTTGAGCCGTAAAAAAGAGCACGGCATCCGCGCTCTTTTTCAGTTATCTTCATTGTACATGAAACGGCTCAATAAGAAAACGCTTTCAAGTCCATCGTCTTCAAATGATACAAACCGGTCCGGCTCTGTACGTGGACGAGCGCCTGCAGTGTCTCGTCATCCATGAGCAAATCGTCCATCAATTTGTGGAGCGCCGACTTCTTCGCTTCGGTCGTTGCCGTGATGAAAAAGATCGCCTCGGCCCGAATGGTTTCAGCAGCAATCGTCTGCATCGCAAACGGGTGATTAAGATGTAACAACGTGATTCCATCTTGTTTCGAGACGTGGAGCGGTACATCGACGACAGCGACCGGTACGGCGACATCTGTCACGCCCGACGGGATCGTCCGCTCTTGTTCGATGACGACGCGCGCGAATGACTCATCGACAATCCCTCTTCCTTCTAACTCAAGACCGATCGCGCGGACAGCGAGGTCAAACGTCGGTTGCTCCGTCACCCACATCCAATTCGCGTCCATCCACTCTGTGATAAATCGGTACATATTGTTTCCTCCTATTGGTTGAACCCAATTTACGAAAGCGCTTGCATTGATTATGATACGCCTCGTCGAAACGACGCGCAACGGTCCACACAAGATGTCACGAAAACGCCAAAAAGAAGGGACCCTATTCAGAGCCCCTTCTTCCCTCAAACCCGCTTCAGCTAATGAGATCGACGAGTTCTTCGAGCTCGACGTTGCCAAAGTAATGTTTGACGTCAAGCTGTGACAATTGTTCCCGAATCGCGCCGCGTTCGAAGCGCGTCCCGACGAGCACTTGTTCAACATCCTGGATATCACCGACGCCGAAGAAGTCGCCGTAGATTTTTGCTTCCGTAATCGTCCCTTTGTTGACGTTCAAGCGGACATCAATCGTGCCGATCGGGAATCGACGTTTCGACTCGACATCAAACTTCGGCGATTTCCCGAAGTTCCAGTCCCAGTTCGCATAGCGTTCTTTCGAGATATCTTGGACGATTTCCCAGTCCTCGTCACGAAGGACGTAACGTTCCGGTTCCTGTCCATCGTAAATTGAATGAAGTAGCGCCTCGACGAAGTCCTCCATCGCCATCTCTTCTTCTAAGAATTCCGTGATGTTGGCGACGCGACTACGGACCGACTTGATCCCTTTCGAGCGCATCTTCTCTTCCGAGACGTTGAGCGAGTTGACGACTTCCTCGATGTTCGAGTTAAACATGAGCGTCCCGTGGCTGAACATGCGGCCGCGCGTCGTGAACTGGGCGTTACCGCTGATTTTGCGTTCGCCGACTTGAATGTCGTTGCGTCCCGTCAATTCTGCCTCGACTCCTAGTTGTTTCAAGGCATCAACAATCGGTTGCGTGAACTTCTTATAGTTATTGAACGAGTTGCCGTCATCTTTTGTGATGAAGCTGAAGTTCAAGTTCCCTTCATCATGATAGACGGCACCACCGCCTGAGAGACGACGGACGACGTCAATCCCATTCTCTTCGATATACTTCAAATTGACTTCTTCTGATGTGTTTTGGTTCTTACCGATGATGATTGACGGGCCGTTAATATAGAACAAGAAATAGTCCTCGTGCTCGACGTTCAAATGTTTGAGGATATACTCTTCGACCGCCAAGTTGAGTTTTGGGTCCCGGATATCCGGGTTGAAAATAAATTTCACAGTAGGTTCCTCCTAAGGATAATCATTAATTGTATTATACGAGACGTCGGCCCGGCGCTACAACTTGTTTACTTCCATTCCCCGTTCATGACGCGTTTCAATGCGTTCGCGACGCCATATTCGTCATGACGCTCTGTGACGTGGTGGCTGATAGCAATCAAATCTTCATGACTATTTTCCATCGCGATGGCTTTGCCGGCGACTTTAAACATTGGGACGTCATTCAAGTTGTCCCCGATGACGACGACTTCTGACAAATCGACACCGAAATGTTCGGCTAGTTTTTTCACGCCGTGACCTTTATCGGCCCCGTTCGCCATGACTTCGATGTTATCTTTGCCTGAAGACGTGACGTATACCCCTTCTACGCGCTCATCGATTTCTGCCCATAGAGATGACATCTTCTCAAAGTGGCTCGAGAAAGCGATGAATTTATAGACGCGTCCGGCCTCATTCTTGATGAAGTCCTCGATGTCTTCGACGAGACGAACGTCCTCGTTAACGTAATATCGTTTGCGGAAAAACTCATACATCTCGAGCGACCGATTGTCTCCGTTCTGTTTCAAGTTCTCCATCGTCGCATCGATCAAGTCGAGTCGACTCGCGACGAGTCCCGCCTCTGAGTACATCTCATAGAAGACGTCCGAGTATTTATGGTCTTGATGCAACACCGATACGACCTCGAGCGCTTCTTCCATCGTCAAATCGATTTCATGTAGCACGTCGCCGGTTTCCGTCAACACTCGTCCGCCGTTTGAAGAGACAATCGGGCACGTGAGGCCGACCTCATCGAGGATTTCTTTCGCATTGAAGTAATTGCGTCCCGTCGCAATCGCAAAGCGAATCCCTTGCGCTTCTGCCGCACGGACGATTTCTGCCGTCTCGGGTGCGATTTTCGTGTGGTTGTGCAGGATCGTGCCGTCCATATCAGATACGAACAATTTATACGTTGTCATCAACATCCACTCCTCTTTTTCTGTTTCGCTTATAACTATAACAAAAAGAGAGGCAATCGGAATAATCCGACACCTCCCTTCATAAATCTTTAATCTTCTTCCGAGAGCGCCTTGATCTGTTCATGGACGCTCTTGATGCAATCCGGCATGCCGATCCCGTCATAGGCAATGCCCGCGAGCAGGATGCCTGGATAGACGCGACCCATCTCGGCGCGCAGCGCGCGGACCCGGTCGGAATGGAAAACGGCGTAGGGCGGCAACCCGTCCCGGAGCCGGCTGACAATCGTCTCGATCGGCGCCGCTTTAATTGTCATCAAGCCACCGAGGTCATGTAACGCCGTCGCGACAATTTCCTCGTCGGACGCATCGACGATTTCATCGGCGCCCGGACGACCGAGAAAGACGCGCAGGACGTGATACCCTTCCGGCACGGCGTGCGGCCATTTTTGGTCGATGAACGTGCACGCGGTGATTGTCACGTCCGCCTCTTGGCTCGTGACGAAACCTGTCCCGACGAACGGTAACTCGATATCGTCTTCTTTGAACACGAGCGAACACGTCGCCGTCGCGTGCGGTTTCATTTCGGCTAAGAAATCGCTCTCGACTTTTGGTAAGAACTGACGGATGAGCCGGGGCGGGACCGTCAAGATGAGGTAATCGGACTCGATATCGCCCCGGTTCGTCAGCAGGCGATAGCCGTCCTCAATCTCCTCGACTTGTTCGACCGAACAGTTCAAGATGATCTCGGTGCGCTCTAACCGCTCGGCAAGACGATCGGTGAGCGACTTCAACCCTCGTTTGAGTGAAGCGAACTGTCCGACTTTCTTGGCGCCGACTTCCGCGACTCGCTGTTCGGGGCGCAAGTGACGCATCCCTTCATACAAGTTCCCGTATTTCTTCTCACCCTCGATGAACTGAGGAAACGTCGACAATGCGCTCATCTGATCGATGTCTCCCGCGTAAATCCCAGAAAGAAGCGGTTCGATTAACCGGTCGACGATCGGGTCCCCGACCCGCTCCCGCAAGTACAGACCGAGCGAGACGTCCGTTTCCGGTGTTTCGACGTCCGGTGGCGATAAGAGCATCGTCCGGAGCGCGGCATGTTCTTCCTCCGATAGGAGCGTCGTGTCCTTGAACGCATCGACATCGAGCGGAATCCCCATGACCGTCTGTTTCGGAATTGGATGCAATCCGTCATGATGGAGCACGTATGCTTGGCCGACCCCATTCCGGACGAGTTCATCTCCGAGCCCGACGTCATGAATCAAGTCGGTCATCGCCGTCTTCCGGAACACGTAGGAGTCCGGCCCACGTTCGACCGCAAACTCCCCGGTCTCGAACGTATCGATTTTCCCGCCTAACCGTCCGCTCGCTTCAACGAGCTTGATCGTGACGTCTTCCGGCAAATAACGCTCGGCATAAAAAGCGGCGGTGAGACCTGTGATCCCACCACCGACAATCGTTACATTACGCATGATGTACAATCACGCTTTCCATGCGATCGGCGATGGCTTCAATGAAGCTCCGCTCCGCGTTTGGCATGTTCGGACGTGCATAGTGAACGCCAAGGCGGTCACAGACGACTTTACATTCCACGTCGTTGTCGAAGAGCACTTCGAGATGATCCGCGACGAATCCGACCGGCGTGTAAACGAACGCCTCGTATCCATGCTTTTCATAAAGTTCAGCCGTCAAATCTTGGACGTCCGGTCCGATCCACGGGTCAGGCGTGTTGCCTTCCGACTGCCAACCGACCTCGTAGTTCAGTACGCCCGCCGCTTGGGCGATTTTGTCAGCCGTTTCTTTCAATTGATCCGGATACGGGTCGCCGCCTGCCAAAATCTTCTCTGGCAGACTGTGCGCCGAGACGATCAAGCAAGCCTTCTCGGCCGGTACTGGCAAGTTCGCGAATGTCGCTTTGATCGCTTCTGCCCACCAGTTGATGAATTTCGGCTCATCGTACCACGATTCGACCGAACGGATCTCGATGCCGTATTTCGCGGCTTCTTCATGCGCCCGCCCGTTGTAAGACTTGACGCTATATGACGAGTAGTGCGGCGCCAATACGACCGAAACCGCTTCTTTGATGCCGTCGTTCGCCATTTGCGCGACCGCATCTTCTACGAACGGTTCGATGTGCTTGAGCCCGATGTAGAGCTTGAAGTCGATCTCACCGGCGTGACGCTCGTTCAAGATGTCACGGAGCGTCTCCGCTTGGTCGATGGTGATTTTCGCGAGCGGTGACACGCCACCGATGGCCTCATAGCGCTCCGTCAAGTCTTGGAGTGCTTCCGGTGATGGTTTACGGCCATAGCGGATGTGTGTGTAGTAACGCTCGATATCTTCAGGTTTGTATGGTGTCCCATAAGCCATTACGAGTAATCCGACGGTTTTCATAATGATTTGCCTCCCATTTTTTCACGTGAGTAGTCATGGATAAATGCTGTCAATTTGACGAGAACGGACGGATCGACTTCCGGGAACACCCCATGTCCCAAGTTGAAGACGTATCCAGGTTGTTTCATCCCCTCGTCGAGGATTTCTTTCACTTTCGCTTCGATGACCGGCCACGGGGCCAACAAGAATGACGGGTCAAGGTTACCTTGGACCGCTTTCGTGATGCCGCGGTCGCGCGCCTCTTGAATCGATAGGCGCCAGTCGAGTCCGACGACGTCGAGCGGCTGGTCTTGCCACTCTTCGACGAGATGGCTCGCTCCGACACCGTGCATGATGAGCGGGATGTCGAGCTTGCGCAACTCGGTGAAGATTCGTTCTGTCGTCGGTTTGATATAACGGACATAATCCTTACGGCTGAGCGTCCCAACCCATGAGTCGAACAATTGGAACGCCTGGATCCCGGCTTCTGCTTGTGCCGTCGCATATGTGATGACCATGTCGCCCAGTTTCTCCATGAGCGCGTTCCACACGTCCGGCTCGGCGTACATGAGTGCTTTCGTTCGGTGGTAGCTCTTCGAAGGACCACCTTCAATCATGTAGCTCGCGAGCGTGAACGGTGCGCCTGAGAATCCGATGAGCGGGACTTCCAAACGTTCCCGAAGCAAACGGATCGTCTCGAACACGTACGAGATGTCGTCCGTGTTGAGCGGTTTTAAGCGTTCCACGTCTTCCATCGTCCGGTACGGGTTATCAATGACCGGACCGATGCCGCTCTTGATTTCCACATCCACGCCCATCGACGGGAGTGGCGTCATAATATCTTTATACAGAATGGCCGCGTCGACCCCTAGTTGTTTTACCGGGAGCTCTGTCACGTAGGCACACAATTCGGCATCATGCGTGATTTCGAATAGTGTCCTCGTTTTTTTGATCTCACGATATTCTGGTTGGTAGCGTCCGGCTTGGCGCATGTACCAGACGGGCACATAGTCTGTCGCCTCTCCTTTAAACGCCTTCAAAATAGTATCGTTCATACGTCGCGTCATTCCCCTCTATAATTCTCCTACACTCTCTTCTATAGGTATGTGAACTCAAAAACATTATACAGAAATTAATTAGAATAATGCTAATGTGAAGCATTTTCATTGTGTTTTCTTTGTGTCATTTCTTTGGCGGATACGTGCGGAATGCCGAATTGAGCTGACCACGAATCAAATCGTCACGCTGTTTCGTCGACAAACGCTTCTCGCGCTCTTTGATGTCTTGAATTCTCCAGCCATCCTCAAGTTTCGACGCTACATCGACCAATCGCTCGACGTCATGGAAGGAATATTTACGTGATCCACCTTTTGTCCGATCCGGAAAGACGAGCCCTTTCGCTTCATAATAACGGACTTGTCGCTCCGAAAGTCCTGTCAGCTCAGTGATGACGCCCATCCCGATTACTTTCTTCGACTTATAGTCCATCCCTCGTCCTCCTCCTTCATAAAAAAACTATGTCAGATAATCTGACAAATTGCAATCCAAGTCGAATTTTTCGTCTTACACTGAAAACAACTTTTGAATCATCAATCGCAAAAAGGAGGAATCGCAACATGGAAGACATTTTATATTATATGGACACGCTGTTCGTACTCATCGCTGCACTGCTCGTCTTAACGATGCAACTTGGTTTTGGCTTGCTCGAGACGGGGACGCTCCGGGCTAAAAACGCCGGGCACGTCGCAGTCAAACAAATCATCAGCCTCTCTGTGGCGGCACTCGCCTTTTGGGCTGTCGGCTTCGGCCTCTCCTTCGGGGACGGGACCCGCTGGTTCGGGACGGAAGGATTCTTCATGAACGGATCGTTCACGAGCCTTGATTGGGCCAACGTCTCGATCGACATCAAATTCTTGTTCCAGTTGTCGTTCGTCGCTGTCGCACTCGCCATCGCCTGGGGCGGTTTCGCAGAGCGGGCCAAACTTTCCGCGTACGTCTTATTCGGTATCTTCTTCGTCGCCATCCTCTATCCGATCGTCGCCCGTTCCGTATGGGCCGGTGGACTCCTCGGATCGATGGGGATGCAAGACTTCGCCGGTTCGGCCGTCGTCCACCTTCAAGGCGGAATGGCCGCCCTCATGGCCACGATCATCTTGAAACCACGTCGTAAAACCGAATCACTCGCCGGTCACAACCACGTCTTGACGGTCGTCGGTGGACTCGTGCTCTGGCTCTGCTGGTTCGGATTCAATGCCGGGTCGACGATGTCGGTCGCAGACGGCTTCTTCGGTTACGTCGCTCTTACGACGATGCTCGCCACGGCTGCCGGTGCCCTCGGCGCCCTCGCCATCGTCATGATGCATAAGAAGACAGCGGACATCCCGACGATCGTCAACGGTGTGCTCGGGGCGCTCGTCGCGATCACTGCTGCCTGTGCCTTCGTCGAACCATGGGCCGCCGTCGTCATCGGTGCCGTCGCTTCGATCGCCACATACGGCACGAGCATCCTCATGGCAAAATATGTCGATGACCCGCTCTGTGCTTTCTCGGTACACGGGGTCGCCGGAATCATCGGGACGCTCGCGCTCGGATTCTTCGCCTCGCCTCGTTTGGTCGAAATCACGGGCATCGGTTCGGCCGGCCTCTTCTACGGCGGCGGCTTGGGTCAACTCGGTGTTCAAGCACTCGGCGTCTTGATCGCAATGGTCATCGCTGGTGGCGGTAGCTACGTGTTCTTGAAATTGCTCGACGTCACGATCGGTCTTCGTGTCACGGAAGAACAAGAAGATATCGGCCTCGACATCGCCGAGCACGGTGTATCCGCATACGGTGAAGTCGAGACAGAACCTGAAACTCCGGCACGCCTCCCGAAAATTCTCGGGTCGAGTGTATCGGTCATGTCACCGAAGAAATAACGACAACAGTCAGGGACACCCAAAGCGGGTGTCCCTGTTTCATGTCAGTCGGCTCAAATAGTACCGGACGACCATATATGCGAGCACGAGACCGACGAGCGCGTCCCACGTCGCCCCGAACATGAGCGAAGCCGCGCCAAGGGCGAGCATTTGCGCGAACAACAGCCGTGTCGCCCACCATTTATAGGCGACGAGCCGCTCGGCACGTGTGATCGGCAACCACGACGCCATCGACACCGTGTCGAGTCGTTTAAACAATGGGACGAGTTGCAAGGCAGTCAACCCGACGAAAAGCGGGACGACCAACCCGACGTACCACCCGCCCGAGAGCCACATAACGACGAGCGCGACGGCGGAAAGACGCAACACGAGATCGAGCGAGTCGTTCGAGCGCATGACCCGGAGGCCATAGACGTACCGTGCCGCATCGGCCCGTTTCAAGACCGAGCGCTCGAGCAGGCTGACGATGAGCGATCGTTCCCGCACATCTTCCCGCATCGCCGGGACATCGACGAACCAACTGACGACCCGGTTGAACTGGGCTTTGCTCTTCTCTTCAAGCAAGAGCCAATCGAACAGCGGGATGCGTCGATTTCGTCGCACGTGGAGCAAGACGAATGGGATGAGCGCCGGCACCGGTGTCAACATCGGCACACCAAACAGGATGAGAAAGCCGCTGGCGAGCGCGCTCGGCAAGACGACATATTTGACCCCCTCCAACTTGGCGAGCCGCCCCGCCACCGAGATCAGGACACTCGTCGCGATGATGGCCCCGACTTCGACCGAGGTGAGCGCTTGCGTCCGGACGAGCAACGGCAACACGACGAGCGTGATGAGGACGGCACGGACGGCAGCGAAGACGACGTTGAATAGTCGAACGCCGTTCATGAATGTTTGCATCTCACCGAGTCGCGGCAATAAGAAGACTTGGTCCGCTTCTTGAATCAATGTGCGGGGGCGATGCCCGAGCGGCAGAAGCAACCAGAGGAGCGCCACAATCCATTCACTCGGGAATGCCGGGTCCAAGTCCGTCAAGAACTGGTTGTAAACGAACGCTCCGTAAATGAGCGTGAAATAAAGTGTGAACAACAAACCGCCGTTCGCCACGTACCGGCTGTATTTCACGACGTCCTCCACCCAGACGCCAAATCGTTGTTTGAACGCGTTCATTGCTTCCGCTCCTCGGCATCAATCGCCTCGACATAAATGTCATCGAGCGTGGCGTCCGGACGAAGACCATATGTCTCGCGCAACTGCGCCGCCGTACCGGTCGCGATGACCGACCCCTGGTGCAAGAAAACGAAGCGGTCGCAGTGACGTTCCGCCGTCTCCAAGATGTGGGTCGACATCAAGATGGCGCAATCTTCCTTATACTCATCAAACAATCTCAATAATTGACGAATCGCGAGTGGATCGAGTCCGACGAACGGCTCATCGACGATGAGGAGCGGCGTCTTTGTCACGAGTGCACAGAGGATCATCGCTTTTTGACGCATTCCTTTTGAAAAAACGGACGGAAACCAGTCCAACTGCTTCTCCATCCGCATATCTCGGGCCAGTCTTTCGGTCCGGATTTTCAGGTCGGCCGCATCGATGTCATACGCTTTCCCAATCAAGGTCAAATGTTCACGCAACGTCAACGTATCATAAAGGATAGGGGTCTCGGGTATATAACTTATTTTCTTGCGATAGTTGTTTTCTGACGAGTCGAGTGTGAGACTATCGATTTCGACTAAACCCGATATCGGCTCAAGCAATCCTAGAATATGTTTAATTGTCGTCGACTTTCCTGCTCCGTTTAGCCCTATCAGCCCGACGAGCTCACCTATTTTCACTTCAAACGAAACATCGTGTAACACTTGTTTACCTATATAACCGCCGTTCAAATGGTCGACGTGCAACATGAAAACTCCACCCCTCATTTTCAACTTTTTTTTGTGATATATGTTTTAAAAGCTGTCACATGGGAATAATCTGAACTGTAAGGCATTTTAAAACTTATTCAATACTTCCATTGTTCCATAAAATTGCTAGTGAGAACAATGGACAAAACGGAAAGGAGAATGTTTTTATGGGTTGGATTATCACTTTAATTGTCGGGGGTATCATCGGTTGGTTAGCAGGTCTTATTTTAGGTAAGGATGTACCAGGCGGCGTCATCGGAAACATCATTGCCGGTATCATCGGTGCTTGGCTCGGTGGCCTCATCTTTGGAGACTTCGGACCATCAATCGGCGACATCGCGATTATCCCAGCACTTCTCGGTGCAATCATCTTGATCTTCATCGTATCGTTCATCATGAAGTCAATGAACCGCAAGCGTTAATCTATAGCTCACGAAAACGGGACCCTCGGCGAGGGTCCCGTTTTTTTGTCATGTCAACATGAGATAGAGGGCCTCATCCCGCTCGATGAATCGTTTCTCGCTCTCCAAGCGCAAAAACGTGAAAATCGACTCGAGCAACGTCCGATCGTAACGCCATTCGACACCGAGGTCCGTTTCGACTCGCTCGTTCGGTTCACCTAAAAGCGCAATAAGGTCATCCGGCCGCTTCTGTAAATTGATGTCGATGCGTCCGACGCGCCCGTCAACAAACCGCAGCTCCATCCCGTCATAGCGCCAGACGTCCCCTCGCTCCATCGGTTCACCAATCTCGTCGAGGACGGTTTGTTCACGTTTGTTCATCAGCCCTTCGATCGTCTCAATCGAGTGACCTGTCTGAGCTTCGACTTCGATTTCAATCAACTCGGCTCGATCAAGATCGAACTGCCCGGCGACGGTCTCAGCTTGTTCCGGCAACAAGGCAAACGCCAAGTCATCGTCTTCTGTCAGCGTCACGACCTCAGTCTCGGTCACCGTCGACCCATCGATGACGGCGACGGCTTTCACGTCATAACGACCCGGCATACGCTCGAGCTCCACCTCACCGCCCCCTTCATCAATTCGACCGACTTGTGCACCGTCCACCCACACGTTCGTCAACGGTACGTCCGATGTCACAACGAGCGTCTTCGGCAACAATTCAATCCGATAGTCCGAGAAACCAAACCGTCCTGCCCCCGTATCGACGAGCCGGAACAACCCATCCGTCTCCATACCTTGCTCCCGGTCGGCGCGGTCCTGCGCTACTTCTGAGATGGCCTCGCCCCGAATCGTCTTCTCTTCATTCAACCAACCCATGAAGCGGAGCGCCTCGGCTCGTGTCAGCGGTTCTGATTCATACTCGACGTTCTCCTGGAAGAAACTGACGTCCTCGTTCAACAGCGCCTCTTTGAACCGGACATGAATCTTGTCATTGGCTGCCGCCGGTTGATATCCCCAGCGATAGACGGCCCCGGCAATCAGCCCGAGCACGATTGTCGCAAGGAAGACATAATAGATTCGCCTCCGCCGTACCGTTTTTTTCGATCGTACATACGCCATCCGTTTACTTCCTCTCTTGATTGCTGTTGTTTCTAGTCTAAGACGATTCATCCTCCCGGACAATCATTCTTCCGCCTGAATTTCCATGTTATGATGAAGTGGAATAGTCATTTACGAATGGAGGAACCCACATGCACACTGAAGCCAACTGTATTTTTTGTAAAATCGTCCAAAACGAGATTCCTTCTCATAAGGTATACGAGGACGATGCCGTCATCGCGTTCCTCGATATCTCGCAGGTCACGAAAGGCCATACGCTCGTCATCCCAAAACATCACGCCCGAAACATTTATGAACTGCCAGCCGATGTCGCCCGGGACGTCTTCCAAGCCGTGCCTTCTATCGCAAACGCCATCCAGCGCGAGACGGGTGCGATCGGCATGAACATCCTATCGAACGCCGAAGCAATCGCCGGACAAACGGTTTACCATTTCCATATGCATCTGTTGCCACGCTATGGCGAGACAGATGGATTTGACGCAAAATGGGAGACGCACCAAGACGATTACTCCACTGAAGACATGCAAGCCATCGCTGCCGGCATCAAAGCGAAGCTATGAAAAAATGGACCGGTCGCTCCTGGAGCGACCGGTCCATTGTCTTATGTGCCCTTATGACGAATTGATCGAATCGAGATGACGTTTCCGCTCTTCCTCGATTTGGGCCCGTTCGACTTGTAATTTAATCGCTTGCTCGTACAACTGTTGCCGCGATTTGACAGATTCCGCTTGTTCGAATTCTTTTCTTAACAAATTTAGACGGGCGTCTATTTCAACGAGTCGCTTTTCAAGCAAAGTTTGTTTACGCGTCTGTTCATTCTGTTCCGACGCTTCATATCCCGCCTCGAGTGCTTCCAATATTGTCTGTGCCCAAGGGTCATCTCCCAGTCGCTTGGCCGCGTTATACAGGTCTAGCATGTCATCAACCCAACGCTTTCGCATGTTCACTGGAGGTCACCTTCCTTTACCCATAGTTTAAAATAAAATGATTTTTCGGTCAAAATTGAATGTTCTGAAAATTTTTATTTAAGATATAGGTTTTTAATCACTCTTTTTTGGTAAAATAATATGAAAAGAATGTATTGTAGCATCAGTGTGCTTGAGGAGGGGAATATATTGTCGAGTCACAATCGTCGAGAGTGGGTTGCATTTGGCTTCGTCGTAGCGTTTTTAGGGGTTGCGACCGTGAAGAAAATCGCCCGTGGAACGGCAAATGACGCCGCGGCCAATCAACACCGGGCGTCCACAATCACTACGTTGAAAGAACAATTCCAAAAAGTTGCCAAGGACGCGTCGCAAGTGGCCGCGGCCGGTAAATTGCAAGGGAAAGAATTGACGGATCAAGTGAAAGCCGAAGTCGAACGTTATCAACAAGACATTCAGCCTTCAATCGAGCGGATCCAAGGAAACCTAGACGAGCTTTCGAACGTACAGTCAGACATGACCGAAGCGAAAGCGGAAAAGACCAACTGACCGGTCTGTTGTCATCGCCCGTCGTTTTAGTCACATTGTATCCGGAAAGGATGGATCGACATGGAACATGAAAAAGAATTCACTGGCCCTGAGGCCATGCTCTATAGTCATAAAATCATTCAACTTAGTAAGGCATTGTGGAAGACGGTCGAGAAAGACTGGCAGAATTGGATCAAGCCGTTCGATTTGAACATTAACGAACACCATATTTTATGGATCGCTCACGCCCTTGGCGGCGCCTCGATCTCAGAGATCGCCAAATACGGGGTCATGCACGTATCGACGGCGTTCAACTTCTCGAAGAAGTTAGAAGACCGCGGTTTGCTCACGTTCTCGAAAAAGGAGACGGACAAACGCAATACGTACGTCCAATTGACGCCTGAAGGTGAAGCGCTCTTGCTCGAGACGATTCATGCGTTCGACCCGGAAGAGAACGGCGTCTTCCGTGCCTCGCTACCGCTCCAAGAACTGTACGGAAAATTCCCGGACTTGACGGACATCACGGCGATCGTTCGCCGCTTGTATGGCGACAACTTCATGGACATCTTCGCAGAAACGTCGAAAATGATCACGGAAGAAGCCGGACGTCGCCCTGAGGACGACGAGATCAGTAAAGAAGCTTGACCTGCCGATACAACGGTTCCGTGACGTCTAGCGCCATCCCTTGGCGCACACACGCCGCGAGAATCGTCTCGGCCTCTAACTGCGGATGAAGCATCCCGACGAAATGAACGAGCAAAGGCTCCACGGACGACAGCCCGTAGCGCATTTGCTCGTTTTGTCGTTCTCGGATATCATCCAACAACGCGAAAAACGCGACGACGTCTTGCCTTGTCAAATTCGCCTTGAGCACCTCATGTTCGAACGGCCGCTCCGACCAATCGACCGCCCCGAGCAACAGTTCCATTTGAAACGATAATTGATTGATTTTCTCTTCTAACGACACGCTCTCCACCCCATTATTTCACATTCTCTTTCATCATTATACGACACGTTTCTGTGCTATGATACTACACAGGCAAGAGAACAGCTGTTATCATTAACAAAATGTGGTATAGTCGGATTTAGAAACTTATAGATTTATAGGGGTGGAATATATGTCAAACGGAATGACGAATGAACCTAACAAACAGAACAAGAAGTTTTCAACAGGCGCCCTCGTCGGCGCGTCAGCGATTGCACTTCTCATCGGTGTCGGCGGCACGTATGCGGCGACAAGCGGCGGGTCTTCGGACAACTCAACAGTTGTTTCTTTTGAAGGCGGCGAAGTGACACGTGGCGAAATCGTGGACAAGAGCTACGATAGCATGGTCCCACAACTTGCGTTCCAAGAAACGATGAACGAATTGCTCGAAAAAGAATATGGCGACAAAGTCGAGCAAGACAAAGTCGATGAAGAGTTCAGCAAGACCGAAGAGCAGTTCAACTCGAAAGAAGAGTTCGAGCAAGCGATTCAACAAGCCGGCATGGCCAGCACGGACGAGTTCAAAGAAGCACTCCGTGGTCAAATGCTCGTCGATGCAGCGAAATCTGAGCTCGTCGAAGTAACAGACGAAGATATCGAAGCGCAATTCGCGAAAGAGAACGTCGAAGTCAAGGCGAGCCACATCCTCGTCGAGACAGAAGAAGAAGCACAAGCGATCATTAAAGAATTGAACGACGGTGCCGACTTCGCTGACGTCGCGAAGGAAAAATCGACAGACACAGGTTCTGGTGAAAAAGGTGGCGACCTCGGTTACTTCTCAGCCGGCGCCATGGTCCCTGAATTTGAAGAGTACGCGTTCCAAGAAGACGTCGTCAACAAAGTCTCTGAGCCGGTTCAGTCACAGTTCGGCTTCCATGTCATCAAAGTCATGGACCGTAAAGAAAAAGACCTTAAACTCGAAGACGAGAAAGATCGTATCCGTGAAGAATTAGCGACTGAAAAAGCCGCTTCTGTCGACGCGAACAAAATCTATGCCGAGTTAATCGAAAAATATAACGTCGATGTGAAAGATGCGAAAGCATCGAAGCAGTTCGACGCCGTGAAAGACGCCATCAAAGCGTCAGAAGAAGGTACAGAAGAAGCACCGGCCGAAGAATCGACCGAGCAATAAGCAAAAGACGTCCCGCGGGACGTCTTTTTTGTATGCCTTCATAGCTTCGGTTTATAAAACGCACGGTTATCGAGTGCCATGACCCGCTCAGTGAACGCTCCGGGTTCGATCCCCTCGAACGCCTTCTCGAACATGTTCATCCGGGCATCGATGTTGTCGATAAAGAACAACATCTCAGCTTCCGGGAGCTGTGGCGCGTTCGCCGATCCCCACTCCGGTTTCCCGTGATGACTGAGGACGAGATGTTGGAGCAACGTCACGACTTCGCGTTCGGTCCCGAGTTCTCGCGCCACGACCTCGATTTCAGACGCCATGAGCGACAAGTGGCCGAGCAGTTTGCCTTCAAGCGTATACTCCGGCGTGATCGCATCCGACAACTCGATCACTTTCGCCAAGTCGTGGAGCACGACACCTGAGACGAGCAAATCACGATTCAATTGCGGGTACAGGTCACACATCGTTTCAGCAAGTTTCAGCATCGACAAGACGTGGAACGCGAGTCCCGAATAGACTGCGTGATGATGACGGACCGCTGCCGGATACGTGAAGTATGCTTCCGCGTTCCGGTCGACGAGCGCGGTCACGAGCTCCTTCATCCCAACGTGCTCGATCGCCTCGATATAGCCGCGAATCCCTGTCTCGAGTTCTGACTTCGGCACTGGGGCCGAGCGTACGTATGGCGCGATGTCCGTCTCGCCTTCGATGATGGAGATTTGTTTCAACTTCAACTGGGTCCGGCCACGGTAGTCCATCACTTCCCCGGAAGCATGGACAATCTTTTTCGTCGCATATTTGTCAGTATCGGCACTGTCCCATACTTTCGTCTCAATCTCCCCGCTCTCGTCACATAGGATGAGCGTCAAATATGGTTTGCCGTTCCCGGCAAGTCCTCGATAAGATTGTTTGATCATGACATATTGGTTTAACGTGTCGCCCACTTTGAGCTGACCGATTTTAGTAGTCGTCAAAAAAGCACCTCTCTTCTTGTCAGTACTTTCATCTTAACGAAAGTTCGCCTGGGATGCCAACTTTCTTCAGAAAGCGGGAATACTTGAGGGAGAAGGAAATTGGGGGAATGGAAGATGAGTTGGGAATGGAAGATGAGTTGGGAATGGTATACACGACCGGAAGAAACCGTACATGTCGACGAGCATTACAAGGAGGCATATACGTATTGGCTCGAACAGTTGACGACGGCCAAAGTGACGAAAATCATTGTCGAAGAAGATTATATGTATGGCTCGCTCACGCTCGACTATGAACAGCTCGAGCGTGAACCGCAACAAATCGGGCACTACTTCGTGACCCGAGATTTCTTATGGACCATCGGCTTTGATGACGGCTATTGCGAGTCGGTGGCAACGAAACAATATGCCACCCCGATTGAAGCGTTTTATGATTTGCTCGCCGAAAAAATGGACTATTATTTCCACGGGATTGATGAATATGAAGAACGATTGATGGTCGCTCAGCGCGAAATGAGCGGACAAGTACCTCCTCAGTTTATGGATGAAATTTTTGGGCTCCGTAACGAAATCGAACGGTGGTCTGATACCGTCGTCCCGTATCGCGAACTGCTCATGGCCGGGCGCGAGGCGTTTCTCGACATGGACTTAAACGAATTGAAAGCGTATCGTCTCGCCAAGTATCGCGTCAATCGGCTCCTGACGCTCATCGAGCACTATCAGGAAGACGTCATCGCAATGACCGATTTGGCCGCGACGTTGTCAAACTTCCGTGGCAACGAAATCATGAAGGCACTCACCGTGTTCACGGCCTTGACGACGCCCGTCGTCGCGTTCGGTGCGGTCTGGGGCATGAACTTTAAACAAATGCCCGAGCTCGAGTGGCCGCTCGGTTATTTGTTCGCCTGGCTTATGATCATCGGCTTCACGGTTTTGATTTATTTCTGGTTGAAGCAAAAGAATTGGATTGGGTCGCTTCTGCAATTCCCGAATCAAATCCGCAGCCAAGAGAAGTTGGATAAACAGCGCAGCAAACGAAATAAGCAAAACTAGCAAAAAACGAACAAAAGTTCGGTATACTGAAAGGAGCAGATGATACAGAAAGGTGATGTTCATGGAACGATTGATCATCCATGTTGATATGGACGCGTTTTACGCCTCGGTCGAACAACGCGACCGCCCTGACTTGCGCGATAAACCGGTCATCGTGGGTGGCGCCCCCCACAGCCGTGGGGTGGTCGCCACTTGTTCGTATGAGGCGCGAAAATACGGCGTGCACAGTGCCATGTCGTCACGGCGGGCATTCGCGCTCTGTCCGCAGGCGACGTTCGTCAAACCGCGCTTTCACGTCTATCGGCACGTCAGCCAACAGGTGATGGCCATTTTCAAATCGATCACCCCGCTCGTCGAACCGCTCTCGCTCGACGAGGCGTACTTGGATGTGACAGAAAACACGCTCATGAGCACGTCGGGCCCTTATATCGCGCGCTACATCCTCGGGGAAATCAAACGGCGGACCGGACTGACCGCTTCGGCCGGGGTCGCCCCGTCGAAGTTCGTCGCCAAGATCGCCTCAGGATTCAACAAACCGAACGGACTGACGGTCGTCGAGGCGGCTGACGTCGAGACGTTCCTCGCCCCGCTCCCGATCACGACGATGCACGGGGTCGGCAAAGTGACCGCCCAGACGTTGTTCAAGCACGACTACCATACGATCGCCGATTTGCAGGGCACCCGCCCCGAGCAGTTGAAGGCCATCTTCGGCCACGACCGGGGAAATCAGTTATATGACCTTGCCCACGGCCGGGACAGCCGCCCCGTCGTCCCGACCCGGGAACGAAAATCGATTGGCTCCGAGACGACGTTCGCGTTTGACCTCGATGACCCGGAAGAAGTGTATGAACGTGTCGTCCCGGAAATCGAAGACGTACTCCATCAGCTCGACCGCCGCGAGCTCAGCTGTCAGACGGTGACGATCAAAATTAAGACGAGCGAGTTCCAAGCCCGGAGCCATCAAATCAAACTGAACCACCCGACGCACGACCATGATGAGATTAAACGGCTCGCCCGCCGTCTGTTTGACGAGATGGCGATTACCGAACCAGTCCGCTTGATCGGGATGACGGTCTCAGAGTTGATTCCGCGTACCGAAACGGCCCGTCAGCTCACGTTCGAGGAGCTGACGAAACCTTCGCTTGAAGAATGAATGGTCATTCAGTACAATGGAAGCAAAGGGGGCGAACGGATGGAACAGTATACGATCACAGCGTTCGAGAACGACGGCACGGTCGTCTTGAACGATTCATTTACCGCGGCAAGCGATGACGAGGCGAAAACGAAAGGCCTCGCGATGCTCGAGGAAGCCGGGCATCTCCATAAAGGGGCCCGCATCGCACGTCGCGGCCAACTTATCTACTTCGAGCGCTGTAAACTGCCAGGAAAACTGAAAGGCACGGCCTCATAACAGAAGCGCCTCGGGAAGCCCGAGGCGCTTGTTCATTCGCTATATTTGGCTTCCCACTCGCTGCGCCACTCCATGTAATCGGGATGCAGCTCTTCCGCCATCTTCCCATCGAGTGAATAGCTCGCTCCGGTAAGCGGCTCGGCCGAATCCGGATATGACGTCCCGTCGATGATTTCGCCGTCCACCATCATGACCGAGACGTTCGTCTGGCCGAGTTCTGCGACTTCATCGAGCGGATGGTTGCGGACGATGAAGTTCTCATGTCGAATGTCACGTCCAATATAGTCATCCGGCGGCGTCATCTGGACTTGCCACGTACTTTGCGTTAGCAACCAAGCAGATCTGCCTTTTCAAAGCTCGACGTTCTATTCCCTTTATAAGAGACGACGTCATAGCCTTGCTCCTCTAAGTACGCCTTGGCCACTTTGGCGTCCGCCCCGAGCGTCGGTGCCGGCTGTTCGCTCTCATTCGAGCAGGCCGCAAGCAAGAACACAGCCAAAATCATCTCAACTCGTTTCCACATCATCTCTCACCTCACCGTTTAGCATTTTTTTACACGTTCGGCAGAGCAAACAACATTTCCTTCAAAACGGAAAGATGAACAAAATCGTGAAGATGGCGATGACCGCTGTCACGACCTGAAGCGGCAAGCCGACTTTGACGAAATCGAAGAAACGGTAGCCGCCGATGCCGAACACCATCGCGTTCGTCGGCGACCCGAATGGTGTCATGAACGCGAGCGAGGCCGCGATCGCGACGGCAACGACGAGCGGGACGGGGCTGACTTGGAGTGCCGAGGCAAGCGACAGTGCGAGCGGAGCGAATAAGACGGTCGTCGCCGTGTTCGAGATGATTTGACTCAGCACCATCGTCGCGACGAAGAGTGCAACGAGCACCCAGACCGGACCAGCCTGCCCGAACGACTCACTGATCCATGTGACGAGCCACGCCATGATCCCAGCATTGTCGAGCGCTTGGCCGACCGGGATCATCGCTGCGATCAAAAGAAGCGAGGACCATTGAATCGATTGATACGCGACGTCCATTTGGCGGACGGCTCCGGTGAGCACCATGGCAAGCGCCGCGAGCCATACCGCTACCGTCGGGTCGACCCACTCGAACACAAGGAGCGTGACCATTCCGAGCATGATCAATCCCGCTGCTAGTTGATGACGTTCGGATACGGCCCGATTGGCCACTTCGGTCACATGCTCATTGGCAAGCAAGAGGTGTGTCTCGTTCCCGACCCGCTCTAAGTCGGTCCACTCCCCTTGGGCGACAAGCATATCACCTCGTTCGAGCAGCACATCTTTCAATCGGGTGATGGCGATTTCCTCGTTCGGGCGTACGACTTGAAGCACGTTCAATCGATACTCATTGCGCAACCGACTCTCGGACAAACAGCGACCGACGAGCGGGCTGTCGGTCGGAATCGTGAAAACGGCGACGCCCGACTCTTTGCCGTACACATCTTTGACGTTAACCGGCTCGACGACCAATCCTTCTTGTCGGGCGATGCGGTGGACATCCGTCTCATCACCACTGACGAGGACACGCCCTTCCGTAAGCACCGTGTCGGCTCGGGCCGTGATAAACCGATGGACCACTCCTTTTCGGTGTTCGCCGACGACGACCAGGCCGTCTCGTGACCACTTAACGTCACTAAGCGTCTGACCGACGAGGCGGTGTCCTTTCGTGATGGACAGCGCATAGACGGCTACTTGCGGTATCATCAACGGATGAGCCGCCGACGAACGGACATCCCCCGCCCCGAGCAGACGGTTCCCAACGACATAGAAATATAACAGTCCGACCACAGCCACGACGAGACCGATCGGCAAGAGCGCAAAAAATCCAAGCGTTTCCCCCGCCCCTCGGAGCGTCTCCGCGGCGACTAAGTTCGGTGGCGTTCCGATAAGTGTCATCGTCCCACCGATGCTTGAGAAAAAGGCGAGCGGCATGAGCAATTTCGCCGGGCTCGTACCCATCTGCCTTGACATGGCGAGCACGACCGGAATCAACAAAGCGACCGTTCCCGTGTTCGACATCAGGCTCGACAGAAACGTCACGGTGACCATGAGGACGAGAAAGAGACGTACTTCACTCCCTTTCGCGTACGGGATGAGAGCGACCCCTAACCGTTCGGCGAGTCCGGTGTGAAACAACCCGGCACCGACAATGAACAGTCCGGCGATCATGAGCACGACCGAATTCGAAAAACCGGCCATCGCTTCGACCGGTGTCAGTTGATTTGTCAAAACGAGCAAGAGGAGACCAATCAGCGCGACCAAGTCGGCCCGGAGCCAACCTCCGATAAAACCGATGATCATGACGGCTAAAATCACCAAGGTGACCATGACGTCCACCCTTTCTTGTGAAATGACCTACAAATAGAGTATACCACGCTTTATGTAAGCGCTATCATGAATTGGGTGAAAATCTAGGCAACAAAAAAGCGGATGCTCGATTGCCATCCGCTTCACTGTTATTGAACTTCGTTATCATTCACCATCGGAGCGTAGAGCTCTTCAAGTGGCTTCATGATAATTTTCGTCACTTCTGTGACCAGTTGATGCATGCGTTGCTCTTCTTGCATGAGCTCCATGATCAATTCGTTTTGTTGAACGCCCATCATTTTTGTCTGCGCATCCATCATCTCTTGTTCAGAGATTTCTTCGCCTTGCATTTGCTTCTGTTGAAGCGTCATTTGGATATCACGGAAGTCAGCGAATAACTGGTTCGCTTCTGCATCCGCATTGACACGGTCGTATAGTGAAGAGAGATTTGTGAACTCCTCAGAATCGCGAAGTGCTTTTTCCAATTGGTAAGCATGATCGTACAAGTTTGATTGTGACATGTGACGTCCTCCTAAAAACTATTAGGGCATGCCGATCAAACGATGGCAATCAACCCTTGAATCAATCCAATCATACCACCTAATAAGGCGCCAAGCCATGTTATTGCCCGGAACTCTCGTTTTGAGATCGAAAGGACGATCTCTTCGAGGTACGAGGTATCGAGCGAGTTCACTTGCTCTTGAACGATTTGATCGATTTTCAGGCGATCCATGACCGTCTCCATTTGATCCGTGAAACGCGTGATGACGAGCCTCACGCCGTTCGGCACGAGTTCTTCGATGACACGGTCTTCGACGTCCCGCGTATAGGAGTGGACGGTCCGATCGAGCAGTTCCCCAACCGGGAGACGCGAGACGACTTCCGTCGTCACACCGTCAATCAACCGTTCCTCTAATCGGTCGTCGAGCAGTGTATCGACCGAGCGTTCACTGAACCGCTCGAATTCGCGCGTGATCATCGTCGCCATGCCAGACCGAGTCGAGCCACCTCGCAAGATATTGATAATCTCCGGACGAATCATTTCGACGAAATTCAAGTTTTGAACGAACCCGGCGATGAAACCGAGCCGACGTTGGACGAACGAGTCGACCATGTGCCGAAGTTGCGCCTCGCCTTCAGCCGAATAAAAGTATTCTTCTGACTTGACGAGCAGGGCGTCCACGATTTCGGGGATGATGCCGCGGACACGGTCCATCCCGTCTTCACCGAGAAGCTCATATAGTTGACGCGACTTCACATCCGCAAGGACAAGTCGGAGCTCTTGACGGAGTTTCTTATCTGCCTCAGTCAATACACGTGTCTCGGCATCCGGATAAAGCGGCTCGATGAGCGACCGGATCGTCTTGTCCGAGCGGAGCATCGTCCGCACTTCGCCTTGAACGAAGTGCGTGATATGACTCCCGACTTGTTCATCGAGCAGTCGCTTACGCATCCCTTCAGGCGTCAACAAGTGCTTGACGACCGTCTTCCCGAGGCTAGTCGCCAACTCATCGCGTCGTTTCGGAATCAAGCCTGGCGTGAACGGGACGCGCATGTTCCCGATATATTTAGGATGGTGGGGACGGAATAACATTTTGATGGCGAGGAAGTTGGTCACTCCCCCGATCACTGCACCAATGGCGATCATAATGAATATTTTCAGTAGACTCTCCAAACTGTCTGCCTCCGATCTGAAATATGATACATTTGTTGAAGAGGTGATTGTGTTGACAACGTTTGAACGCATTAAATCCATTTTTCCGATGGCTGTCCATCGGTCAGAAGACACTTCCGGTGACGTTCGCTGGTATCAAGCCCAGGACGGCACGGTCTTCGGGTTGCCTAAAATAGAGCTGACGGAGCGGGAGCAACAGTTGCTCGAATGGTCCGCCACTCCGCTGTTGACAAGACTCGACCCGCGACAAGCCAAATGGCAGAATCGTCTCCTCACCGACACGTACCGGTTCGACCAGCCGTTTCGTCTCATGTCGCTCGTCCTGCATTATCAGGATCCTGAGGCGCTCGATCAATTTTTAGACGTGTTAGCTGACTTTATGCCTGAAGCAGAGATCGTTCTTATGACCCGGTCTCACGTTGAAATCATTGAGACCGACCAGTTCGTCGAGCTGACCGAGTTCGAGGACGTCTTGCGGGCAATTGCTAGCGATTGTTACGTCGAGGCGCACGTCGTCTATAGCGCCCGCCCGCTCGGTGACCTGGGGCCACTTTATCATCAGCATCAGGCGCTACTCCCGCTCGCCAAGCTCTCTACTAAAGCTTACCCTGCTAGTCAATTATTATACCATTATTTACTCCAACGCCATGAGACTTTTGATGTACCTCCCCGTCTGACGGCCACCGTCGTCGAATCACTCGACAAGACGACGATTGATTTATTGGAGGCGCTGTTCGCCCACTCGTTGAACGTGTCGCACACGGCAAAGGCGTTATTCATGCACCGGAACACGCTCAACTATCGGCTAGACCGGCTCTATGAGGCGACCGGTTATGACGCTAGACAGTTCTACGACGCCGCTCTGCTTCAGTTGATTGTCACGTTGCACAAATCCGAGTAATCGTTTTTGTGCAACGTGTACATATTCAATGCAAGCGGTTTCACCGTATAATCAATCTTGTAAGCGCTATTATACAAGAACAGATTCTCAGGAGGCTAACGACATGGCAGAAATTCAATTGAACCACATTGATAAAATATACGAAGGTGGCGACTCAAAGGCAGTCAGCGATTTTAACTTGCACATCAAGGACCGCGAGTTCATCGTCTTCGTCGGACCTTCAGGTTGCGGTAAATCGACGACACTCCGTATGATCGCCGGACTCGAAGAAATCTCGAGCGGGGACTTCATCATCGATGGCAAGCGCATGAACGACGTCGCACCGAAAGACCGCGACATCGCGATGGTCTTCCAAAACTATGCCCTTTACCCGCACATGAGTGTGTATGACAACATGGCGTTCGGTTTGAAACTTCGCAAGTTCCCGAAAGATGAAATCGATCGTCGCGTCCAAGATGCGGCCCGTATCCTCGGACTTGAAGAATACCTTCAACGTAAGCCGAAAGCACTCTCAGGTGGTCAGCGTCAACGTGTCGCCATCGGCCGTGCCATCGTTCGTGATGCCAAAGTGTTCTTGATGGATGAGCCGCTCTCAAACTTGGATGCCAAGCTTCGCGTTCAAATGCGTAAAGAAATCATCCAATTGCACAACCGTCTCGACACGACGACGATTTACGTTACCCATGACCAAACGGAAGCGATGACACTCGCGACTCGCATCGTTATCATGAAAGACGGAATCATCCAACAAGTCGGTTCGCCGAAAGAAGTATATGAAAACCCGGACAACATCTTCGTAGCCGGCTTCATCGGATCACCTTCAATGAACTTCTTCCGCGGTAAATTGGCTGATGGGAAGTTCCTCGTCGGTGGTGAAGAAATCAACGTCCCTGAAGGCAAAATGAAAGGTCTTCGTGACCGCGGTTACGTCGGTAAAGAGCTCGTTCTCGGAATCCGTCCAGAATCGATCCACGATGAGCCGATCTACATCGACTCACCAACGACGCACACGTTCCGCACACATATCGACGTCGCCGAGCTCATGGGCGCTGAGTCATACTTGTACGCTGAACTCGGTGGACACCAGTTCACGGCTCGCATCGATGGACGTTCGAACATCCACATGGGTGATGACGTCACACTCGCACTCGATATGACGAAAGCTCACTTCTTCGACACGGAAACAGAACAAGTCATCCGTTAATACAAAAATCCCTTCGATTGGTTGCAATCGAAGGGATTTCTTTGTGTCAGCGAATCGCATACCGACGTTCGAGACGATGCTGCCCCGCCTGGATGAGCGTCGACAAGATCCAATAGATCGATGCCGAGAACAAGAGGAGCGGCATGACGAGATACGTCGTCGCGGCAATTTGGTCCGACACGTACGTCAACTCTTGGACGGCGATGACCGAACCGAGCGACGTCGATTTGATAATATCGATGACCGAGTTGGACACCGGTGGGATCGCACGCGATAGCGCCTGGGGGAAGATGATATCCTTGAAGCGCTTCGCACGCGGGATGCCGAGGGCGACACTCGCCTCGACTTGTCCTTGGTCGACCGAATTGATCGCCGCCCGGAACGCTTCCGAGATATAGGCCGCGAAGTGAAGGCCTAACCCGAAGATGAGCGCCTGCATCCCGCTCAACTGAACGAATCCGGTCAAACCGACGTACAAGATGAGAAGTTGCAACAAGAGCGGTGTGCCCCGGAAGAACGAGATATACGTGCGCGTGAACAAACGAACGACTTTGACAGGGCTGCTGTGTAAGACAGCGATGATCAGACCGAGCACCAAGGCGAGGAGAATCGACAGGATACTGGCGATCAACGTCAATTGTACGGCTTCGATATAGGCCGAACGGTTCTCGATGACGGTCGTGATCAGTTCACTCATTGACTGATGTCCTCACCGAAGTACTTCTCACCGATCTCAGCCATCGTGCCGTCTTCTTGCATTTCAGCGAGCGCATCGTTCAAGCCTTCGAGCACGTCCGAGTCTTGGCGTGTCATGAAGCCGGCTTCGCTCTTGTTGAAGACGTCACCTACCGCTTTCACGTCGTAACCTGTCTTCTCTAGCTCCGTCAAGATGAAGAGACGGTCGTTGAGCGCCGCATCGAGACGTCCGACTTGAAGGTCTTGGAGCACTTGGTTCGCGCCTTTGTAGAACTTCACTTCAGCACCGGCTTCTTCAGCGAGCTGCGCATAGACTGAACCTTGTGTCGAGCCGACGACTTTGCCGTCGAGGTCGTCGATGCCTTGGATGTCCTCGTTGTCTGATGCGACGATGACTTGCGCGCCTGAGACGGCGTATGGGTCTGAGAACGCGTACTTCTCTTCACGCTCTGGTGTGATGCTCATCTGGTTGGCGATCATGTCGATGCGTTCCGCGTCGAGTGCCGGTACGAGTCCTTTGAAGTCCATCGGCTCGTATTCGACCGTGTAACCGGCACGCTCGGCCGCTTCATTCAACACATCGATGTCATACCCTGTGATTTCACCTTTATCTTTATACGTGAATGGCGGGTATGTCGCTTCTGTTCCGACTGTGATGACGGCTTCTTCTGAACCGCTGTCTGTCTCTGTGCCGCATGCTGCGAGCACCCCGAACGATGCGCCGATAGCGAGTACTGCTGTTAACGATTTTTTCATATGAATTCCACCTTCCTGATAATCCTTATATGATTACATGGTTTTGAACAATAACCTCATCATACTGACGGGGGCATTCAATGTCAAACAAAAACCACTGCCCTCGTCAGGGCAGTGGTCCTCGCTTACTCGATTGCTTTCGCTTGTTTCATGACATCTCGTTCAATCGCCTCTCGTTTGACCGTCGTCTTCTCGGCGCTATCGGCGTGGACGCTGAAGTAGAACTTGATTTTTGGCTCCGTTCCAGACGGACGCAGGCAGAACCATGAGCCATCCTCGAAAATGAACTTGAGCACGTTCGACGACGGCAACTCGATTGTTTCCGTCTCTCCTTGTCGCAAGTTCGTCGCGACTTGTTGCTTATAGTCTTCAAAGCGGACGACTTCGTACCCTCCGACTTCCTGCGGCGGATTGGCGCGGAACGCCTCCATCATCCGACCGATCTGTTCGAGACCGGCTTTCCCTTTCAGTGTCATCGATTGGAGCGACTCTTCATAGAAGCCATACTTCTCATATACAGCTTGGAGCGCATCGTATAACGTGCGTCCTTGTTGTTTATGGAAGGCCGCCATCTCAGCGCCGAGCAAGCACGCCTGGACGGCATCCTTGTCACGACAGAAGTCGCCAATCAAATACCCGTAGCTCTCTTCGTAGCCGAACAAGAACGTATATTCACCAGATTCTTCATATTGTTTGATCTTCTCACCGATGAACTTGAAGCCGGTGAGCGTATTCTCGAGGTGAACCCCATACGCCTTAGCGATGGCCGCCCCAAGTTCAGACGTGACAATCGTCTTCGCGACGAAACCGTTCGTCGGAAGCGTGCCCGTCTCCACTTTTTGAGACAGAATGTAATCCATGAGGAGCGCCCCGGTCTGGTTCCCCGTCAAGACGAACCATTCGCCGTTGCGGTCACGGACCGTGAAACCGACACGGTCGGCGTCCGGATCCGTCGCCATGAGCAAGTCGGCCCCGACACGATCGCCGTATTGCATCGCGAGCTCAAACGCGGCCCGTTCTTCCGGGTTCGGATAACTGACCGTCGGGAACGACCCGTCTGGCTCGGCCTGCTCCTCGACGATGGTGACATGTTCAAATCCATACGCCTTCAACCCTTCCATGACCGGGCGACGTCCCGTCCCGTGGAGTGGCGAGTAGACGATTTTAAGCGGGTCTCCTTGCACATCCGTATGAATGCGAATCGATTGAAGGGCCTCCATATAAGCCGCATCGACCGACGCATCGACGGTGACGAGCGTGCCGTCGGCGCGGAGTGGGGCTTCATCTTGGACTTCGATCTTTAATTCGTCTTCGATTGCGTTGACGTACGAGACGAGCTCATCGGCCTCGGCCGGTGGCAACTGTCCGCCATCGGCACCGTATACTTTAAAACCGTTATATTCTGGCGGGTTGTGGCTCGCCGTGATGACGATGCCTCCAAATGCGTTTAAATGTCTGACGGCGAACGACAACTCTGGTGTGGTCCGCAGGCTTGGGAACAAGTATGTCTTAATCCCGTTCGAGGCGAGCGTACGCGCCGCTTCGAGCGCGAACTCCGGCGAGAAGTGACGTGAGTCGTGGGCGATGACAACGCCGTGACGTTTCGCTTCTTCGCCTGAGGCAGCGATAAAGTCCGCGAATCCTTGCGATGCCTTACGAATCGTATACATGTTCATCCGGTTCGCACCTGGTCCGATTTCCCCGCGCATACCGCCCGTCCCGAATTCGAGCGTCTTATAAAAGGCGTCCTCGAGCGACGTCTCGTCTTGCTCCATTTCCTCAAGCTCGGCGCGCAAGTGCGGTTCGAGCGCCTCGTGTTGTTTCCATCGGTCATATGTCTGTTGCCATGTCATGGTCAGTTCCCCTTTCGACATTCAAAAATTCAATCGAAGTACTCGCCAATTTGTTCCATCTTGTATACGATGGGAGTAACGAAACTTCGAGGTGATACTATGTTTCCAACTATGCGTGCCCAAGAATTGAAACACATCGTCCATACGGACTCGATTCGCTTTATTGATTGTCGTTATTCATTAAACGACGCCTCATACGGAAAATATGTGTATCGACAGGGGCATCTCCCGAACGCCGTCTTCCTCGATTTGATGGAAGATTTATCTGGTCCCGTGTCCGAACACGGTGGGCGCCATCCACTGCCGTCAAAAGAAGCATGGACCGAGACGCTTCGCCGAATCGGGATTCAAAAAGATGACTTGATTATCATTTACGATGACGGATTCCCTTATGCCGCCCGTGCTTGGTGGTTATTCAAATGGGCCGGCCATGAGCGTGTCATCGTGCTCGAGGGCGGGATTCAGTCCGGAATCACTTACTGCGGCGAGACGACGACGGACGTTCCGTCCTACCCCGCCTCAGATTACGTCCCAGCGTTCCAAGACGAGATGATTGCGACGATCGAAGACGTCCGTGCCGCCACGGTCACGGGCGGGCTCTATGATTCACGGACGGCCGACCGGTACGACGGCAGCCATGAACCGATTGATCGCAAACCGGGCCATATCCCGAACGCCGTCCTTTGTCCGTACGCCGAAGCCGTCACCGACCTCGGCACACTTCAAGATTTTCATGATTTGAGAGAGCTGTACGCCAACGTCCTCGACGTCCCCAACCCCATCTTCTATTGCGGGAGCGGAGTCACCGCCTGCGTGAACATTTTGGCGTTACACGCCCTCGGTAAAGATGACGTCCGGCTGTACCCAGGGTCTTACTCTGATTGGATCAGTTATCCAGAAAACACGGTCCACCCGTAACGGGTGGATCGCTTTTTTTATTTCACGCTCGTCGGTTTGATGTTCCAGACGGCGTTCGCGTATTCCGTGATCGTCCGGTCACTCGAGAAGATTCCCGATTTGGCCGTGTTGACGATTGAACTCTCGGCCCAGCGTGCTTTGTCCGAGAACACCTCGTCGACGCGTCGTTGCGCCTGCATGTAAGACGCGAAATCTTTCAACACGAGGAAATCGTCATTATAGACGAGAAGCGAGTCGAAGATGGCTTGGAATTGGTATTCTCCGACCTTGTCGAACGTTCCGTTGACGAGGGCATCGACGACGTTACGCACTTCTGTGTTCGCATGATAGATGTCGGCCGCGTGATAGCCACCGAACTTCTTGTAGTTCATGACTTCTTGCGGCGTCAATCCGAAGATGAAGATGTGGTCGTCGCCGACCGCGTCGCGAATCTCGATATTGGCGCCGTCGAGCGTCCCGATTGTGAGCGCCCCGTTCATCATGAACTTCATGTTGCCGGTACCTGACGCCTCGTAGCTCGCCGTCGAAATCTGTTCACTCAAATCCGAACCTGGGAAGATTCGCTCCGCCATCGAGACGCGGTAGTTCTCGAGGAAGACAATCTTGATGAAGCGGCTCGCCCGCTTATCGTTGTTGATCATGGCCGCGAGCGCGTTGATATAGCGAATGACTTCTTTCGCGTAATAGTAGCCCGGCGCCGCCTTCGCACCGAAGATGAATGTCCGTGGCACCATCGTGAACGTCGGGTCCGCTTGAATCTTCTGATAGAGCGCGTGGATATGCATCGCGTCCATCAATTGACGTTTATAAGCGTGGAGCCGCTTGACTTGAACGTCAAAAATCGACTCCGGGTCGACGGCGATGCCCGTCTCTGCTTGAATGTAGCCGGCGAGGTCAAGTTTGTTCTGTTGCTTCACGTTCATGACTTGCTCTTGGAAGCTCGCATCTTTTGACACGCCCATCAACTTCTCAAGATCGTTCGGGTGTTCGATCCATGACGAACCGATCGCATCGGTGATCAAGTTCGAGAGTCGCGGATTTGACTTGAGGAGCCAGCGACGATGCGTGATCCCGTTCGTCTTGTTGTTGAAGCGAAGCGGGAACATCTCATACAAATGACGCATCTCACGTTGCTTCAAAATATCGGTATGGATGCGGGCGACCCCGTTCGTCGAGTGCGAGCCGACGACGGCAAGGTTCGCCATATTGATGTGTTGGTTCGACACGATCGCAATCTCGCCCATGTGCGGCTCGAGATGTGGATAGTTGACGAGCACATCTTTACAGAAGCGACGATTGATTTCCGTGATAATTTGATAGATGCGCGGCAATAGCCGTTCATACATCTCGACCGGCCACTTCTCGAGTGCCTCGGCGAGAAGCGTGTGGTTCGTGAATGACATGACGCTCTTCGTCACACGCCAAGCCTCATCCCATCCGTAACCGTGGTCGTCCATCAAGATGCGCATGAGTTCGGGGATGGCCACGACCGGATGCGTGTCATTGATGTGGACGGCGTAATGGTCGCCTAAGTGCTTCAATGATTTATTATGACGTAAGTAAGACGCAATCATTGACTGAACGCCCGCCGAAACGAAAAAGTACTGTTGCTTCAAGCGCAACACTTTTCCTTCATATGTCGTATCGTCCGGGTAGAGGAACTCAGAGATGGTCGCAATCGACTGCTTGTATTTGAGCAAGTCTTTGTACGAACCTTTCGTCCGTTCCATGTACTCCTCGTCATCAAACGGTGACTCGGCGTTCCAAAGACGGAGCGTATTGACGACATCGTTTTTGTAGCCGATGATCGGCATGTCGTAAGGCACGGCTCGGACGACTTCATCCGGATGGTGGACGACGCGAAGCCGGTCCCCAATTTGTCGCATCTCGATCCAACCGCCGAAATTGACGTCGACAGCTCGGTCAGTCCGGCGTGTCTCCCACATGTTGCCATCACGGAGCCAGTTGTCCGGCAACTCGACTTGATAGCCGTCGACGATCTTTTGTTTGAACAAGCCGTAACGGTAACGAATCCCGTTCCCGTGCCCAGGCAGGCTGAGCGCGGCGAGTGAATCGAGGAAACATGCCGCCAAACGACCAAGCCCGCCATTCCCGAGACCTGGTTCCGGCTCATATTCGGTGATATCGGTGAAGTTGAATCCGAGCTCCTCGAGTCCCTCTTGCACGACTTCTAAGACGTCCATACTGAGCAAGTTGTTGTACAGAAAACGACCGAGCAAAAATTCAAGTGAAAAATAAATGACTTGTTTACTTTGTTTTTCTTCGTGCTTGTCGCGGGTGTTGATCCATTTCGGGATCGCCTGTTCGCGCACTATCGTTGCCAACGTTTGATACACTTCCTGCTCGGTCGCTTCATCAAACGACTTCCCGTTTAATGCGACGAATCTCTCTTGAAATGAAGTGACGAAGCTCTGTTTATCTGTAAACATATGTGTGTAAAACTCCTTCCAGTCATGCGAATAGGTGATACAACTCACGGTATTGCTTTGCAGATTGTTTCCAGCTGAAGTCCGCGGTCATCGCTTGATGGACGAGCGCGTTCCAATTGTTGTCGTCGTAGAAGACACGAATCGATTTCTCAATCGTCGCGAGCATCTCGTGGGCGTTGTAATTCAAGAAACCAAATCCCGTACCCTCTTGTGTGTACTCATTATACGGCTTGACCGTGTCGCGTAACCCCCCCGTCTCGCGGACGATCGGGAGCGTCCCATAGCGCATCGAGATAAGTTGGCTCAGACCGCACGGCTCAAAGCGCGACGGCATGAGGAATGCATCCGATCCCGCGTAAATCAAGTGTGCGAGTTCAATGTCGAAGCCGATATACGACCCGACCTTGCCTGGATGCGTCGCCGTCATCTCGTGAACGATGCCCTCGTATTCGGGTTGACCCGACCCGAGGAAGACAAACTGACAGTCCAAGTTCCCAAGCTCTTCACTCACCGCTTCAATCAAATCGAGGCCCTTTTGTTCGACGAGCCGACTGACGAAACCAATTAACATGACATCGTCACGCACTTCGAGACCGAATCGTTCTTGGAGCACGCGCTTGTTAACGAGCTTACCTTCGCGGAACGTGTCGAGATTGTACGTCTGGGCAATCCGCTTGTCCGTGTTCGGGTCGTTCATCGTCAAATCCAAACCGTTTAAAATACCCCGGACGTCGACTGCTCGATGACGGAGCGCACCGTCAAGTCCTTCACCATAATACGGTTCCATAATCTCGTCACGATACGACGGACTGACCGTCGTGATTTGATCGGAGTGGACAATGCCGGCCTTCATGTAGTTGACGAGACCGTTATGTTGAATCCCTTCCGCCGTGAAGTGCTCCGGACCAAACTGTAACAGCTCGCCGAGGACCGCTTCTGGGAAGATGCCCTGATATTGCAGGTTATGGATGGTGAATACGGTACGGATGCGTTGATACGCCTCGAGGTGTTGATAATGAATCCGCAAGAAGGCTGGGACGACACCGGTCTGCCAATCATGGCAGTGGAGCACGTCGGGCACCTCTTCCGCTTCGAGCTTTCCGATCATCTCAAGGACGGCCCGAGAGAAGAATGCGAACCGCTCGGCATCATCGTAATGGCCGTAGAGCACGCCTTCCCGTTTGAAATAGTACTCGTTATCGATAAAGTAGAACGTGACCCCATCGCGCACAAGTTTCAGGACGGCACCAAACTGCTTGCGCCATCCGACCGGTACGATCAAGTCGAATAGATACTCCATCTCGTCCACATATTCCTGAGCAATCGCGCCATACTTCGGCATAACGACACTCACATCTTCACCGAGGCCAGACACCGCTTGAGGGAGCGAGCCGATAACATCTGCAAGCCCCCCCGTTTTCATGAACGGTGCCGCTTCTGAAGCGACATACCATATTTTCATAATATCCCCCTTTACACCGTTGTCCGTTTTCCGATGACGATCGGTTCGTCGACCGTACCTCGAATGACTTGTCCTCGTTTGACGACCACTTCTTTATCTAAAATGGCGTTCTCGACGACAGCGCCTTCTTCGATGATCGACTTGGATAAAATGATTGAGTTTTTGACACGGGCGTGCTCACTGACGACGACACCGCGGAAGAGAATGCTGTTTTGAACTTCTCCGCTGATTTTACAGCCGTTTGCGACGAGCGCTTCATTCACTTTCGACCCTTTCAAATAACGGGTCGGCGGCTCATGTTTAATCTTCGTATAGATATGCGGGAAGTCATAGATAATCCCTTCCTGACGAAGTAAGCGCATACTTTCATTATAGTATGAAAGGACAGAATGAATCACCTGCATTTTCCCAGTATAGTGATAGCCGTGTACGTGCAGACGATGAAGCTGCGGACGGATGACACCGTCGAGCAAATCATACTCGCCTCTTGACGTCGCTTCGTCGACGAGACGAAGGAACAAGTTTTTCGACATGATGATTGTCTCGGTATACGTATACTCATCGACCGGGGTGTATCCGCGCTCACCGATGCCGACGACACGGTCGTTTTCGCCGAGACGAATCGGGCGGCAATACCCGCATTTTTGTTCGTGAGCGGCATAACCGAGTGTGATGTCCGCACCCATCGATTTATGATGGTCGAGCATGTCTTGGAAGTCGATCGTCGTCAACACGTTCGATCCGGTAATCACGACGTACGGCTGTTTGCTGCGTACGAAGTGTTCGCGGTGCATCGAGAAGTTGGCCAAGTCGCCGAGGTACGCTTCCCCGTCGGGCTTGAGCGCCGGCGGGAAGATGTGTAGCCCCCCTTGCGAACGGTCCAAATCCCATTCTTTCCCTGAACCCAAGTGGTCCATGAGCGAGCGATACTTATCGAGCGTGAAAATACCCACTTGGTTGATGCCTTGGGTAATCATGTTCGTCAATGTAAAATCAATCAGGCGATAACGCCCAGAGAACGGGACAGCTGCTAAATTGCGATGCCCCGTGAACTCTGGAAACAAGCCCTCTTCGGTCCCTAAGTTGATGACCCCTAACAAATCATTCGTCAACAGTAACGCCTCCTTGCGTCGGTCTTTTTTTAAATCAAGCACGTTGTTTGAAGACTGTGCCGCTCTCGATATTTTCGTGTGGTTCAATGACAACGATCTCACCACCCGGCTCGCCGACAGTCGCCCCGTCCTCAATGACGGCACAGCTGGCGACGATGGCTCTGTGAATGGTTACATCTTTTCCGATTCGTGCTCCCGGCATGATGACCGAGTCTTTGACGAGCGACCCTTCACCGACGCGCACGTCATAGAACAAGACTGAATGTTGGACTTCGCCTTCGATTCGACATCCTTCATTGATGACCGACTGTTCAACGCATGCATCTTTGCCGATGAACTGAGGTGTCTGGTTCGGGTTGACCGAGTAGATTTTAAAGTCCGGATCATAGAGGTCGAACGGCGGATCTTCTTCGAGCAAGTCCATGTTGGCTTCCCAAAGCGATTGAATCGTCCCGACGTCTTTCCAGTAGCCTTTAAATTTATACGCAAACACGTCTAAACCGTCGAGGAGCGTGTTCGGAATGATATTTTTCCCGAAGTCGAAGCTTGATGTCTCGTCTTCCGCATCTTGGATCAAGTGCTCCCGTAGCACTTTCCAGTTGAAGATATAAATCCCCATCGAAGCCAAGTTGCTCTTCGGTTTCTCCGGCTTCTCTTCAAACTCTTTAATGCGAAGGTCATCGCTTGTGTTCAAGATTCCGAAACGAGGTGCCTCGTCCCAAGGGACTTCCATGACTGAGATGGTGACGTCTGCTTGCTTCTCTTTATGGAAATCGAGCATCTTCTCGTAATCCATCTTGTAAATGTGGTCCCCCGACAGGATCAACACATACTCCGGATCATAATCGTCGATGTAGCTCAAGTTCCGATAAATCGCATTGGCCGTACCTTCGTACCAATTTTTACCCGATTGCGCTTGGTATGGCGGCAAGATGGCCAAGCCTCCATTGCGGCGGTCCAAGTCCCAGGCCGACCCGATGCCTAGGTAGCGGTTCAATTCAAGCGGTTCGTATTGTGTCAACACTCCCACCGTCGTAATTCCCGAATTGGTACAGTTCGATAATGGAAAATCGATGATTCGGTACTTCCCTCCGAAATGGACAGCAGGCTTCGCTGTCTTCCGTGTGAGAGGCCCGAGTCGTTTCCCTTCTCCTCCTGCGAGGAGCATCGCAACCATTTCTTGCTTCATAGTACAGCCTCCTAAATTCATAATATAATCATCTATTACCCTCTTTCTCTATTTCCTAATGTATTCCTGCTCAAATTATTATATGATAACGTTTACATTTTGAATTTTATCTAAAGATTGACGATATAATGAATATAGAGAGAGGTGAGACGATGCGAGCGTGGATTGGGACACTATTTTTTGCCGGTTTGCTAGCCACCGGTCTGACAATCAGCGGGGCGTTGAAAGAGGAGATTGAACAGACGAAGCAGATTTTGACGTGGGGCGAAAAGACAGTCGATGCGGCCCCGCTCGCTTCGAAGCATGCCGTCACATTGACGTATAAAGGCGGGACAGAACAGCTCTATTTGAGCGGCCGACGAGATGACGTCTCCGTCGCCCGCTTGCCGGCCCATATCCGGGAGGCGATCATGGTCATCGAAGATCGTAAGTTCAACGCCCATCCAGGATACGATCTCGGCGGAATCGCCCGGGCGTTCATTCACAACGCTAATGAATCTTCCTTACAGGGCGGGAGCACAATCACGCAACAGCTGGCTCGTAACGTCTATTTGACGCACGAACGAACGTATGAGCGAAAAGTGAAAGAATTATTGCTTGCTCGGGCGCTCGAAAAACAATATAGCAAAAAAGAAATTATGACTGCTTACAGCAACGTCATTTTCTTTGGCCATAACGTTTATGGCATCCAGGCAGCGGCCGATACGTACTTCGATCGTTCACTCGAAGATTTGAACTGGAATCAAATCGCCTACTTATTGACCGTTCCGAACAATCCGTCTTTATATGACCCGCTCGAACCATCGGCTAGGTTTTACGAACGAAAAGACCGAATCCTCACTCAACTTCGGGATGCCGGCGTTCTATCGAAGCAAGCTTACGAGACATACCACGGTGTGAAGCTAAAGGCTACCTATCGCCAGCATGTCGTCCGTTATCCCGATTATATGGATGCGGTCATGAAAGAAGCGGTCCGACTCGTCCGCTCACGCTATGACCTTGATGAAGAAGCTGCCAAAGACTATTTAGCGACCAACCAAGCTACAATTGACACCTACCTGTCCGTAGCTCGGCAGAAGCAAGCAAAACAAGTCATGACGAAGCTGCCGACCGGTCTAAACGGCGGCTATGCCGAAGTGACGCCGAAAGGCCGAATCATCGCTCTCGTGGATTCAGAGATGACCCGAAGCGGCGAATTCAACCGGGCCACGCAAGCGTTCCGTCAACCCGGCTCGGCCATCAAGCCGGTCCTCGTCTTCGCGCCTTTCATCGAAGAGACCGGTGCGAAACTCGATACGATCCTTGACGGCCGGCCGGTCTGTTACGGAACCTATTGTCCGACGAACAGCGGCAATCGCGTCCTCGGCGATGTATCGTTCCGTGATACGGTCGCGTATTCTTACAACACGCCGGCGCTCGCTGCCTTCACCGCGATTGACCAGGAAACGGCGTTCGCCACGGCCGACCTAATGTTCAGCCAATGGGATGCTAAAACGGATAACAGCCTGGCCAGTGCGCTCGGCGGATTGACCCAAGGTGTGTCACCGAAAGAACTCGCCGCCGCCTATACCCCGTTCTTGAACCAAGGTGTGTACGTGTCAGGTCAGACCGTCAAGCAAATCCGCTTCGAGTCAGGGGAACCTACACTCACACCAAGCGTGACAAAACAGGCTGTCTGGTCGAAAGCGACCGTCGCGACGATGCGCGAGGCGTTGTCCGCCGTCACGACGTACGGGACCGGACGGTATGCCGGTCAAATCAAACGTCCTTATGTCGGCGGCAAGACCGGCACGACGAACTCACATAAAGACATGTGGTACGTCGGCTTGACCGACGAGACAATCACGGCCATCTGGCTCGGCGCCGATACGCCGCGCCCGTTCCCGGAACTCGCCAATCGGGCCTATCCTGCCATCATTTGGACAGAAGCCCATCGCTAAAAAGCCAGGGACGGCATTGTCCCTGGCTTTTTATGGTCGTCGATTCAGCTTATATCATCATAAAATGATATCCCCGACCGAGTTAAACAAGCGGAGCATGGCCCAAGCGAGGCCGCTCAAAAGAATCGCCCACATCATCGCTTGAATTAACAGTAGACCGATGGCACGAAATGTCGACATCAACTGGCTGACTTGCCATATGTAATAGAACAAATAGAGAACGAACGTGCCGAGCAGTACCGCAATGACGGCAAGCAACGAATTTAAAAACAAGAAGCTAATCCCTGAGCCGACGAGAAAAATCGTCGCCCCTGGCTTCAACCGATGCAACGAGCTACCGTTCGTCTCACGCGCAAAGAATGCGAATCCGAGTTGGTTGAACGTATCGGCGACGAGCTTGAAGGCGCTGAACAGCATAAAGTAAATGGTAAAGAACACGACGAGCACGAGCACTTTCGACTCTTGGACGGACAACAAGGCGATGATTTCGCTGTACACGCCGACACGCGTCAGCCATTGAATCACATACTCACTCGTGGCAATGGCGAGCGACATCGAGAATAGAGTGATCCCAATCAACGGGGCATAGCTTAACAAGTACACGTTTGTTTTCATATCGGCTCCAATTTCACAAGAATTTCTCATATTCAGTGCAAATCTATTATCAAGTATATTATAATATTCGTAGTCACGGAGAACAAAAGGGGGATTTTTAGATGGGTTTGTTACTAATGGTCGGAATCAGCGTCGTCTTCCTCGCAGCTATCTTCACAGCTGGATACAACAGAAAACCTGAAGGTAATCAATAAGAGCCGAGATTCTTGAACTGCTCCCCGTCAAGTAGACAGGGCAAATAATGAAAACCAGCCTAGGCGGCTTGAGTCCTGTATTCGACAGGGCTCAAGCCGTT
>NZ_JACSLC010000018.1:0-43723 GCF_018617905.1 Exiguobacterium sp. s40 | reverse complement strand
ATGCCGAACACGGAAGTTAAGCGCTTCAGCGCCGAAAGTAGTTGGGGGTCTCCCCCTGTGAGGATAGGACGTTGCCAGGCCAACGCGAAAGACGATCAAGCATCCGCTTGGTCGTCTCTTTTTGTATATATATGTCGTATTTAATTCGGATGGGAAGGTGTCTAAATGACTCGAAAACCTAAACATAATCCTTTTACATTTATGGAGACGCTTGAGCAACATGTGCGAGAAGGACGGGTTTCTTTTCATGTACCTGGCCATCACAATGGAACGGTGAGAGATGAAAAGCTTCCGACGGCCTTCCAAAAAATTATGCCATATGACTTAACAGAGCTTGGTCACTTGGATGATTTACACCATGCGGAAGGTATTATTTTAGAAGGTGAAAAGGCATTAGGATCCCTTTACCAGAGTAAAAGCAAATGGTTGGTAAATGGCTCTACTGCAGGGAATTGGAGTCTATTAGCAGCAACCGTAAAACGGGGAGAACGAGTGTATGTACAACGTAATTCCCACAAATCGGTTTGGAACGCCATTGAGTGGCTTGGTCTAGAACCGATTTTACTCACACCGGAATTAGACAGAGGAAGTAGTCTGCCTACTGTCATTTCACTAGAAACAATTCAGGATGCTGTCTTGCAGTATCCTGGAGGAAAAGCGCTCCTCCTAACGTCTCCCACTTATTACGGAGACATGGCAAACATTCAGCAAATCAGTGCTTACTTGCGTCCGTTAAATATTCCCCTATTAGTAGATGAAGCACACGGCGCTCATTTGATTCATCCTACATTTCCAAAGCGATCAGCTATCTTCGAGGGGGCTAGCGCAGTCGTACAATCAGCCCACAAAACATTGCCCGCTCTCACGATGGGGGCATGGATTCATTATAAAGAAGAAATCGATGAAAAACGTCTCTTTCATGCGCTTTCATCTTTCCAAACATCTAGCCCATCTTACTTGATTATGGCCTCGCTTGATTACGCCCGAGAGTACCTCGAAAACTTGAGTGACCGAGACTGGACTCATATTCAAACGAGTCATTTTTCATTCATCATGGAAATGAGACGTGTTGGGTTTTCAATCAAAGTGGGCGATGACTTCACCAAGATGACTGTGTTAACATACCCTAAAAATGGTCTGATCTTTAGCCAGCATTTAGCGTCAATCGGTATTGACGTGGAACTGGCTGCAGAAGATCACGTGTTATTCTGCTTGCCGTTAAGGGAATTAAAAAGCCAAGAGATTCAACATTGGGTCAAACTGATTAAAAATGCATCGCAGCACGTCCCGCTCATTGTTGAAGATGAGACAATCTATCCTTACCCGATGACTGAACGCGTTTCGTTGTTGCGTTCTATATCGGACGACGCTGATATTGAACGTCTACCGTTTGAGCAAGCGATTGGTTCTGTTGCGGCAGAGACCGTTATTCCGTATCCGCCTGGGATTCCTTGGATTCTAAGAGGAGAAGTCATCACAGACGAGAAAATCCGAGTTTTGAATGAATGGATTTCATTAGGACGGAACCTGCAGGCAAGTAGACATGTTATGATGAAACAAATTGATGTTATCGTAGAGGAGTTTTAAGCGTGAAAGGTATGTTTATTACTGTGGAAGGACCAGATGGTTCTGGGAAAACAACACAGCTACAATTGTTAGTTCAGTCATTGACTGAACAAGGGTATGAAGTGGTCGTCACCCGAGAGCCAGGGGGAACGAAGGTCGGAAACAGTATTCGAGAAGTCTTGCTCTCGCCAGAACATGATGAGATGACGCCTCGAGTCGAAATGATGCTCTATGCCGCATCCCGAGCTCAAAACATTGATCAAGTGATTCGACCGGCTCTCCACCGTGGAGCAGTTGTCGTATGTGATCGATTTGTGGATGCCTCGATTGCGTATCAAGGCTATGGGCTCCAATATGATTTGTCACAAATTTTGTCGTTAAACGACTGGGCGACTGCTGGGATCAAACCAGATTTGACGTTTCTCTTTGACTTGACCCCGGATCAAGCGAGCCATCGCATGAAAGATAGAGGCCAATTAGATCGAATCGAGAGCCGTGATGAGTCTTTCCATCAACGCGTATATGAAGGATTTCAAATATTATTAGAGCAACATCCAGAACGAATGGTACGTATTGATGCGAACGCATCGATTGAAACCATTCAGGATGAAGTGTTAGATATTACGTTAGAACGATTAAAAGAAAGAGGAGTGATGCAATGATGAAGATGGTAATCGCGATTGTACATGATAAGGACAGTGCCCGCTTATCAGATGCTTTGATTGAAGAGGACTTCCGTGCAACGAAATTAGCCACAACGGGAGGTTTTTTGAAAGAAGGAAACACCACGTTTATGATTGGTGTACCGAAAGAGCGGTTAGATGACCTACTTGCGTTAATCAAATCAAACTGCTCGAGCAGGGATCAAATGATTACGCCGATTTCACCGATGGGTGGACACGCTGATTCATACATTCCTTATCCTGTAGAAGTCCAAGTTGGCGGAGCGACTGTGTTTGTCTTGCCGATTGAAGGATTTCATCAGTTTTAATGGGGACGGTCACGAACATGAGTTTTCAGGAGTTGTCAAAATCTCAAACGGTTATTGCGAAAGTGATTGAAAACTCGATCGTTGCTCAAAAGGTCGGTCATGCATATATCTTTTCAGGTGACTATGAACCGTACTTGATTGAAACGGCACAGCTGTTTGCGAAATCCCTTTTTTGCGAGTCGCCTGACGGGGTAGAATCCTGCGGTAACTGTCGAAACTGTAGACGAATGGATTCGGGAAACCTTGTCGACTACATGGAAGTCGAACCGGATGGAGCCAGCATTAAGAAAGAACAGGTGCAACAGTTATTGAGTGACTTGTCTTTACGTGGTGCAGAAGGTGACCGTCAAGTGTATGTGATTCACCAAGCCCATAAGATGACACCACAAGCCGCCAACAGCCTATTGAAGTTCTTTGAAGAGCCAGGTGTAGGGAAACTAGCCATCTTGGTAACAACTCAGCCACAACTTCTCTTACCGACGATCCGTTCGCGAGCTCAGCATTTAGTATTCCGACCGATTGATCGAGAACGGCTTGTGGAAACGTTGGTCGCAGACGTGCAATGTACGAGCGATTTAGCGCGTCTTGCTTTAGAGACATATCCGAAATTCGAAGACGCGCGTGAGGCGCTTCACAACGACTGGTTTGTACAGGCGTATGGGCTAGTGGTACAATTAGTTGAAGTATTGACAAAACGCCCGCAAGAATTGCTTTTATTCGCCCAAGAAAAATGGCTCGGTCATTTTAAAGGGCGGAATGAATTGCGAGTCGGTCTCGAGCTGTTCGGAAATTGGTTGGAGCAAGCGCTCCACTTCAAAGTGCGAACAGACTATGTCCCGGAGTTGTTTACGAAAGAACAAGCGCTATATACCGCGTTTGTAAAAGATCGTCCGGTTCATAAAATCGTCCATGCTATTGAATCTGTCCATGAGGCGATTCGACGACTAGAGGCAAACGTCAATCCTCAATTAACGTTCGAACGGTTAACGTTCGATTTGCAGAAAGGATAGGAGAGCGTGCTTGAAGTAGTCGGAGTCCGTTTTAAAGAAGCGGGAAAAATCTATTACTTTTCACCAGGCGAAGCAACGCTTGAACGTGGGGACCATGTCATCGTAGAGACGGTACGTGGCATCGAGTACGGTGAAATCGTCCAAGTTGGTAAACAACTAGGTGAAGACGAAGTGGTTTTACCGCTAAAGACAATCCTTCGTGTCGCTGATCAAAAAGATGCCGAAATCGTACAAGATAATCGATTGGCCGCTTTTGACGCTCACGCCGTCTGTGAAGAAAAAATTCGTGAACATCGACTTGAGATGAAGTTAGTAGATGTTGAGTATACATTCGATCGTAATAAAGTCATCTTTTATTTCACGGCAGAAGGCCGTGTTGATTTCCGTGAGCTCGTTAAAGATTTAGCGAGTGTGTTTCGGACTCGAATCGAGCTTCGCCAAATCGGGGTTCGAGATGAAGCGAAACTGCTGAGCGGAATCGGACCTTGTGGTCGTGTGTTGTGTTGCTCCTCGTTTTTAGGGGAATTTGAGCCGGTATCGATTAAGATGGCCAAGGATCAGAACTTATCCTTGAATCCGAATAAAATCTCCGGTGTGTGTGGTCGTCTCATGTGCTGTCTGAAATACGAGAATGATACGTATGAAGAATTAAAGCGGGATTTGCCAGACGTCGGAAAACGAATCAAAATTCCAGAAGGTGACGGACGTGTCATCGGTCTCAATATCTTGGATCAATTGATTCAAGTCGAGTTGAATGATCGGACCCGTGTTGTGACGTATACAATCGACGAGCTCGTCGAGGTCGGTGCAGTCAAACGAAAACCGTCGAAACAGTGATGGGGTGCTGAGCAGTGGAAAGAATGGATAAAAAGGAAGTCATGATGCGGGTCGATGCGATCGAGCAACAAATGCAATTGTTGACGGAGCATTTAGGGGTGCTCAAAGAGCAACTCGCCTATTTGCTCGAAGAAAACCAACACATGTATCTCGAAAACCATCATTTGCGTGAAAAAGTGGAGCAACTTGCAGAAGTCGAGACGCCTGATGGGGATCCCCAAATTGCGTTGTCCGGAAAAGGACAGAACAATCTGGCGGCGCTATACCAAGAAGGATTTCACATTTGTAATTTGCATTATGGACAAGTTAGAAAAGACGGAGACTGTCTCTTCTGCATGTCGATGCTAAATAAACATTAATAAGGGGCGATAGACGGGGGTATTCCCGTCCGTCGCCTTTGTACGTTATGTAGGAGGGAAATGGCGTGACTGTTAAACAAGGTGAACGTCTTGATGATTTGTTAGGGCGTCCCGGCAAGATCATTCAAAGTGATGACGTTTTTTCATTTTCATTGGATGCCGTATTACTCGCCGAATTTGTATGGGTGCCGATTCAAAAAGGGAAGCTCGTCGATTTGTGCGCCGGCACGGGGGCTATTCCGCTCTTTTTATCGTATCGGACGAAAGGAACGGTGACAGGACTTGAAATCCAGCCCCGTCTCGTTGATATGGCGAATCGAAGCATTGCCGTTAACGATTTAAGTGACAGACTGCACATCCTTGAAGGCGATGTGAAACATGCGACCAGCGTACTAGGGCATGCTCGTTATGACGTTGTCACGTGCAACCCACCTTATTTTTTAGCAAACGAAACTTCGCTCCGTAATCAAAATGAACATCATACGATTGCACGTCATGAAGTGCTTTGCACGTTAGAAGACTGTATCCGCTCAGCCAGTCAACTCGTCAAACCGGGTGGGAAGGTAGCCTTCGTCCATCGACCGGAGCGATTACTCGATATTCTAACGCTCATGCGAGCGTATCGGATTGAACCGAAACGAATGCAACTCGTTTACCCGAAACAAGGCCGAGACGCAAATACACTTTTAATAGAGGGGTCGAAAGATGGAAAAGCAGGGCTCACAATCTTACCTCCGTTTGTCGTTTATGAGAAAGATGACACGTATACGAGCGACATGCGGGCCATCCTCGATGCGTAAGCACTTTGCCTATATTCTCGAGTGTAGCGATAGCACATACTATACCGGATATACGACGGATGTAGATAAGCGGATGGACGTGCACAACAGCGGTAAAGGTGCGAAATATACGCGAGCGCGTCTCCCGGTGACGTTACGATATGTCAGGTCGTTTGCGACCAAACGTGAAGCCATGCAGTACGAATGGTCCATCAAACAACTCACGCGGGCTCAAAAACAGCAATTGATGGAGGGAACGAGTAATGAACTCACAGAAAAGTTATCAGACTGATGGGCCCACGCTCTATGTTGTGCCGACGCCGATTGGAAATCTAGAAGACATGACGTATCGAGCGGTTCGAATTCTAGGAGAAGTTGATTTGATTGCGGCCGAAGACACACGCCAAACGATGAAGCTCTGTCGCCATTTCGGCATTGAGACGAAACTAGTCAGCTACCATGAGCACAATAAGCACGTGAGTGGCCCGCGCTTAATCGAAGATATCGAGGCCGGCAAATCAGTCGCCGTCGTCTCAGACGCGGGCATGCCGGGGATCTCGGACCCGGGGAGTGACCTCGTGCGGTTGGCCATTGAAGCGAAGCTCCCTGTCGTCGTGCTCCCTGGAGCGAACGCCGCGTTGACGGCTCTTGTCGCCTCTGGTCTTGCGACCGAGCGGTTTTTGTATTACGGATTCTTGCCACGTAAAAAGAAAGAGCGGCTCGATGTGTTATCTTCTTTGCAATATGAACCGGGCACTATCATTTTTTATGAAGCGCCACATCGGTTAAAAGAGATGCTGACCGGGATTCAGGACGCGTTCGGCAATCGGCAACTCGTTCTCGGACGAGAGTTGACGAAAACGTTTGAAGAGTTTTTACGCGGGACGGTAGAAGAAGCGCTTGTTTGGTGTGAAGGTGAGGTACGTGGTGAGTTCGTCGTCATGGTGGCTGGTTCGACGGAAATAGCACCGACACACGATTGGTGGGAGGCGTTATCGCCGCTCGAACACGTCGATCGTTATATCGAAGACGGATTGAAGCCGAACGCCGCTATCAAACAAGTCGCTAAAGAGCGCGGTTTATCACGTGGCGAGGTGTACGACGCCTATCATCAAGTCGACAAAAAAGAGTAAGCAAGGAATTCCTTGCTTACTCTTCGCTGTAGTAGTTTTCGAGCATGTTTTTCAACTCGACGAGAACGCGTTGTGCGCCTTCTGGTGAAAGGATCAATTTACCGTCAGCCAACTTGAAGTTGTCATCCGATACTTCGCCCGTCACTTGGCAAGTCATGTTCGGTTTGTATTTTTTCAACACGATTTGATCGTTGTCGACGTAGATTTCAAGAGCGTCTTTCTCAGCGATCCCGAGTGTGCGGCGCAATTCGATTGGAATGACGACACGCCCGAGCTCATCAACTTTCCGTACGATACCTGTAGATTTCATTTTGTGTTTCCTCCTCCAATGGTGTCGAAATCTCTTGGTGACATGAGTCGTCAAAATTCGACAATGTTACTACAGCAAAAAGCATACTAAACTTTCCAATTGCAGTCAACTGCTTACTATTGGAAATCTACATTTTCGAAAATTGGCGATATGAGAACGATATATACCTAAAATTCCCCGAAAGTTAGGACATGAAACAAAGAAAGGGTTTTTTTGGAACATTTTTTATGAGGTAATAACAAAATAATTCCAAACAATTGGTTTGGAAATTCTTTTGTCGAACCGTGTATAATGGAAATTGCAAATGTCGAAAGGATGGAGAACATACAATGGCGAAGCCTACTTTTTATATTACGACTCCGATTTACTATCCGAGTGCCAAACTACACATCGGTCACGCCTATACGACGGTGGCTGGCGATGCAATCGCACGTTATAAGCGTCTGAAAGGATTTGACGTCCGTTATTTGACGGGAACAGACGAGCACGGTCAAAAAATTCAGGAAAAAGCGAAAGAAGCTGGCGTGACGCCGCAAGCGTTTGTCGACGAAGTCGTTAAAGACATCAAAGTGTTATGGGACCGTCTTGAAATCTCATACGATGATTATATTCGTACGACCGATGCCCGCCACAAGGCCGTCGTCGAGCACGTATTCGAGACGCTTCTGAAAAACGATGACATCTATCTCGGTGAATATGAAGGGTGGTATTCGATCCCTGATGAAACGTATTACACGGAGTCACAGCTCGTTGATGGGAAGAGCCCTGACAGCGGTCACCCGGTCGAGCTTGTACGCGAAGAGTGCTATTTCTTCCGTCTCAGCAAGTACGCCGATCGTTTAATCGAGTACTTCGAGTCGCACCCTGACTTCATCTTGCCAGAATCGCGCAAAACCGAGATGATCAACAACTTCTTGAAGCCGGGCCTCCAAGACTTGGCCGTCTCACGGACGACGTTTGACTGGGGTGTCCAAGTGCCATCGAACCCGAAACACGTCGTGTATGTATGGGTCGATGCTCTCACGAATTACATCTCTGCCCTCGGCTATGGGTCGGACAACGACGAGTTGTTCAACCGCTATTGGCCAGCCGACGTGCACTTGGTCGGAAAAGAAATCGTCCGGTTCCATACGATCATTTGGCCGGCGTTGCTCATGGCGCTTGACCTTCCATTACCGAAACAAGTTTTCGCCCATGGTTGGTTGCTCATGAAAGACGGCAAAATGTCGAAATCGAAAGGCAATGTCGTCGATCCGATTCCACTCATCGATCGCTACGGACTCGACTCACTCCGCTACTATCTTCTTCGTGAAGTTCCATTCGGAGCGGACGGCACGTTCACACCGGAAGCGTTTGTGGATCGCTTGAATTTTGACCTTGCCAATGACCTCGGAAACCTGCTCAACCGGACCGTGGCCATGATTAAGAAGTATTTCGATGGCGAGATCCCTGCCTACGCGGGCAATGTAACAGCGTTTGATGCCTCGTTGCTTCAAGTCGTCAACGAGACGACAGAGAAGACGGAAGCGGCCATGGAACACATGGAGTTTTCCGTCGCGCTCACAAGCATTTGGCAACTCGTGAGCCGTGCCAATAAATATATCGATGAGACGCAACCGTGGGTCCTTGCGAAGGACGAAGCGAAGCGTGGCGAACTCGCATCCGTGATGACGCATCTGGCCGGCGTACTTCGCCATGTGGCGGTCATGATTCAACCGTTCATGACACGGGCACCAAAAGAAATGTTCCGCCAGCTCGGTCTTGAAGGAAAAGACATGTCATGGGAAGCGCTCGATACGTTTGCGGCCTTCGATGGAGCGGTCGTCACCGACGGGACACCGATTTTCCCACGTCGTGATGTAAAAGAAGAGATCGATGCAATTCAGGAAATGATGCGTCAAGCATCGAAAGCACGTGTCGAGGAAGCCGAAGTGGAGACGAGCGATGCTGAGGATGAGGACGTCCGTCCAGAAATCACAATCGACGTCTTTGACCAAGTCGAGTTCCGTGTCGGTCAAATCGTCGAGGCCGATAAAATCAAGAAGGCGAAGAAGCTGTTGAAGCTTCAAGTCGACCTTGGTAGCGAGACACGTCAAATCGTCTCAGGCATTGCCGAATGGTATGCGCCGGAAGACTTGGTCGGGAAGAAAGTCATCGTCGTCGCCAATTTGAAGCCGGTCAAACTACGTGGCGAGTTGTCACAAGGGATGATTTTAGCGGCTGATAAAGACGGTAAGCTTGAGCTTGCGACCGTATCTGAGAATATGCCGAACGGGGCCGTCGTCAAATAATCGTTTGGGGGAGACTTCGGTCTCCCTCTTTGTCTATATAAGGAGGAAGCACCATGTTGATTGATACGCATACCCATATCAATGCCGAGCAGTTCAATGAGGATGTCGAGGCGACGATCGAGCGGGCTCGTGCCGCGGGCGTTTCCCCGATGCTCGTCGTCGGATTCGATAACCCGACCATCACGCGGGCAATCGAGCTCGCGGAAACGTATGAGGATATCTATGCCATCGTTGGCTGGCATCCGGTTGATGCCGTCGATTGTACGGATGCTGATTTGAAGAGAATCGAGACGCTAATGGCTCATCCGAAAGTGATGGCGCTCGGGGAAATCGGTCTCGATTACCATTGGGACAAGTCGGAGAAAGATGTCCAACAACGCGTGTTCCGGCAACAAATCGCTATCGCGAAGCGGACGAACATGCCCATCGTGATTCATAATCGGGAAGCGACAGCCGACGTGCTCGATATTTTAGAGGAAGAACATGCCGAAGAGGTAGGCGGCGTGTTCCATAGTTACAGCATGTCCGTCGAATTGTTGGAACGCTGTCTGCGCTTGAACTTCTATATCTCTCTCGGAGGACCAGTGACGTTCAAGAATGCGAAAGTACCGAAGGCGGTGGCGCAACAAGTCCCGCTCGATCGGCTCCTTGTCGAGACGGACTGCCCGTATTTAACGCCGACGCCGTTCCGTGGTAAACGGAACGAACCCGCTTACGTCACGTACGTCGCCGAAGAGATTGCATCGCTACGTGACATGTCCTACGACGCGCTCGCTGAAGCAACGACAGCCAATGCGAAGCGCCTATTCCGTCTCCCATGATGTTCAGGCGCATCATCTTGAGTATTGGTGTGGTAGCGACGGCAGTGTTCGCCTATATGGCGATGCAGCCTGAACCGATCACCATCGTCGACGACGGCGTGACAACCGTGCATGAAAGCCGCGGCGATTCGGTGCTAGAAGTGCTTAACGAGACCGGTATCGTGATCGACGAGGCGGATATGGTGACTCCCGCCTTAAGTGCCGACGTCCCGACGGATCGAGTGATTCATATCGAACGAGCTCGTACCGTGTCGCTTCAAATCGGTTATGGCCAGGTCGAGACGATCGAGACGCGTGAACGGACCGTCAAAGACGTGTTGCTTCGTTATGGAGTGAGTGTACGCGAAGGGGACGACGTGTACCCGGGCGTACGTGCACCGGTCACATCAGGGATGACGATTCGCTACCAGCCTGTCGTCGCCCTCGATGTCATCGTCGGGGACGAGGCGAAGACCTTGTATACGATGGCTCAAACTGTCGAACAGGCGTTACGGGAGGCGAATGTGACGGTTTCTGACCAAGATACGGTCGTCCCGGCTCTCACGACACCGGTACGGGATGGAATGACCATCAGCGTCAATGTGAGTCGAGACGTCGTACAATATGAGAGTCGTCTCATCCCGTTTGAAATCGTCATGGAAGAGGACGATACGCTCGAACTTGGAGAGACCGAAGTCGTGCAAGTCGGCATCCCGGGACTCGAACGGACGCGGTATGCACTGACAGTGGAAAATGGTACAATTACAAATCGGACCGAAACGAGCGTGGAAACGCTACAAAGCGTACGCCCTCAAATCATTAAACGTGGGACGAAAGTCGTGGCCGAACCAGAGATTGAACCGGCAACGAATCAAGAAACGACCGCCACGACCGAACCGTCGAGTCCGTTTCGAGACGAGGCGGAGATTAAGATTGAAGAGACACCTCGTGCCGAGGATGCGCTGGACTTCACTTCCGCGAAACAACTTCTCGTCGAAGCGACCGCGTATACGAACAATGCAGAAGACACGGTCACATTTGATGACAGGGTTCTGACTCGTAGTGGTTATGATGTGACGGATACGATTTTGTATGAAGGGATGCGAATCATTGCTGTCGACCCCGCTATTATTCCTCTTGGCACACGTGTGTACGTTGAAGGGTTTGGCATGGCGATTGCTTTAGATACAGGCAGTGCGATCAAAGGTCATAAAATTGACTTGATGATGGACACGAAAGAAGAAGCGGTAACGTTTGGGCGTCAGCCGCTCACGATTTGGGTTATCCCGAAGCAAGAAGAGAAAGAAGGAAACGATGATGCGTGAAAAAATACAAGAGGTGATTGTCGTCGAAGGTCGAGATGACACGACGCGGCTTCAAGAAGTATATGACGTCGATACGATTGAAACGAACGGATCTGCCGTCTCGAAACAGACGATCGAACGAATCAAACGCGCCCAAGAAACGCGCGGCGTTATCATTTTGACGGACCCAGACTACCCGGGTGACCGAATCCGGGCCATCGTCGAGGAGCAGGTTAAAGGATGTAAGCATGCCTATTTACCTCGGGCCGAAGCGAAAGATAAACGTGGCAAGATTGGGGTCGAGCATGCTTCACCGGCAACGATTCGCCGTGTACTCGAAGCGGTGTATGAACAGCGAGTTGAGACTGACATGCCGCTCGTCACCCGCCAGATGGTGCTCGAAGCCGATTTGATTGGCGGAGCGGACGCTGCGCGCCGTCGTAAACGGCTCGGCGTGTTACTCCGAATCGGTGAACCGAACGCCAAACAGTTTGTAAAGCGCGTGGAAGCGTTACGGGTCACGATTGAGGAATGGGAACGGGCACTGGCTCAGTTAGAGGAGGAAAATCATTGAAAGACATTGCAACAATCCAACGCACGAAATCAATTCTAGAACGTCACGGCTTCTCTTTCAAAAAGTCGCTTGGGCAGAACTTTTTAATTGATTTAAATATTTTGAATAAAATCGTGGATGCCGCGGAGCTGGGAGAGGCGAGCGGGGTTCTTGAAATCGGTCCCGGCATCGGGTCATTGACGGAACAGTCTGCCAAGCGGGCTAAAAAGGTCGTCGCCCTCGAAATCGACCAACGTCTGCTTCCGATTCTGGAAGATACGATGTCTCCTTATCCACATGTGCATGTCATCCACGGCGATGCCCTCGAGCTCGATATTCAAGACATCGTCGAGCGTGAGTTTTTCAGTCAAGGAATCGAAGACATCTCGGTTGTGGCGAACTTGCCGTATTATGTGACGACGCCGATTATCATGCGCTTACTGGAAAGCCAAATCAAGTTCCGTTCACTCGTCATGATGATTCAAAAAGAAGTTGCCGAGCGCATTGGAGCGAAGCCTGGGACGAAAGCATACGGCTCTCTCTCGATTGCGATCCAATATTACGCGGAGGCGAACGTGAGCTTTATTGTTCCAAAAAGCGTGTTTATGCCGGCCCCGAACGTCGATTCAGCGGTCATCACGTTGAAGATGCGTCCCAAACCGGCGGTCGACGTAAAAGATGAAGCCTTCTTCTTCGAGCTTGCCCGAGCCAGTTTCGCACAACGTCGAAAAACGATCTTAAATAACTTGACGAATCACCTCGGGAAAGACAAAAAAATGGAAATCGAACAGTTTTTAGGTGAAGCTGGAATTGATCCGAAACGGCGAGGCGAAACGCTTTCGCTTGAGGAGTTCGCACGGTTAGCTGACACAATTTTACCATTTAAAAACAGTTGACGACCGGATAACGAATCGATATAATATTAATCTTTATTTTTGTTTTTGAATGTGTTATACTTGTAACAGTGAGGTGAAGCGTATGCCAAAGACGTTGCAAGAAATCAGACAGAAACTCGAATCGCATGTTGGAGAACGATTGACGTTGAAAGCAAACGGCGGTCGTAAGAAAGTCGTTACTCGGTTTGGAACGCTCGTTGAGACGTATCCCGCGGTGTTCGTCGTCAAATTGGATGAAGACCATCATAACGTGGAACGTGTCTCATATAGCTACGCTGATGTCCTAACGGATACAGTTAAAATTGAATTCAGTAATTGAACGATAAATGAGGGGCGGATGCATTGGCAGCTGCTTCTTTTTTTGTGCGCTCGTTTACGGTACAATGGCGAACAGGAGATACATGGGAAGGGTGAACGATATGCGCACGATCAGTGTGAAAGCGCCGGCAAAAATCAACTTGACGCTCGATGTCCTTGGGAAGCGGACAGATGGCTATCATGAAGTGGAAATGGTAATGACGACAGTAGACTTATCGGACCGGTTAGAATTGACTGTGCTCGATACAGATGAGATTCGGATTCAGTCCGAGCATGCCTACGTGCCGAACGACCATCGAAATTTGGCTTATCGTGCGGCTGAGCTGTTACGGAAGCGATTCAATATCAAACAGGGTGTCGAAATTGTATTAGATAAGCAAATCCCAGTGGCGGCAGGGTTAGCTGGCGGCTCGAGCGATGCGGCGGCTACACTTCGGGGTATGAACGAATTGTTCGACCTTGGCCTCTCGTTAGAAGAGTTGGCCGAACTCGGAGCCGCCGTCGGATCGGACGTATCGTTTTGTGTCATGGGAGGAACTGCCATCGCGCGCGGACGCGGCGAACAGCTGGAGACGATTCCGTCACCGCCGCCGTGCTACGTCGTATTAGCGAAGCCGAAAATCGGAGTGTCGACGGCTGACGTCTATCGTGCCGTGCAGATGGAGAAGATTGTGCATCCGAACACCGAGGCGATGGTCACGGCGATTCGGGAGCGAAATTTCGCTGGCATCTGCTCACATCTCGGAAACGCCCTCGAGGCGGTCACGCTCGAACTTCATCCGGAAGTTCGCCAAATCAAAGAGACGATGCTGCACTGCGGAGCGGATGGTGTCCTCATGAGCGGCAGCGGTCCAACGGTATTCGCATTGATTGAGCACGAGCAAAAAGCACATCGTGTCTATAATGGACTGAAGGGATTTTGTTCTGAAGTGTTCGTCGTTCGGATTCTCGGCAAAAAACATTGAACAAAGACGAATGAGAATGATATATTCTGTTTAGAACATTCGTCTATTATTGAAGAAGTGAAGGGGAATCCGTATGAAAATTCGTAGAAGTGGTCGTCTAGTCGATATGACCCGTTATTTGCTGGACCATCCACACCAGCTCGTCTCATTATCGATGTTTTCGAGTCGTTATAAAGCAGCTAAATCATCCATCAGTGAAGATTTGGTCATCGTCAGTGAAATGCTTTCGCATGATGGCACGGGAAAACTCGTCACAGTGCCAGGGGCAGCCGGCGGCGTCATGTTCATTCCAGGCTGGAGCAAGGAAAAGTCGCTCTCGATGATTGACGGCCTATGTGAGCAATTGTCGAAACCGGAACGGTTGCTTCCGGGAGGCTATCTCTATTTGACAGATGTCCTCGGGAACCCGCGTCAAGTGAAGCCGATGGGGCAAGTCTTCGCCTCTGTGTTCGCCGATCGTAAAGTTGACGTCGTCATGACGATCGCGACAAAAGGGATTCCGCTCGCGTACGCTGTCGCCGAGCAACTCGGGGTACCGTTTGTCATCGTTCGGTCCGATAGTCGTGTCACCGAAGGTTCGACTGTGAGTATCAACTACGTCTCTGGTTCGTCGAAGGCGATTCGCACGATGGCGCTCGCGCGTCGCAGCTTGCCGCGTGGCGCGAACGTCTTGTTGATTGACGATTTCATGAAAGCGGGCGGTACGATTCGCGGGATGATGAGTCTCTTGAACGAGTTCGAAGCGAACCTCGCGGGTGTCGGCGTCCTCATGGAAGCAGAAGGCGCCGAGAAGAAAATGGTGAGCGAATACGTCAGTTTAATGAAATTGACGAACGTGGACTCGGATGAAGGTCTCGTCACGATTTCGCGAGGAAACGTCGAACAGTTCTTAAAGTGATTGGCAAAAAATTGATTTCGTTTTATGATGAAAGGGTATAAGATTCGTACGAAGTCAATCGGTTCGCTTGGAATCATCTCAACCTTTTAGAAGGTACACCACGGTCTAGACAACGATGAAAAGGGGATGCGAAACATGCAGATCACAGACGTAAAAATTCGCAAAGTCGCGACGGAAGGTAGAATGAAGGCACTGGCCTCCATTACACTCGACCATGAATTTGTGGTACACGATCTTCGAATCATTGAAGGGAGTACCGGTCTGTTCGTAGCGATGCCGAGCAAGCGGACGCCAGAAGGGATTTTCCGCGATATCGCTCACCCGATTAATGGAGATATGCGTCAAAAAGTCGAGGCGGCTGTTCTAGAGGCGTACGGCCAAGAGGACGTCGCTATTGCCGAGACGCAAGCACGATACAATGCCATGAATGAGTAATCTTTGACAGCGGATGGGGACCCTTCCGCTGCCTTTTTACGTTTCATTGGTTACGAATGGTTACAACGGTTGAAACCACGTCACGGTTTCGATATAGTAGATACGGTGTAAATAAGATTTGAATGTAGAAGAAAATAGAAGAAAACCGAACAATTGAGTACATTACAGTTGATATGAGATAGGAGCGAATCAAGAATGGATCGTTTTGCAGTCATTTTGGCAGCAGGTAAAGGGACCCGCATGAAGTCGAAGCTATATAAAGTGCTTCATCCGGTCCTCGGAAAACCGATGGTCGAACACGTCGTCGATCAACTCGACAAAATCGGGGTCAGTCGTCAAATCGTCATCGTCGGCCATGGGGCTGAAGCGGTACAAGAGACGTTGGGCTCACGCGTGGAATATGCGGTCCAAGAAGAACAGCTCGGGACAGGTCATGCAGTGCAGATGGCAGAAAGCGAACTCGCAGGCAAACCGGGCGCAACGCTCGTCGTTTGCGGCGACACACCACTGTTGACAGCGGAAACGCTCGAGGCGCTGTTGGCTCATCATGAAGCCCAGCAAGCGAAAGTGACAGTACTGACAGCCATCGCTGACGATGCGACAGGATATGGTCGCGTCATCCGTGGGGAAGACGGAAACGTCACAAAAGTCATCGAGCATAAAGATGCGTCTGACACTGAACTAGAAATTCGTGAAATCAACACAGGCACGTACGTGTTCGATAACGAGCTCTTGTTTGATGCATTGAAGCAAGTCGGGAACAACAACGCTCAAGGTGAGTACTACTTGCCAGACGTCATCTCGATTGCGAAAGAAGCAGGCGAAGTCGTGGCAGCACACACGGCGCCGACATTCGATGAAACGATCGGCGTCAACGACCGTGTCGCTCTTTCACAAGCTGAAGCGGTCATGCGCAAGCGGACGAACGAACGTCTCATGCGTGAAGGTGTCACATTCATGGATGCAGCTTCGACATACATCTCACCAGATGCCGTCATCGGTTCGGATACGATCATCTATCCAGGGACGGTCATTCTCGGGAAAACGATTATCGGTTCAGAGTGCGTGATTGGTCCAAATTCAGATATCCGCAATAGCGTCATCGAAGACGGTGCGACGGTTCGTCAATCGGTCGTGAGTGACAGCCGTGTCGGAACTGAAGCACAGGTCGGGCCGTTCGCCCACCTTCGTCAACAAGCAGTCCTCGGCGCGAATACGCGCGTCGGTAACTTCGTGGAAATCAAAAAATCAACGTTCGGAGACGGTGCGAAAGCATCACATCTCAGCTATATCGGAGATGCTTCGATCGGGGAACGAGTCAACCTCGGCTGTGGCTCGATCACGGTCAACTATGACGGCAAGAACAAGTTCGAAACGGTCGTCGAAGCCGATGCATTCGTCGGCTGCAATGTGAACTTGATTGCTCCGGTGAAAGTCGGGAAAGGCTCAATTGTAGCAGCCGGTTCGACGATCACGGATGACGTTCCTGAAGAGGCGCTTGCGATTGCACGCGAACGCCAAACAAATAAAGAAGGTTACACGAAACGATAAGTTGCTGCCTATTATTATGGAAAACGATGGAGGAGAATCCTAAACATGTCTACTGTATATGAACGTGAAATTCGCCTATTTAGCTTAAACTCAAACCGCCCACTCGCCGAAGAGATTGCCAAGGAAATTGGCATCCCGCTCAGCGATTGCCAAGTGAAGCGGTTTAGCGACGGAGAACTTTACATCAACATCGAGGAGAGCGTGCGAGGCGATGATGTGTACATCATTCAATCGACGAGCTCACCGGTGAACGAAACGCTCATGGAGTTACTCATCATGATCGATGCGTTGAAACGAGCATCAGTTCGGACGATTAACGTGGTCATGCCATACTACGGTTACGCTCGCCAAGACCGCAAGGCGCGCTCACGGGAGCCGATCACAGCGAAACTTGTCGCTGATTTATTGACGGTTGCAGGTGCCACGCGTTTAATCACGATGGACTTGCATGCTGCTCAAATCCAAGGTTTCTTCAATATCCCAGTAGACCAATTATTAGGTGTTCCACTCATCTCGACGTATTTTGAGACAGATGAATTTAAAGCGAAAGACATTGTCGTCGTTTCACCGGACCACGGTGGCGTCACGCGTGCCCGTAAGCTAGCCGAACGTTTGAAGGCTCCAATCGCCATCATCGACAAGCGTCGTCCTGAAGCGAACGTGGCTGAAGTCATGAACATCGTCGGCAGCGTTGAAGGCAAGACGGCCATCTTGATCGATGACATCATCGATACAGCTGGAACAATCACGCTCGCGGCTGATGCCATCGTCCAAGCTGGTGCAAAAGAAGTGTACGCCTCGTGTACACACCCAGTCTTATCTGGACCGGCGATGGAACGGATCGACAACTCGTCAATCAAAGAACTCGTCGTTTTGAACACGATCGATTTAGAAGGTCGCGAATGTTCGAGCAAAATCAAGCAGATGTCGGTTGCCCGTTTGCTTGGGGAAGCGATCATGCGTGTCCACGAGCACAAATCGGTGAGCACGCTGTTCGATTAAAAAAACGAGGCCCGAAGGCGTTCGCCTTTGGGCTTTTTTGTTCAGGAGGAATAAGATGAAATGTATCGTCGGCCTCGGGAATCCAGGCAAAAAGTATGAAATGACCCGTCACAACGTCGGTTTTTTAGCGATTGATCGCTTAGCTGACAAACATGGGATTCAACTTGATGAAGCCAAGTTTAAAGCATTGATCGGAACGGGAAGAATCAATGGAGAACGTGTCGTCCTCGTCAAACCGCTCACCTACATGAATCTATCAGGGGAGTCGGTACGTCCGATTTTAGATTATTATAAGATTGAGATTGATGACTTGCTCGTCATTTATGACGACTTGGACATGGTGCCAGGGAAACTGCGATTCCGTCCGAAAGGCAGTGCCGGTGGACATAACGGCATCAAGTCGCTGATTCAACACCTGGGAACCCAAGATTTCAAACGTCTGAAACTAGGCATCGGTCGTCCGCCGCATCCGATTAAAGTCGTCGATTGGGTGCTCATGAACTACCGGAAAGAAGATATGCCAGAATTGAATGATACGCTCGATCAAGCGGTGTCCGCCGCGACTGATTTTGTGGACACGGAATGGATCGCGCTCATGAATCGATATAACTAAAGGGTCAACGTACCCTTTTTTGTCGTATGAGGTGGAGGAAATCAAAATGAATGCTTTAGAGAAATTCATGTTGGCATTGCCTGAGACGAATGTGATTCGGGAGCGGTTGCCAAAAGTTGATTGTCAACTCGTCACCGGATTGACGACGAGTGCCAAAGCGCTCGTGTTGGCAGGTTTGGCGAAAAATTCGCCCCGACGTCTCGTGGTCGTCACACATAACATGTACCAAGCCCAAAAAATGTACGATCAGCTCGAGTCGCTCGTCGGCCCGAGTCAAACATTGCTTTATCCGATCGATGAGACGCTCGCTGGAGAACTGTCACTCACATCGAGCCCAGAACTTCTTGCCGCACGGATTGAAGCTCGAACACGTCTCCTTGACGAAACGGGAGGCGTCCTTGTCGTGCCACTCGGTGGGTTACGTCGCTTTATGCCGAGCCCGACGGACTGGCGGACAAGCCATCGAGTCATCAAACCAGGTCAAGAGCTTGATTTGAAGCCGTTTGCCGAGACGCTGATCACGCTCGGATATGAACGAACGGCTACCGTCACCGCACCGGGTGAATTCTCCGTCCGCGGTAGCATTTTAGATGTCTATCCGCTCACGGAGGCGCGTCCGTATCGCATCGATTTGTTCGACACCGAGGTCGATTCGATTTTTACGTTTGATGCTGAGACACAACGCTCACTAGGGGTCGTCGCCGAAGCGGTCATTCCCCCGGCGACCGAGTTTATCGCTTCGACAGAACAATTGAAAAAAGCTGGACAGGCACTCGAACGTCAATATGATCGGACGCTCTCGTTGATTGAGACGGAGACGATTCGTCAAGCACTTGAGGACGGGATTGCCCGGGACATCGAACAGTTCGGTCGAGGTGAGGCGCCCGAAAAAGTTGGAAAGTACACGCCGCTGCTATATAGCTCGACACTCCTCGACTATGTCGGACCGGATGCTGTCTTGATTTTAGATGAAGTGGCCCGGATTGAAGACGCCGCCGATGTGCAAGATCGCGAGGAAGCCGAATGGTTCTCGTCGCTCATCGAACGCGGGGAATCCGTCAGCAACTATACGCTTGCCGTTCCGATGCATAAAGTGTTTCGTGATTTGAAGCAAGTGGCGTTCTCGCTCCTACCGTCGAGACGGTCGGGGATTCCAGAAACGAACACGGTCCACCTCAGTTGCCGTCCGCTCCCGGCGTTTCACGGGCAGATGCACTTGCTGAAGCAAGAAGTCGAACGTTGGCAACAAGGTGACCATCGTCTCGTCTTCTTAGCAGGGGATCAAACGCGGGCCGACAAGGTGGTAGCATTGCTTGAAGACTATGGCATCTCGTCAACGTTCACAAATGTGGACGGCGAGTTGTTGCCGCGTCATGTCCACGTCATGATCGGACAAATCGAGGGCGGATTCGAGCTCTCGACGAGTCGCCTCGTCGTCGTCTCCGAAGAAGAGCTGTTCAAACGTGTCACGAAGCGAAAACGTCAGACGAAGAATTTGACGAACGCCGAACGGATTAAAAGTTACCAAGAGTTGAAGCCGAACGACCACGTCGTCCACATCCATCACGGGATCGGGAAGTACCTAGGCATCAAAACGATTGAAGTCGGCGGCATTCATCAAGACTACTTACATCTCGTCTATGCCGGTGACGATGCGCTCTACGTTCCGGTCGACCAAATCGATCTCGTCCAAAAGTACGTCGGGGCGGAAGGCAAAGAGCCTAAGATATATAAACTCGGTGGGACCGAGTGGAAGAAGGTCAAATCGAAAGTCGCCAAATCGGTCGAAGATATCGCCGACGAGCTGATTAAGTTGTATGCGGCGCGGGAAGCGTCCGTCGGTTATGCGTTCCCGACCGATGACGAGGAGATGAGTCAGTTTGAAAGCTCGTTCCCGTACGCAGAGACAGAAGACCAGGTCCGTTCCATCGCCGAGATCAAAGCCGATATGGAACGATCACGGCCGATGGACCGTCTCCTTTGTGGCGATGTCGGTTACGGAAAGACGGAAGTGGCGATTCGAGCCGCGTTCAAAGCTGTGCTTGCTGGGAAGCAAGTCGCGTTCCTCGTGCCGACGACCGTACTCGCACAACAGCACTACGAGACGATGCTCGAACGGTTCAGTGAGTTTCCAATCAACGTCTCGGTCATGAGCCGTTTCCGCTCAAAAAGCGAGATGGCGGCAACAAAGAAAGGTCTAAAGGAAGGGACGATTGACGTCGTCGTCGGGACGCACCGCGTCTTGTCGAAAGATGTGACGTTCGCCGACCTCGGACTCGTCATCATCGATGAAGAGCAACGTTTCGGGGTTAAGCATAAAGAACGGCTCAAACAGTTGAAGACAAATATCGACGTCTTGACGCTGACGGCGACACCGATCCCGCGGACGCTCCACATGTCGATGATTGGGATTCGGGACTTGTCAGTGCTTGAGACACCGCCGGAGAACCGCTACCCGGTGCAGACGTACGTCATGGAATACGACGGTATCGTCTTGCGTGAGGCACTCGAGCGTGAACTCGCGCGAGGCGGGCAGGCGTTCTTCCTCTATAACCGGGTCGAAGGTATCGAGCGGAAGGCTGAAGAGATTCGCGCTTTGTTACCGGAAGCACGGATCGCGACGGCACACGGTCGGATGACCGAGACTGAACTCGAGAGCCAGCTTATCAGCTTCCTCGAAGGAGAAGCCGACGTGCTCGTCTCGACGACGATCATCGAGACCGGCATCGATATTCCGAACGTGAACACGCTCATCGTCCACGATGCGGACAAGATGGGACTGTCACAGTTGTACCAGTTGCGCGGTCGTGTCGGTCGTTCCAACCGAATCGCCTACGCCTACTTCACGTATCGGAAAGATAAACGCTTAACCGAGGTCGCGGAGAGCCGGCTACAGGCCATCAAGGAGTTCACGGAGCTCGGGAGCGGGTTCAAGATTGCGATGCGCGACTTATCGATTCGCGGTGCCGGCAATCTGCTCGGGGCTCAACAGTCCGGGTTCATCGATTCGGTCGGATTCGACTTATACTCGCAAATGTTGTCCGAAGCCATCGAAGAACGGAAAGACCGGATGCGCGGCCAGGCGAAACAAGTCGTCTTCAAACCGGAGATTGCGTTCCAAGCGGACGCGTATATCCCGGACGAGTATTTGTCAGACAGCGAATTGAAAATCGAGATGTACAAACGCTTCAAATATGTCGATACACCAGAGGCGCTGTTCGCCCTCCAAGACGAGTTGATCGAACGGTTTGGGGAATTCCCGGAGCCTGTCGCCCTCCTCATCCAACTGACGCGTCTGCGCATTTATGGGGAAATGGCGAAAGTGGCCCGCATCAAACAGACGCCGGGTCGCATTGAGATGGTATTGTCGCTCGAATCGACGACAGCGCTCGACGTGCCATCGTTCATGGAGTGGACGATGCCGCTCGGTCGGAAACTTGGCGTCGGTCAAGACAACGGTGCTCTCAAGTTGTCGCTTAGCGGCAGGATGCCGGTCATCGAACTGTTGAACGATGCCGATACGGTACTCGAGGAGCTTGTGAAGAGGTTGGCCCATGCGGTCGCCAAGTAAATTTGCGACCGGGGTCATCTTATTTGCGCTTGCGGGCTATCTTTCAAAATTCATCAGCTTCGCTTATCGGGTCCCGTACCAAAACATCGCGGGAGACTTTGGCTTATACGCCTATCAGACGGTATACCCGTTTGCTGCGATCGTCGCCTCGCTCGGCATGTATGCGATGCCGGTCGTGATTGCGAAAATTGGTGTCGGGGCCCAAGGGCCAAGACGCAAGCTCGAGGTGTTGTGGGGGAGTTTTTATGTCTTACTCGGCCTCGGCTTCGCCCTTGTCGTCGCGATGTGGATGCTCGCACCGGCGATTGCCCGTCTTCTCGGTGACATGCAGCTCGCACCGACGTTACGCGTGATCAGCCTCAGCTATTTGCTTATGCCCGCGTTGGCGGTGCTCCGCGGTTCGTTCCAATCGGTCGATGACTTAAGGCCAAGCGCCATCTCGCAAGTGCTTGAGAACCTTGTCCGTGTCACAGTTCTGCTCGTCGCTCTGTTGATTGGTGTCCGCTTTGGACAAGACGCCTATACGCTGAGCCGGTACGCGTACGCGGCGACGCTCGTCGGAGGTGTGGTTGCGATTATCATCTTATCGTTATGGGCGAAGAAGCTGCGGGTCGTCCCGGTCCAACGTGCGACGTTGCGGTCTGTCCTTCGTATTTTACTGACGACCGGCTTTGCCGTTGGCTTCGCCTCGCTCGGGATTTTATGGATGCAACTCGTCGACTCGTTCACGATTGTCAATTTGATGGGCGGGGATTATGCGGCGAAAGTCGGCAAAGGGGTATTTGACCGAGGCTATCCGCTCGTTCAATTCGCGATTCTTTTCACGACGGCGCTCGGGATGGCAAACGTCCCGAACTTGGTGCGGCATTATCGTGCCGGTCGTATCGAAGCGACCTCTTCCGGACTCAGTTCGATGATTCGCGTGACGACAACGGTCGCCGCAGCGGCCACCATCGGCTTGATGGGTGTCATGCTTCCATTAAACATTGCCTTATTCGAAAATGCCGCTGGGACAATGGCACTCGTTCTGTTGGCGACAAGTACGTTTGCTGCTTCGCTTGCCGTGGCGAGCATGACGTGTCTACAGGCGATTGATCGGGAACGCACAGCTGCTGTCGGTATGATTCTTGCGATCGGTGTCAAACTCGTCAGCAATCTGTGGCTCGTCCCTCCCTATGGCATCGAAGGGGCTGCCCTCGGGACATCCCTTGCCTTTTTAACGATGGCCGCGTTCAATTTCAATCGGCTTGATCAAATCATTCCGCTTGGCATGCTCCGATTTCGACACTATGGGCGTATCATCAAAACGGTGGCGCCAATGGGGGGTGTCTTGTTCGGTTTGAATGTCATCATAATGAACTGGCTGCCAAATCGTCTCGATGCCCTCATCTGGCTCGTCTTCATGCTCGTGCTCGGGGCCGGCATTTATGTCTGGCGGTTATGGAAAGAACAAATCTTGACGATAGACGAGTGGGAAATGATCCCGTTCGGAGGTCGTCTCATCAATCTGCTAGAAAAAAAGGAGAACTGATATGAGTTACGGAATTACGGTCGTCGGCCTCGGGTCTGGCGAACTTGATCAACTACCGCTCGGTGTCTATCGTCATTTGAAGCAGCAACCACTCGTTTGGTTGCGCACGAAAGAACACCCTGTCGTCAGCGAACTTGAGGCGGAAGGCGTGACGTTCGAATCGTTTGATGCGATTTACGAAGCGAGTGACACGTTCGAGGACGTCTACCGACAAATCGTTGAGACGTTGCTTGAAAAGAGTGAAGAGCTAGCCATCACCTATGCCGTACCGGGACATCCGTTCGTGGCGGAGCGGACGGTCGAGCTACTCGTCGAACAAGGTGCGGACGTCACGTTCCTCGGCGGTCAGAGCTTTTTGGACGCCATGTTCCAAGCCCTCCGCATCGATCCAATCAACGGCTTCCAATTACTCGATGCGACCGCGCTCGATGTCGAACGGATTCAAGTGACTCAACACGTATTGATTGGTCAAGTGTATGACGGGTTCGTGGCCGGAGACGTGAAAGTCCAGTTGATGGAACGTTATCCAGATGAGCACATCGTTAAACTCGTGACGGCCGCCGGGACGAAACGCGAGCGGGTCAGTGAAATCCCGCTCTACGAGATGGACCGCGTGGCAGAAGTCGACAACTTGACGACGCTCTATGTGCCGCCGCTCATGGATGAGACGCATTTGGCGCGCGAGTTTTCGACGTTGAAGCATATCATTGCGACGCTCCGCGGACCGGACGGGTGCCCATGGGATCGGAAGCAGACGCACGAGTCGCTCCGCAAATATTTGCTTGAAGAAGCATATGAGTTGATTGAAGCGATTGACGCGGAAGACGATGATGCCATTGTCGAAGAGCTCGGTGACGTTTTGCTTCAAGTCATGCTCCACGCCCAAATCGGGGCGGACGAAGGCTATTTTGATATCCGGGACGTCATTGGCGCCGTCAGCGAGAAGATGGTCCGCCGTCACCCCCACGTGTTCGGTGACGTGACAGTAAACGATGCCGATGACGTCGTGACGAATTGGAATGCGATTAAACAAGTGGAAAAAGGGGAAAAAAGAAAATCGCAGCTAGATGGTGTCCTCATGACTCAACCCGGGTTGATGCGGGCCGAGCAGTTGCAGAAAAAAGCTGCACAAGTCGGTTTCGAATGGGACGATGTTCAAGGTGCGTTCGAGAAGTTGGAAGAAGAACTCCGCGAGTGGAAAAGTCAGCCGGAAGATGAACGAGAACTTGGCGATGTCCTGTTCTCAATCGTCAACGTGGCGCGCTATTTCAAGTTGAACGCTGAGCAGGCGCTCGAACGGACCAACCAAAAATTTAAGAGACGATTCGAATACATTGAAGCGAACGGCTCCCTCGACGAGATGACGCTCGACGAGATGGATCGGCTCTGGGATGAAGCGAAGGAGAAGGGATTATGAGATTAGACAAGTTTTTGAAAGTATCCCGTTTGATTAAACGGCGCACATTGGCGAAAGAAGTTGCCGACCAAGGCCGAATTCAGTTGAACGGACAAGTAGCGAAAGCGAGCACGGACGTCAAAGTCGGTGACGAGTTGCAAATTCGCTTCGGAAACAAGCTCGTCACGGTTGTCATCGACTCGATTGCCGAGCATGCTCGAAAAGAGGACGCGAAAGAAATGTACCGCTTGCTCAAAGAAGAAAAGGTGAACAGTGGTACGGAAGCGTAAAAAAAAGGTATACTGAACGTAACAGGACAGGAGGAAGGTGATTCGATGAATGGACGTAACCCGATGGAACGCAAACAGCGGATTCGGGCTCTTGATGAACGAAGAGAACAGCTGGAAAAAGAACAGAACCGGCAACGTATCCATCTTCGACGCCGCCTGGCTGCAGCCTCGCTTCTCTTTTTGTTGATGATTGTCTTCATCGGTCAGAGTTACTTCTCGAAAGTCGGATATGTGTCCGAGCAAGAACGGAAACAAAATGAAGCGCAAGTCGAACTTCGGGAAACGAAGGACGAACAGTCAGAACTAAAAGAGCAGGTCGAGCGTTTACAAGACGAAGAATACATCGCCAATCTAGCGCGCAACGAGTTGTTGTTCTCGAAAGATGGCGAGATTATTTTTTACTTCTCACCAGAGGAATAAGTGGGTTCGTTGACCGTTGACGAATCGACTCGTATAATTGTAGGGAATCAATCAAAAAAGGAGTACATTATTTTATGTCAATTGAAGTAGGAAGCAAGGTACAAGGTAAGGTTACAGGGATTACGCATTTCGGAGCGTTCGTAGAGCTTCCAAATGGCAAAACGGGTTTGGTGCACATCAGTGAAGTGGCAGATTCTTACGTCAAAGACATCAATGAGGTTCTAACGGTCGGTCAAGAAGTGACGGTCAAAATCTTGAACGTCGAAAACGATGGCAAAATCGGGTTGTCTATCAAAAAGGCCGTCGATCGTCCTGTCAGTGAACGCCCAGAGCGCCCAGCCGGCGAGCGTTTCTCTCGTGGCCCACGCCCAGGCGGCCCGGGTCAAGGCGGCCCACGCCCAGGTGGTCCAGGACAAGGTGGCCCACGCGGTGGCGGCGGTCCTCGCGGTGGCGGTCCACGTGGTGGCGGCGGACGTCGTGAAGTACGCCGTGAACCAGAAACGTTCGATACGTTGATGAGCAAGTTCTTGAAAGATAGCGACGAGCGCTTGACAACGTTAAAACGTCAAACCGACTCAAAACGCGGTGGACGTGGAGCCAAGCGCGGGTAACCCTTCGTAAACCATCAGCTTCTACTCGTAACGATAGACGGTCTTCCTCAAGAAGACGACGAACCACAGACTTTTATAGTCTGTGGTTTTTTTTGATTCTTTTTTTGTTATGAAAAATAACTAAAAAGGGTTGCATTTTTTCGGAGAAGCGAGCACAATAGGGAACATGAAAAAATAGTTATGTTTTATAAGTGAAAGGTGAGAATGAAAATGAATGGATGGAAACTGTGGTTGGCGGAATGGAGAAGCATCGGGAAGAATCCTCGGGTCTGGGTCCCGATTCTCGCGGTCGCACTCGTCCCGCTCATGTATGCCGGGATGTTCTTATGGGCGTTTTGGGATCCGTATGGACAGATGAAAGACTTGCCGGTGGCGATCGTGAACGAAGACCAGGGAGCGACGTTCGACGGGGAGCAACTTGCCGTCGGGGACGAACTCGTTGAGAAGTTAAAGACGTCTGAGGCGTTCGAATTTATCGAGACGACGAAACAAGAAGCCGAGTCAGGGTTGAACGATCATGACTATTACATGGCGATTGAGATTCCGGCAAACTTCTCAGAAAAAGCGACGACGGCGCTCAGCGAACAACCTGAGAAGCTTGAACTCAAATATATCGCCAATGAATCGTATAACTTTTTAGCGGCTCAAATCGGCGGTTCCGCGATGGAGCAAGTGAAAGGTGAACTGTCGACCGAAGTCGCGAAACAGTACGTCAGTGCGATGCGTGACGGGATTCAAGATGCCGCTGCTGGACTCGATGAAGCGGCGGCTGGGGCGGGAAAACTAGCAGATGGATCGCAGACGGCCGAACAGGGGGCGACCCAATTGGCCGACGGGACCGCATTGCTCGCTTCAAAACAACAAGAATTGGCTGACGGGGCGAGTCGGCTGAATGAAGGTGTGGCCCAACTCGAGACAGGGACGACGGAGTTGGCGAAGGGAAGCCAGCAAGTTTATGCAGGTAGCGCCGCCTTATCAGACGGGGCACGTCAAGTGAATGACGGGGCGTCTGCCCTTCAAGACGGAACGAGCCAACTTGTCGAAGGGACAGACACGTTCGCCTCGAAGTTGGAGGAATTGCACAGCGGGACGGCTTCTCTCAATCAAGGCGTTCAACAACTCGCGGCCGGGATTCAGCGTTCGAAGGACGGCAGTGAGCAATTGAGTGCCGGTTCAAATGAATTGGTGGCCGCGATGACGGCGGCGAAAGAAGGGAATGCCGCCTTGATGGCAGGAGAGACGGAACTCGTGGCCGGAATCGGTCAGATGAAAACAGAAGTGTTGGCCAGTCAAGATCAGTTGATGACCCAGCTGTCAGCACTCGCCGAGGCAGGGCAACCTGCTTCACCAGAGATGCTACAGGCGATTGTGGCCCAATTGGCGGAAGGTCAAACAGCGACAGCCGCTGGATTCGATGCACTGTCCGCGGGAGCGACGCGTGTGAAAGAAGGACAGGCCGCGCTCGGTGACGGATTGACGCAAGCAGAGGCTGGTGCCAATGAACTCGCTTCGGGACTGGTGACGTTACGTGACGGACAAGCCGAACTCGCAAGCGGGGCACAGGCGTTGGCGGATGGGTCGACCCAAGTGGAACAAGGGGCGCAAACGGCAGCCGTGAGTTCGAAAGAGTTGGCTTCGGCAAGCAATCGCTTAAACGCCGGCGTCGGAGCGTTGAAAGACGGGACCGCCGAACTCGCGTCCGGCAGTACGCAGTTGACCGAGGCGACGGGCGCCTTGTCAGAGGGGAGTTCGAAACTCGCAGACGGGGCGAAGAGCGCCGGCGCGGGCACGAATACACTCGCGAACGGGGCTGTACGTTTGGCAGAGGGCGGTAAAGACCTCCAGTCAGGTAGCGACCAGCTCGCAGACGGAGTGTCCGAACTTGCGGCTGGTAACAGCAAGTTACGGGACGCGCTCGCCGATGGGGCCGAAGCGGCCGCGATCGACATCCGAGACGATAACGTCGACATGATGGCCGGACCGGTCACGGTCGTCAACGAATCGATTCACAAGGTCCCGAACTACGGAACGGGTTTTGCACCGTACTTCATGTCACTCGGACTATTCGTCGGGGCGCTCTTGCTCTCGATCGTCTATCCGCTGTACGATCCGGCTGGAAAACCGAAACGTAGCCTGTCATGGCTCGTCTCAAAATCAGGTGTGTTGCTCGTTATCGGATTTATTCAAGCGCTCGTCTTGGATGTGGCGATGGTCATGTTGCTCGGACTTGAAGTCGAGGCGCCGCTCCAGTTCTTCGGATTCAGTTGGCTCGTCAGCATCACGTTCCTCTTAATCGTGCAGCTACTCGTCACGACGCTCGGAAATCCGGGCCGTTTCGTAGCCATCGTCTTATTGATCCTTCAATTGACGACGTCGGCTGGAACGTTCCCGCTCGAACTGATTCCGAGCGCCCTCCAACCGTTTAACGCCTGGTTGCCGATGACATACACCGTATCGGGCTATAAAGAAATCTTGTCAGCGGACGGCTGGAGCTACCTGCAACAAGCAATCATCTATTTGGCGTTCGTCTCAACCGCTTGCTTCTTCCTGCTATGGGGATATTTCCGCATCGCTTGGAAGAAAAAATATCGGCTGACGACGTCAGAAGCGTGATGCACAACGAACTGAAAATCGTGTATAGTGGATAAGACGACACTATACACGATTTTTTTGTGAAAAAACTTTTAAAAAAGAATTGACACTGGCGTGGGTACTGGTTATTATAGAAAATGTGCTTAGGACACAACAATAACATGGCGGTGTAGCTCAGCTGGCTAGAGCGTACGGTTCATACCCGTGAGGTCGTGGGTTCGACTCCCTCCGCCGCTACCATTTTATTTAGGCCCGTTGGTCAAGCGGTTAAGACACCGCCCTTTCACGGCGGTAACACGGGTTCGAATCCCGTACGGGTCACTTACCTAAGCGAAAAGAAGCCATCTCACTCGAGATGGCTTCTTTTGTTATATCAAGGAGGCGGACGGATGACGAGAGTATTGGTTGCCGTGTCCGGTGGAATCGATTCGGTCGTCTTGTTGGATCGGGTCATTCGGAACGGTATGGAAGTGGGCGTGGCCCATGTCCATCATGGACTGCGTCCCGAGTCGGATGAAGAGTATGAATTTGTGCGACGTTTGGCCGACAAGTACGACGTGCCATTTCATGGCAAACGGCTCGCTTTCCCGAACGGCGGTTCGCAGGCGAGTTACCGGACGGCACGATATGCGTTCTTTGAACAGGTTATGCAGAAGTTCGACTATACACAACTGATGACGGCCCATCACGCGGATGACCAACTCGAGACCGTCCTCATTCAACTGCAGCGTAACGTCGTCGAAGTGACGGGGATTCCTGAGCGTCGTCCGTTCGCAGGAGGAGAACTCGTTCGTCCGCTCTTATCGGAACCGAAGCGGGAACTGATTGCCTATGCCAAACGATACGGACTTGAATGGAGGGAAGATGCGAGCAACGCCACGACCGAATATTTGCGCAATCAAGTGCGGCATCAGATCGTGCCCCAGCTCCTCGCGTCGCAACCGGATCTTGTTCAAGTTGTGAGCGAAACAGCTCGGCATCAACGCGAATTGTGGCGGACCCGCTACCGACAGATGGAGAATTGGATCCAGGACAACGTGCGACTCGAGATGAAAGCGTTTCACGTGAAATCGGATAACTTGATGTGTCTAAATCCTGTCGAACGATACACCGTCGGGCGCCTGCTATCAATGCGCTACGGGGTAGAGGTGGGGACCGCGATCGACCGTCTGTTAACGAGTGCCCAAGGTTCTGGCCACTTCGACTTAGAGGGGTCATGGGGCCTGCGGAAACAAGACGGGCTCTTATCATTACAGGCAACTGGTCAATCGCTCCTAGCCCCACACAAACAAGTGGTAACGACCTTCCCAGCGCATGTAGTGTTCGGGACTTCATTATTCTCACTAGACGTTGAGGATGATACGGACGGCATCCCGCTCGAGGCGATCGAGTTGCCGTTGATCATCCGCTCTGTCGAGGCTGGGGACGCGATGAAACTGTCCATCGGGACGAAAAAAGTCGCCCGCATCTTCATTGACGCGAAGATTCCGCGAGAAAAACGGCCTTTTGTCCCATTGGTAGTTGACGCAACGGGACGGATTATCGCTATAGTAGGGGTAAGAGTTTCCGATTTTCCGGATAAGTCGGGTGCGATGTGCCCACGATTAATGGTAAAATGATGATTGTGTCGGATAAGAAAGAGGAGGATTTTAAGATGTCATTAATGAACGATATGGAGAAAGTACTGATTTCAAGCGAAGAGATTCAAGGTAAAGTGAAAGAACTCGCTACAACACTTAGCGAAGAATATAAAGAAGAGTTTCCACTCCTCGTCTGCGTGTTAAAAGGTGCGATGCCATTCATGTCAGACCTCGTCAAAGAAATGGACATCCATTTAGAAATGGATTTCATGGACGTGTCGACGTATCATGGCGGAACGTCATCGACGGGTGAAGTTAAAATTGAGAAAGATTTAAATACATCTGTAGAAGGACGCGACATCTTGATTGTAGAAGATATCATTGATAGTGGACTCACGCTCGGCTATCTCGTCGACCTGCTCAAGTACCGCAAAGCCAAATCGGTTAAAATCGTGACGCTTCTCGATAAACCGACGGGCCGCAAGAACGGATTGTCGGCAGATTATAGCGGTTTCGTTATTCCGCACGAGTTTGTTGTCGGCTATGGTCTCGATTACGAAGAGAAATATCGTAACCTTCCGTACGTCGGTGTGCTCAAGCCGAGCATTTACGGGGGCTAACGTTTTTCTTTTGAAAATGCGTCGTGTTAAGATAAAAGAAATACCCAAAGTATACACATATACTGAATGGGCGAGAACATCGTTTCTCGGAATAGGAGGCAGAGAATGAATCGTGCAGTGAAAAACACCTTAGTTTTCGGTGTGATTTTCCTAGCCTTGATCTTGTTCCTTCAATATTTACAAAACCCGAATAGCCAGAGCGAGACGCTTACGTATTCGAAGTTCTTGGAATATGTGGAAGAAGGTCGGATTGAAACGGCAACCGTACAAGAAATTCCGGGAGCTATCTCAATTACAGGAGATCTAACAGGAGACGAAGATCAGCGTTTTGAAACGAATATCCCGGCCAACGAGGCCGAATACGCCGAAGTGCTTTCGTCACTTCGCGCGGATACTGACATCCAAATCGAAGAGGCGGAGTCGAGTGGGAACTGGTTTAGCATCGTGTTTGCGATCTTACCGTTCATCATCATCTTCATCTTATTCTTCTTCTTGCTTAACCAAGCCCAAGGTGGCGGAGGTGGCGGTCGTGTGATGAACTTCGGGAAATCGAAGGCAAAACTATACGATCAAGAGAAGCGCCGTGTGACGTTTGAAGACGTTGCCGGAGCGGATGAAGAGAAGCAAGAGCTCATCGAAGTCGTTGAATTCTTGAAAGACCCACGTAAGTTCTCGAAACTCGGGGCACGGATTCCGAAAGGTGTCTTGCTTGTCGGTCCTCCGGGAACAGGTAAAACATTGCTCGCTCGTGCAGCTGCAGGAGAAGCCGGTGTACCGTTCTTCTCAATCTCAGGTTCTGACTTCGTCGAAATGTTCGTCGGTGTCGGGGCGTCACGTGTACGTGACTTGTTCGAGAATGCGAAAAAGAACGCACCGTGTATCATCTTTATCGATGAAATCGATGCGGTCGGACGTCAACGTGGCGCCGGCCTCGGTGGTGGCCATGACGAGCGTGAACAAACGCTTAACCAACTTCTTGTCGAGATGGATGGATTCAGTGACAACGAAGGCATTATCATGATTGCCGCGACGAACCGTCCGGATATTCTTGACCCGGCCCTTCTTCGTCCAGGCCGTTTTGACCGTCAAATCACGGTTGATCGTCCGGATGTTAAAGGCCGTGAAGCGGTACTCAAAGTTCATGCGCGCAACAAGCCACTTGATTCGACAGTCGACTTGAAGTCGATCGCGCAACGGACACCTGGATTCTCAGGTGCCGACCTTGAAAACTTATTGAACGAAGCAGCGCTCGTCGCAGCCCGGTCTGACCGTTCAGCGGTATCAGTCGTGGATGTTGAGGAAGCGATTGACCGCGTCATCGCCGGTCCTTCTAAGAAGAGCCGTGTCATCTCGGAGAAAGAACGCCAAATCGTCGCCTATCATGAAGCGGGTCATACGATTATCGGGATTGAACTTGAGAATGCAGATGAAGTGCATAAAGTGACGATCGTTCCTCGCGGTAACGCAGGCGGCTATGTCGTCATGCTTCCAAAAGAAGATCGCTACTTCATGACGAAACCTGAGCTTGAAGATAAAATCGTCGGTCTCCTCGGGGGCCGCGTGGCGGAAGACGTCATCTTCGGTGAAGTGTCAACAGGAGCAAGCAATGATTTCCAACGTGCGACTGGTATCGCCCGGAAGATGGTCATGGATTACGGGATGAGCGACAAGCTCGGGCCGCTCCAACTTGGGTCGAACCATGGTGGACAAGTCTTCCTTGGCCGTGACTTCCAAACGGAACAGAACTACTCGGATGCGATTGCACAAGACATCGACCTCGAGATTCGTGATATCATCAACCGTTGTTACGCGAAAGCGAAACAAATCTTGACGGATCGTAGAGACGATCTCGAACTCGTCGCGAAGACGTTGCTCGAAGTCGAGACGCTCGATTCGAAACAGATTCGTCACTTGATTAAGACGCGCGAATATCTTCCGCACGAACCGGAAGAGCCGTCTGAACCATCGAAAGATGATGCAAGCGACGAAGCGAAGAAAGATGAGGCGGCCGTCAAGCACGGACAAGTCATCGATCAGCCTGGAGTCGTTCAAGAAGCGAAGCCGGATGTTGTCCCTGAAGGCGATAAGCCGGAAGCGACACCGACGGAACGCCCGAACAACGAATCACGGTAAGTGTAAGAGACGAATGCCCTAAACAAGGCATTCGTCTTTTTTCGTGTTATAATTCGAGCGAACTGTAATTGACAACAAAGTGAGGAACGCTATCATGATTTTAGTGATTGATGTTGGGAATACAAATATTGTCCTTGGGATGTATGACGGCGAGACACTCGTCCATCATTGGCGCATCTCGACAGACCGCACGAAAACGACCGATGAATACGGCATGCTCGTGAAATCACTGTTCGATCATTCGAACGTCTCATTCGATCAGATTGACGGTGTGATTCTGTCTTCGGTCGTTCCGCCGGTCATCTTTCCGCTCGAGCAGATGTCGCAGCGCTACTTTAACGTCCGACCGATTGTCGTCGGTCCCGGCGTAAAAACCGGTCTCGACATTCATGTTGATAATCCGCGTGAAGTCGGAGCGGACCGCATCGTCAACGCGGTTGCTGGAATTGCCAAGTATGATGGACCGCTCATCATCGTCGATTTCGGAACGGCGACGACGTACTGCTATATTGATGAGAACCGCCGTTATCACGGAGGCATCATTTCACCGGGGATCATGATTTCGGTCGAGGCGCTCTATCAACGGGCGGCCAAGCTGCCGCGCATCGAGCTCGCGACACCGCCTACGGTCGTTGGGAAAAATACAATTCAAGCGATGCAGTCCGGGACGTATTACGGCTATGTCGCACAAGTCGATGGCATTGTCGGTCGTATGAAGCGTGAAGTCGGAGAAGCGACCGTGATTGCCACGGGCGGTCTCGCGCGTTTGATTAGCGAGCATGCAGAGACGATTGATGTCGTCGATTCATTTTTGACGCTCGATGGGCTTCGTCTCATCTATGAGCGCAACCAGAAATAAACTTAAAGGAGTTACTCGATATGATTCAACCAGAACAACAAGCATTACTTGACCAAATGAAAGCCGATTACCTCGTCCGTGCCCTCGGGTTCAACGGGGAAGTCCGCGCGTTTGCCGTCCGGACGACAAAAACAATCTTTGAAACGCAACTCCGTCACCAGACGACACCGGTCGCTTCAGCAGCGCTCGGTCGCACGATGACGATCGGGACGATGATCGGTGCGATGCAAAAAGGCGCCGCTCGCGTGACGCTCAAAGTCGAAGGCGATGGACCAATCGGGAAAATCATCGTCGATGCCGATACGGCGGGAGACGTGCGCGGTTACGTGTCACATCCTCGTGTCGAAGGCGGCACGTTTGTGAATGATCACGGTTTGACAAAGTTGAAAGTCGGTGAAGCCGTCGGACGCGGGACGATCTCGGTCATTAAAGACCTCGGTTTGAAAGACTTTGTCGGCGGCTCGTCTGAGATTCAAACGGGTGAGATTAGCGAAGACTTCACGTACTACTTCGCGACGTCAGAACAAGTGCCGTCAGTCGTCGGTGCGGGTGTGCTCGTCCTCCCGGAAGATGAATCGATTCTTGCGGCCGGTGGCATTATCGTTCAATTGATGCCGGATGCGTCAGAAGAGACGATTCAAGCGCTTGAACAGGCGCTCAAGACGTTCCCGCCAGTGTCGGTCCTCATCGGTGAAGAGAAAACACCGGAAGAAATGCTCCATATGCTCCTTGGCGACAGCCTCGAAGTGTTGGATCAAAAACCGGTCCAATTCAATTGCACATGTGGCCGCGACCGTATGGAAAGCGCGATTATCGGGCTCGGTGCCGAAGAGATTCGTCACATGATTGAAGAGGATGGCGGCGCTGAAGCGGTTTGTCACTTCTGCGGCGAGAAATACCACTTCTCGGCGGAACAATTAGAAACGATGAAACAACAAGCACGTTGACCGCTTTACTCCAAATTGCATATTTTGAATCTGATAGGGTATGATTACAATATCGGAATAGTCGGAATTATGGAGGAGGAAATGAAATGCGTATCGTAGATTCAGTAACAGACTTGATTGGAAAGACACCGATTGTGAAGTTGAACGGATTGACTGGCGCTGAAGATGCCACGGTTTACTTGAAATTGGAGTATATGAACCCGGGCTCTAGCGTAAAAGACCGGATCGCGCTCGCTATGATTGAAGCGGCTGAACGAGAAGGGGTCTTGAAACCAGGAGATACGATTATCGAACCGACCAGTGGGAACACGGGAATCGGTCTCGCCATGGTCAGTGCGGCCAAAGGCTATAAAGCGATTTTGGTCATGCCGGAAACGATGAGCATGGAACGTCGCAATTTGCTTCGTGGCTACGGTGCCGAACTCATTTTGACGCCGGGTCCTGAAGGGATGGGCGGAGCGATTCGCCGTGCGACGGAAGAGGCTGAACAAAACGGTTATTTCCTCCCGCAGCAGTTTAACAATGAAGCCAACCCGAACGTGCACGAGATGACGACGGGACCTGAAATCGTCGACGCGTTCGATGCGTCAGGTCTTCAAGTCGATGCGTTCATCGCCGGCGTCGGGACAGGCGGAACAATCACGGGAGCGGGTAAAGTGTTGAAAGCCCACTATCCGAACGTTCAAATCCTAGCGGTCGAACCGGTCGATTCACCGGTCTTGTCGGGTGGTAAACCAGGCCCGCATAAAATCCAAGGGATCGGGGCCGGGTTCATCCCGTCGATTCTCGATACGGAGATTTATGAAGGTGTCCTTCAAATCACGACCGATCAGGCGTTCGAATACGCACGTCTTGCGGCCAAAACGAACGGCGTGCTCGGAGGCATCTCGTCAGGTGCGGCCATCGCAGCCGCTGTCGATACGGCCAAACGTCTCGGCAAAGGCAAAAACGTGCTGGCAATCATCCCGTCAAACGGAGAACGCTACCTCAGCACACCGCTCTATCAATTCGATGAAGAATCAGATAGCGTTCGCTCATAAGCAAACGGCAGTTACCGGGAGACAACTTCTTTCGGTAACTGCCTTTTCTTGTGTACAATTAAAGGCATGAATCAGTGGAACGGGGGAATGTGGCGTGAGACGAACAGCGTTCAAAACCATGAGCATGACAAAAGAGAAGATGTACGACACATATATGACATTGACGGAAGGAAAGAACAACTACGCGTGGCTAGAGAGTGGACGAGTCGGTCGCTATACGATGGCCGGGATTGAACCGTTCGCTACGCTTCACCTGAAAGATGGGGTCGGAACGTTCGTCACAGTAGAGGCGACGGAAACACTGTACGGTGACCCGCTCGACATCGTCGAAACAATCCGGACCCGGTACGCCACCGAGCGGCCAGCTGGCGCTCCCCCGTTTTTTGGCGGGATGATCGGCTATGTGAGCTATGATGTAGCCCGTACCCTCGAACGTTTACCACGGCAGGCAGCAGACGATTTGGCGACACCGGACGTCTCGTTCTTGCTGTTCGATGAAGTAGCGGTCTTCGATGAAGAAGAGTCACTTTTATATATGCTCGTTACGACGGACGATCAGTTAGAAGTGAAACTCGATCGCTTTGTCGCCCTCTGGCACACTGAGACGCACTATGCGTTCCCACAGGTCGCGAGCGGAACGGTCGAGCGATCCCGTTCGCTGTCACAGGATGAATTCGTTGCGGCCGTTCAAAAGATTCAAGACTACATCGTCGAGGGCGATGTGTTCCAAGTGAATTTGAGCGTCCGGCAGTCGGAACCGCTGCTCGCACACCCGCGTCACATCTACGACACGCTCCGGAAAGTGAACCCTTCACCGTATATGGGTTATTTCGTTGACGACTCGCTCACGATGGTGTCGGCTTCACCAGAACTGTTGATTGAAAAACATGGCGCCGCCATCTCGACCCGTCCGATCGCCGGAACGAGACCGCGAGGCCGGGATGAGGCGGAAGATCTGGAACTGGCTCGGACGCTGCTCGACAATGAGAAAGAGCGGGCCGAACACGTCATGCTCGTCGACCTTGAACGAAACGACTTGGGCAAAGTCGCGGCTTACGGGACAGTGCATGTCGATGAACTGATGGTCATCGAGAAGTACTCGCACGTCCAACATATTGTCTCGAACGTGCGCGGTTTGATGCGGGACGGCGTATCGGGAGCCGAAGCACTCGGCGCGATGTTCCCGGGCGGTACCATCACCGGGGCGCCGAAAATCCGGACGATGGAAATCATCGAGGAACTCGAACCGGTCCGGCGTGGGATTTACACCGGCTCATACGGCTGGCTTAGTTGGGATGATAACCTCGTGTTCAACATCACGATTCGGACGATGGTCGTGAAGGACGGAATCGCCCATGTTCAGGCGGGTGCCGGGATTGTGATCGATTCGGATCCTGAAGCGGAGTACGCCGAATCACTTTCCAAGGCGAAAGCGCTATGGACGGCGAAAGAAATGACGGAGGCGACAGTATGATTTTACTCATCGATAACTATGACTCGTTCACATACAATTTAGTTCAATACTTTGGGGAGCTCGGTGAACAACTCGTCGTCCGTCGTAACGATGACATCACGATCGAGGAAATTGAAGCGCTCGCCCCAAGTTATCTCGTCATTTCGCCTGGCCCGTGTACACCTAACGAGGCAGGCGTCAGTATCGACGCGATTCAGGCGTTTGCCGGTCGCCTTCCAATCCTTGGCGTCTGTCTCGGACATCAAGCGATTGCTCAAGCGTTCGGCGGAAAAGTCGTCCATGCCGAGCGGCTCATGCATGGCAAGACGTCAGCGATTCAACATGACGGAAACACGCTGTTTAACGGCATCCCGCAACAGACAATCGTGACACGCTACCATTCGCTCGCAGTCGAACGAGACTCGCTGCCATCGTGCTTGCAAGTCACGGCCGAGACGAGCCTAGGAGAGATTATGGCACTCCGGCATGAAACGTTACCGATTGAAGGGGTGCAGTTTCATCCGGAAGCGATTTTGACAGAACACGGCAAAGACATGATTCGTAATTTCGTCGAGGTGTATCGTCATGTGGCTTTGGCATAACGGGGAACTGCGGGGCAACTCTGAAGTAACGATTCCGGTGGAAGATCACGGATTTTTATATGGGATGGGCCTGTTCGAGACGTTTCGAACGTTCAATGGCATCCCGTTCTTGTTTGATCTTCACTGGGAACGTCTCGAAAAGAGCTTAGCGGAACTATGGATTGATTTACCGTATACGAAACAAGGGATGGAGCAGGCGATTCAAGACGTCGTTCGTCAAAACGGGACCCCGAACCTGTATGTGCGCTTGAACGTGTCCGCGGGGGTGGCGCCACTTGGACTCTACGACGGACGCTACACTCGTCCGAACGTGACACTGCTCGTCAAGCCGTTACCGGAATCGTTCCAGCCCACGGAAAAACGGCTGGAAGCCATCCCGTTTCCGAGAAGTCGGCCCGAAGCAGCATTCCGCTTAAAATCCCATCATTATATGAACAATATATTAGGGAAGCGCATGCTCGTTGATCGGGAGGCGGAAGGACTGTTCGCCGATGACTCAGGACATGTCGTAGAAGGGCTCGTTTCGAACGTCTTTTGGGTCGAAGCTGACCAACTTTGGACGACGCCGCTCGCGACGGGACCTCTGGCTGGGGTCACGCGACGTTGGGTGATGGATACGTTTGATGTGAAGGAACGTGATGTGACGTTTGCTGAACTTACACAGGCAGACGAGATTTGGTTGACCAATTCGGTTCAACAGATTGCTCCGGTCACAGACTATGCCGGGAACAGTTATCCAGGAAAAGACGGAGCAAAATTTAAAGCATGTTGGTCTGTCTTGTTGCATGCGATTGAAAGGGAAGGAACGCGATGACAAAAATCATGGGAATTTTAAATGTGACACCGGATTCGTTTTCGGACGGAGGACGGTATACGGCGCTCGAACAGGCGGTCGCTCACGCCAAGCAACTCGTTCAAGACGGAGCGGACGCGATTGATATCGGCGGGGAATCGACACGGCCGGGAGCCCGGTTCGTCTCGGCGGAAGAAGAAATCGAGCGAGTCATTCCTGTCATTCGTCAACTGAAGCAAGAGCTCGACGTGCTCATCTCGATCGATACGTACAAACCGGTGGTGGCAAAGGCAGCATTAGAAGCCGGGGCCGATATCATCAATGACGTCTGGGGCTCGAAGTGGGGTGATCAATCGATGGCACAAGTGGCACGGGCGTTTAATGTTCCTATCATTTTGATGCACAATCGCGACAATCGAAATTATGGACATTTCATCGAGGAGGTCGTCGGTGACTTGTATGAATCGATTGAAATCGCTCAAGCGGCAGGTGTGCCGGATGAGATGATTTGGTTAGACCCGGGAATCGGCTTTGCGAAAGACTATGCGCAAAACATGGAACTGATGAATCGACTCGACGTGATCACGAACCTCGGTTATCCGGTGTTACTCGGGACGTCGCGGAAATCATTCATCGGGCAAGCGCTTGATCTACCGACCGAAGAACGACTGGAAGGGACACTGGCGACGACGTGTCTAGGTATCATGAAAGGCTGTGCGTGGATTCGGGTCCATGACGTACGAGAGAATAAACGAGCGTCACTCATGATGGACGCGATGCTGGGAGGCGGACAAATTGGATAAGATGTTTGTGGATGGGATGCGTTTTTATGGCTATCACGGTGTGTTTGCAGAAGAGAATCGACTCGGTCAACGGTTCAACATCGATTTAATGTGTGAGTTGGATTTGGCGCCGGCCGGACAATCGGACGATTTGGCAGACGGCGTCAGTTACGCGGGACTCTATCAATTGACGGAAGACATCGTCACTGGGGAGCCGGTCAATCTGCTCGAGACGCTGGGCGAGCGCATCACGACGGCTGTCTTGGCCCACAGCGACAAGATTCAAAGCGTCACCGTCAAAGTGATCAAGCCGGACCCGCCCATCCCGGGTCATTATGACTCAGTCGCAATCGAGATGACACGGAGACGGAACGTATGATGTACGTAGCGCTGGGATCGAACATTGGGGAGCGTGCCAACTATCTGGCAGAAGCGATTCAAGCGATGGCGGCAAACGGTCTTCAGGTGATGAAAGAGTCGTCCGTATATGAGACGGCTCCGGTCGGATACACAGATCAGCCATCTTTCTACAATATGGTCGTCGAAGTCGAGCCGTCCTTTTCTGCGGAAGCGGCCTTGCTTCAACTCCAACAGATTGAACGGGACCTAGGGAGAGAGCGGTTATTTAAAAACGGACCGCGTACAATCGACCTTGACATCTTGGTCTATAACAGCGAAGATATACAATCGAAGCAGTTAACTGTTCCGCATCCACGGATGCATGAACGCGCTTTTGTCCTTGCCCCGTTCGCGGAGATTGCTCCGGTGGTCGAGGTAAAGGGAATGACGGTGCGGGCATTACTTGAAGCCCTCCCTGAGTCGGAACGGCAAGATGTCGTCCGTCTCGGACCGTTACAATCATTGGTCAACTCGGTTTAACGTTAGCAAAGGAAGTGGAGAAGTGTCAGGGTTCAAAATTGGTAATATCGATATAAAGAACCGCGCCGTCCTTGCCCCGATGGCCGGAGTGACAAACCCTGCGTTTCGTTTGATCGCTAAAGAATTTGGCGCGGGACTCGTCTGTGCTGAAATGGTCAGCGATAAAGGGATTTTATTGGAGAACGCAAGAACGCTCCGGATGCTCTACGTCGATGAACGGGAAAAACCGCTTAGCCTTCAGATTTTTGGTGGTTCGAAAGACACACTCGTCAGAGCGGCCCAGTACGTGGATCAAAACACGAATGCGGACATCATTGATATCAATATGGGTTGTCCAGTCCCGAAAGTCACGAAGTGTGAGGCGGGTGCCAAATGGTTGCTTGACCCGGATAAAGTTTATGAGATGGTGAACGCCGTGTCGCAAGCGGTCGATAAGCCGGTCACGGTCAAAATGCGCCTCGGTTGGGACGAAGACCATATTTATATTCTCGACAATGTTCGGGCGGCTCAATCTGGAGGAGCGGCGGCGATTGCGATTCATGGTCGTACGCGGTCTCAACAATATGAAGGAACAGCGAATTGGGATTGGATTGGCGAAGCCAAGAAGATTGCGACGGTTCCGATTATCGGTAACGGCGATATCTCGACACCTCAAGAAGCAAAACATGCGATTGATCACTACGGTGTCGATGCCGTCATGATCGGGCGGGCAGCACTTGGTAACCCATGGATGCTGTATCAAACGGTGCAGTATTTGGAAACGGGTGAACTTCCGCCAGAACCAGCGGCGCGTGAAAAAATCGACATCTGTATGTTGCACCTCGATCGCTTGATTGCCATCAAAGGAGAAGTGACGGCCGTTCGCGAGATGCGTCAACATGCGGCGTGGTACTTGAAAGGGTTGAAAGGCAGCGGCCCGGTTCGGAAGCAAATCAACGAAACGGAATCGCGAGATGCTTTTGGCATCGTGTTGTATCATTTTGTGGAACAGCTCGAGCGACAAATGCAAGAAGTGTGAACTAGTGAAAAAAATTGATTTGTGGTAAGCTTGTTTGGCGAAAAAGTGAACCACACAAGCAAACGGTTTAGGCTGTGCTGTTGGCCGTGAGGCTGACAGTTTTTTATTAGACATCCCCAATACGTATAGAGGAGTGAATGGAGTAGTGAGTCACGAGTTGGAAATGAACGATCAAATGCAGGTTCGGTTTGAAAAAATGACCGAGATGCGTGAACAAGGGCTTGACCCGTTCGGACGTCGGTTCGAACGTTCTGCCCACGCCGGTGAATTACATGAACAATATGAGGCGATTGAAAAAGAAGCCTTGGCCGAACAAGACGTCGAAGTGACGCTTGCCGGACGAATCATGACGAAACGTGGAAAAGGGAAAGTCTTTTTTGCCCACATCCAAGACGTCACAGGACAAATCCAAATTTACGTTCGTAAAAATGACGTAGGTGACGAACCGTTCGATTTATTCAAATCATCTGACCTTGGTGACATCGTCGGTGTGAAAGGGAAGTTGTTCAAGACGAACGTCGGCGAATTGTCGATTCATGTTGAAGAGTTCGATCTCTTAACAAAAGCACTTCGTCCGCTTCCTGATAAATACCATGGCTTAAAAGATGTTGAGCAACGCTATCGTCAACGTTATTTGGATTTAATTACGAATAACGATTCGCGTCAAACGTTTATTCTGCGTAGCCGCATCATCTCGGAAATTCGGAATTTCTTGAACCATCGCGGTTACTTGGAAGTCGAAACGCCGATGTTGCATACAATCGCAGGTGGAGCGGCGGCCCGTCCGTTCTTGACGCACCATAATGCACTTGATATGGAATTATATATGCGGATCGCCATCGAGCTTCATTTGAAGCGCTTGATTGTCGGTGGTCTCGAGCGCGTGTATGAGATTGGCCGTGTCTTCCGTAATGAGGGGATCTCAACACGTCATAACCCAGAGTTCACGATGATTGAATTGTATGAAGCGTATGCGGACTATAATGACATCATGGATTTGACGGAAGAACTCGTAGCTCACGTAGCCCAAGAAGTGCTTGCCACGACGGACGTTCAATATGGAGAAGATACGATTCATTTGGCTATCGGTTGGAAACGTGCGCACATGGTCGACTTGGTTAAAGAAGAAACAGGCGTCGATTTCTGGCAACAGATGTCTGATGAAGATGCACGTGCGCTTGCAAAAGAGCACGGTGTCGAGATTCAAGACCACATGACATTCGGTCACATCGTCAATGAATTCTTTGAGCAGAAAGTCGAAGAAACATTGTTACAACCGACGTTTGTCACAGGTCACCCTGTCGAAGTATCGCCATTGGCGAAAAAGAACGATACAGATCCACGCTTCACGGATCGATTTGAATTGTTCATCGTTCGTCGTGAACATGCGAACGCCTTCACGGAATTGAATGATCCGATTGATCAGCGTGAGCGTTTCGAAGCTCAACTTCTTGAGAAAGAAGCAGGGAATGACGAAGCCCATGAATTGGACAACGATTTCCTTGAGGCGCTCGAATACGGAATGCCACCAACGGGTGGTCTTGGAATCGGAATCGATCGCCTCGTCATGTTGTTGACGAATGCACCATCGATTCGTGATGTTCTATTGTTCCCGACGATGAGACACCAACAGTAAAGAATCGTTTTAACCTCTCGCTCTTACGGGCGAGAGGTTTTTCTATGGAGAAGGTTGCCAGTTTAAAGAAGCTAAAAACTTTTTTAGAAAAACTTTTGCAAAAACTCTTGCGTTCTATTTAGGGATGCGGTAAAGTAATAAACGTTGCCGCTGATGGCAGCGGAAAAGAATAAAAAAAGTGGTTGACAACTGTGTCGATGACTTGTATTATTTTAAGAGTCGCCAATGAGCGACAGACGAACTTTGAAAACTGAACGATGAGGCAAAAATAAGTTTTACAATTTTTGAATGAAGCGCAAGCTTCGTCATTTTTAAAGAGCTATATCAAATTCTTTGGAGAGTTTGATCCTGGCTCAGGA
>NZ_JACSLC010000017.1:0-53654 GCF_018617905.1 Exiguobacterium sp. s40 | reverse complement strand
CCCGTTCCCATGCCGAACACGGAAGTTAAGCGCTTCAGCGCCGAAAGTAGTTGGGGGTCTCCCCCTGTGAGGATAGGACGTTGCCAGGCCAACGCGAAGGACAATCAAGCATCCGCTTGGTCGTTCTTTTTTTGTATATCTAGCGATGTCGCAACTGCGACATCGCTTTTCGTTTGCCTTTTTTTGAATCAATGATAGAATATAGTCAAAAGTCAAAGATGGTCAGAGGGTGGTGGAGATGAGAAACATATCGGATGTAATCGAACAGTATTTGAAGCAAGTGCTGAAGGAGAGCCAGGCCGAAGCGATTGAAATTAAACGGCAAGATATCGCTAAGCGTTTCGAGTGTGTTCCGTCTCAAATCAACTACGTCATCAATACGCGTTTTACGGTCGAAAAGGGATATTTGGTCGAAAGTAAGCGTGGAGGCGGAGGATACATTCGCATTCGTCGTGTGATTTTGCATGAAAAACAAGACGTGTTGGCTAGTTTGATGGATATTTTACACGATCATCCTCGTCTTTCTGAACAACTTGTCGAGAATATCTTGATTCGCTTGTTTGAAGAAGGAATGTTAAGTGAACGAGAAGTTCGTTTGCTGTACCACTTGTTGTCAGATGAAGCGCTCGGCTTGAACGCTGAAGATCGACACTTGATTCGAAGACAACAGTTACTCGCATTAATGAAATTACTTAGTTACCATTGACTGACGGAGGCATACATCTATGCTATGTGAACGATGCAAACGGCGACCTGCCGTCAATGAAATTCAAGTAGTGGAGAATGGAATTCCTGTAACGCGTAAACTATGTCGTAATTGTACAGTAGAACTCATGTCAGGTTATGTACCGGTCGTGAAACGCTGTCCCACGTGTCAACTGACACAAAACGAGCTGGTTCATTTACGAAAAGCTGGATGCGCTACTTGTTATACGGTATTTCGTGATGAACTGATTAAAATCACTCGGCAGTACCAGCAAGGCCATGATGTTCACGTCGGTTCGATGCCTGATGCCTTGCGCACACCCGACGAGCGAATCGAAGAGCGACTCCAAAAGTTAGCAGGGGAGTTACAACGAGCCGTCGAACAAGAAGATTATGAACGTGCAGCGCGAATTAAAAAAGAAATAATTCAGCTGAAAGGACAAGGTGAGGCATGATGGAACCATTTCTCAAGCATCCACTCGGTCCGAAGATGAAAGAGCGAGCGAAACTTGATGACTTAGTCATCTCCACTCGTATCCGTCTAGCGCGTAACTTAAAAGATACAGTCTTTTCTCCGGTTTTATCTAAAGAAAGTCAACATCAGCTTTGTCAACGTGTTGAAATGTCACTTGGCGGATTGCAAGGCTTCGAATATTTGCACATGGGCACTTACGATGTAGTGACACGACAAGCACTCGTTGAAAAACATTTGATTAGCCCAACGATTGCTGGAAAAGAAGAAAGTGCCGTCTTGTTAAGTGAAGATGAAACGATCAGTGTGCTTATTAATGAAGAAGATCACTTACGAATTCAAACGTTACTCCCGGGTTATCAAGTGGAAGAAGCGTTTGAACTCGCGAAACGAGTCGATGTTCTCTGTGGCGAATCTCTCCCATACGCATATGACGAACAGCTCGGATATTTAACGACTTGTCCAAGTAATATCGGTACAGGACTTCGAGCGTCAGTGATGCTCCATCTCCCAGGGCTAACGTTGACAGGGCGAATTACTCCTATATTGAAAGAGCTTCGCAAGCTCGGATATACGATTCGGGGACGGTATGGAGAAGGTAGCGACGCGGCGGGACGATTGTTTCAATTATCGAATCAACGCACACTCGGCAGTCATGAATCACAGTTGTTGACAGATTTTATGGAAGTTACGGAGCAAGTCATTCAGGCGGAACGACAAGCACGGGAAGAGCTACTGGCTAGCAACCAAGACGAGTTAGAGGACCAGTTTTATCGCTCATACGGAATTTTACGTTATGCGAAACTGTTATCATCGACAGAAGCGATTGAACGTCTGTCGGATTTGCATTTGGCGAGTGACCTTGGTATTTTGTCCGACTGGAGTCCACCTCAGTTTCACGAATTAATTGTAAAGCTTCAATCAGGTTTCCTACAAAAACATTTCGGGAAAACATTATCTACGAAAGAACGAGATCGCGAACGAGCGACTCTCGTTCGTCGAACGTTAGATCATGGCTTAGTTTGATCCAACTTTAAGGAGGTTTTGTCAATGATGTTTGGTCGATTTACAGAACGAGCTCAGCGCGTATTAGCTTTAGCACAAGAGGAAGCGGTACGACTTGGCCATCATAATATTGGTACGGAACATATTTTACTCGGACTCGTCCGTGAAGGGGAAGGGATTGCTGCTAAAGCACTGTTCGCCCTCGGACTCACGTCTGAAAAGATTCAACAAGAAGTGGAGGCACTCATTGGCCGTGGATCAGAAAACGGATCGACGATTCACTATACACCGCGTGCAAAAAAAGTAATCGAACTCTCGATGGACGAGGCTCGAAAACTTGGACATTCTTACGTCGGCACCGAGCACATTTTACTCGGCGTGATTCGTGAAGGCGAAGGGGTGGCGGCTCGTGTTTTGAACAACCTTGGAGTCAGTTTGACGAAGGCACGTCAGCAAGTGCTCCAGCTCTTAGGAAACACTGAGTCGTCAGCTAATGCATCACAACCAGGTACAAGTGCTGCTACACCGACGCTTGACGGCTTAGCTCGTGACTTGACACAGCAAGCGCGAGAATCCCGTCTTGATCCGGTCATCGGTCGCTCAGGCGAAATTCAACGTGTCATCGAAGTGTTATCACGCCGGACGAAAAACAACCCGGTCCTCATCGGGGAACCAGGGGTCGGGAAGACGGCAGTCGTCGAAGGGCTCGCCCAACAGATCATCAACAATGAAGTACCGGAAACACTTCGGAATAAGCGCGTCATGGTGCTCGATATGGGTACACTCGTCGCTGGAACGAAGTACCGCGGTGAATTTGAAGATCGTTTGAAAAAAGTGATGGATGAGATTCGCCAAGCTGGGAACGTCATTCTTTTCATCGACGAATTGCACACATTGATTGGAGCTGGCGGCGCTGAAGGCGCAATCGACGCGTCGAACATTTTGAAACCGTCACTCGCACGTGGCGAACTTCAATGTATCGGTGCGACGACACTCGATGAGTATCGTAAATATATCGAAAAGGATGCCGCGCTCGAACGTCGCTTCCAACCAATTCAAGTCAATGAACCGACGACGGATGAGGCAGAACAAATTCTCTTCGGGTTACGTGACCGTTACGAAGCGCACCATCGCGTCACAATCACAGATGAAGCGATTCATGAGGCCGTTGTTCTCTCGGACCGCTACATCTCGGACCGCTTCCTTCCAGATAAAGCGATCGACCTCGTCGATGAGGCTGCTTCGAAAGTAAGACTTCGCTCATTCACGGCACCGCCGAACTTGAAAGAACTCGAGGCTCGTCTTGAGTCGATTCGCAAAGAAAAAGATTCGGCTGTACAGAGTCAAGAGTTCGAGAAGGCTGCCTCACTACGCGATACCGAACAGAAACTTCGAGATGAACTCGAACAGCTCAAATCGGAATGGCAGAATAAGCAAGGGAACGAAAAACTCGAAGTAACGAAAGAAGACATCGCGCAAGTCGTCGCCAACTGGACAGGTGTACCTGTGACGAAGATTGCTGAAGAAGAGACAGACCGTCTCCTCAAACTCGAATCAATTCTCCACGGCCGAGTCATTGGTCAAGATGAAGCCGTTAAATCGATTTCGCGGGCGATTCGCCGAGCACGTGCTGGATTGAAAGATCCGAAACGTCCGATTGGTTCGTTCGTCTTCCTCGGACCAACTGGTGTCGGGAAAACCGAGCTGGCTCGTGCTGTAGCTGAAGCGTTGTTCGGTGACGAAGACGCCATCATCCGAATCGACATGTCGGAGTACATGGAGAAACACGCGACGAGTCGTCTCGTTGGATCGCCTCCAGGTTACGTCGGTTATGAAGAGGGCGGTCAATTGACAGAGAAAGTTCGCCGCAAACCATATTCGGTCATCTTGCTTGATGAGATTGAAAAGGCTCACCCTGAAGTGTTCAACATCTTGCTCCAAGTGCTCGATGACGGTCGCTTGACCGACTCGAAAGGGCGTACGGTCGACTTCCGGAACACGGTCGTCATCATGACGTCAAACGTCGGTGCGGCAGCGCTCAAACGGAACAAGTACGTCGGGTTCACGGTTGAAGATGACGTGAAGCGTGAATATACGGAAATGAAGGATAAAGTTATGGAAGAGTTGAAGAAGGCGTTCCGTCCTGAGTTCTTGAACCGGATTGACGAAATCACCGTCTTCCACTCGCTCCAAAAAGAACACATCCAAGAAATCGTCAAACTTATGGCCGAGACACTTACAAAACGTCTCGGGGAACAAGGGATTGATTTCAGCTTGACGGAATCGGCGCTCGAGAAAATCGCCGAAGTCGGGTACGATCCGGAATACGGGGCTCGTCCACTCCGCCGTGCGCTCCAGCGTGAGGTTGAGGACCGACTCTCAGAAGCGATGCTCAGTGGCAGCATCACAAAAGGCAGCAAAGTGGCGCTCGATGTACAAGACGGCGAATTCGTCGTCCGTAATGAAGGTGTCGTTCAGTAACTACAAGGCTCCCTCTCTCATGTGAGGGGGCTTTTTTAGACGGAAAGGAACATCATGGCAAAAATTAAAACGAAATACGTATGTCAGTCATGCGGGTACGAATCCGCAAAATGGATGGGGCGTTGCCCAGGATGTAATGAATGGAACACACTCGTTGAAGAGTTTGTCGAAGAGAAAAAGGCAAAGCGGGGAGCCGCCTTCGTTCATAGCTCCTCAAGACAGCTGAAGCCGGAGCGTCTGTCGGACGTTGTGTCACAAGAAGAGACGCGCGTCCATACGAACAGTCAAGAGTTTGACCGCGTGCTTGGGGGCGGAATCGTTCCAGGCTCACTCGTCCTCGTCGGTGGCGATCCGGGAATCGGAAAGTCGACGATTTTGCTTCAAGTGAGCGCCCATTTGGCGCACAGTGGACGGAAAGTGCTCTATATTTCCGGGGAAGAATCGCTCAAACAGACGAAACTTCGCGCCGAGCGGCTCGGCCTCCCGACCGAGGATTTATATGTCCTCGCGGAGACGGATATGTTGATGATTGAACGGGTCATCGATGAAGAGGAACCAGGGTTCGTCATTATCGACTCGATTCAAACCGTCTATATGGATGAGATTCAGTCGGCGCCAGGTAGTGTCGCCCAAGTTCGGGAATGTACGGCAGCGCTCATGAAAATCGCCAAGACCCGTGGAATTGCCGTCTTTATCGTCGGTCACGTGACGAAACAAGGTTCGATTGCCGGTCCTCGTCTGCTCGAGCATATGGTCGATGCGGTCCTTTACTTTGAAGGCGAACGTCACCACACGTTCCGTATTTTACGGGCCGTCAAAAATCGGTTCGGTTCGACGAACGAGATTGGCATCTTTGAAATGAAAGAAGGCGGGCTCGAAGAAGTGCTCAATCCGTCTGAAATCTTCCTGGAAGAACGAACTGCTGGCGTCTCGGGCTCCACCGTCGTCGCATCGATGGAAGGGACGCGGACCGTGCTCGTCGAGTTACAGGCGCTCATCTCGCCGACCTCGTTCGGGAACCCGCGCCGGATGGCGACCGGGATTGACCAGAACCGGGTCGCCCTTCTCATGGCTGTGCTCGAGAAGCGTTCGGGTCTCTTGCTCCAAACGCAAGACGCTTATTTGAAGGCGGCCGGGGGCGTTAAATTGGACGAACCGGCCATCGACTTGGCCATTTGTATTTCGATCGCATCAAGCTTCCGGGACCGTCCGACACGTCCGACGGATGTATGTATCGGCGAAGTTGGATTGACCGGGGAAGTGCGACGGGTGTCACGGATTGAACAGCGTGTCGCCGAAGCGGCCAAGCTCGGATTTACGCGGGCGATTATCCCGAAAAATAACCTCGGGGGCTGGACGGCCCCACCTGGTATCGATGTCGTCGGTGTCAGTACTGTCGATGAAGCGCTCCAACTTGCCATCCCGTTCTGACGGGGCGCTTCCGGCAGTTTTTAACGCTTTGTAACGAACGCTTTCAAAAAAACCATGTTACAATGAAAGTGTTAATTTCTTGAAATTTTAATTCATAATAAAGGAGGTGGAATGAGTGAAGATTGCTGTACGAATCGGATTTATTTTAATCGGACTCGTCGTCGGTTGGTTCGGTATTATCGAAGCGATGTTGCTGTTAGGTGACTTCGGAGTGAATGTACCGGCTTGGTTGACGATTCCTTATGTGGCTAGTTTGATTGGTGGACTTATCTTCTTCATTCTTAGTTTATTCTTGACCGATGGGGTCGTTAAATTTATCCGTTTTGTTGAAGAACGGCTCGTCCGTTTACCGGTCGGTGATATTTTGTTCGGGTCGATCGGATTGATTATTGGTTTGTTGATTGCCTTTTTGATCAGTGTCTCATTAGAAGTAACAAATATCTTCTTACTCAGCAAAATCGTACCGATTTTCGTGACCGCCTTGTTCGGGTACTTCGGTTTCGCTGTCGGCTATCGGAAGCGGAACGAATGGATTAAACTGTTCGTCAAGAGTGAACGCGAGAAGCCGGAAGCAGAACCGTTGCGCCGCTCGAACGATAAAATTTTGGATACGAGCGTCATTATCGACGGTCGGATCGCCGACATTTCGAAGACCGGTTTCATCGAAGGCACGCTCATCGTGCCACAATTCGTCATCGGCGAGCTTCAATATATCGCCGATTCGTCGGATACGTTGAAGCGGAACCGTGGTCGTCGCGGTCTTGATATTTTGAAGGAGTTACAAGACAACGACCGCATCGAAGTAGAAATCTATGATGGGGACTTTGAAGACGTCGCCGAAGTGGACATTAAATTGATCAAGTTGGCCGAATTGAAAAAAGGGATTGTCGTCACGAACGACTACAACTTGAATAAAGTGTGCGAAGTTCGAAATGTCCCTGTGCTGAACATTAATGATTTGGCAAATTCAGTCAAACAGATTGTCATCCCGGGGGAAGAGATGGTCGTGACGGTCATTAAAGAAGGTAAAGAACAAAATCAAGGCGTCGCGTACCTCGAAGACGGCACGATGGTCGTCGTTGAAGGTGGGCGCAAGTTGATTTCGAAGACATTGCCTGTTGTCGTGACGAGCGTTCTTCAAACATCGGCTGGCCGTATGATTTTTGCGCGTCCTGAATAAGCATGGAAAAAGAGACGCATTAGCGCTCTCTTTTTTCACGAACAGAGGTGAATGGAATGGTGCGTTATACCGTGGTCATCCCAGCCGCAGGGAAAGGGAAGCGGATGGGAGCCGATGAGAACAAATTGATGCTGACGTTACAAGGGAAGCCGATTATCGTATGGACGGTCGAAGCGTTCTCGAAAGATGCATGGTGTGAGCGCATCGTGCTCGCAGTGCGTCCTGAGGAACAAGGGTGGTTCGAGCGACAGTTGCATCATTTAGAGACCCCGATTACATACGTGACGGGTGGGGAAGAACGACAACAGAGCGTTCGGTCGGGTTTACAAGTCGTCGACCCGGATGCCGTCGTCTTGATTCATGATGGGGCACGGCCGTTTGTGCGTATTGATCAACTTCACGCTATCGCGGAAGCTGCTCGAACGGAAGGTGCGATTCTTGCTGTGCCGGTCAAAGATACGGTCAAACAAGTCGCAACCGGACACATCACACAGACTGTGCCGCGTGAGGCGCTCTGGCTGGCGCAAACCCCGCAAGCATTTCCTGCGGCTGACATCCGAGCGGTTCATGATCAGGCGGAAGCGTCAGGATTTATCGGGACGGACGATGCGAGTTTATTCGAGTGGGCTGGTAAAAAAGTGATTGTCCTTACAGGGGACTATCACAACATTAAAATGACAACCCCAGAAGATTTATTGTTTGGAGAAGCGATTTTAACGAAGGAGGATTATCGATGAGAATCGGACAAGGATTTGATGTACACGCGTTCGCGGAAGGGCGTCCGCTTATTTTAGGAGGAATCGAGATTCCGCATGACCGCGGTCTACTTGGCCACTCAGATGCGGACGTCTTGTTGCATACGATTGCCGACGCGGCGCTCGGGGCGATTGCAGCGGGCGATATTGGCAAGCATTTCCCGGACACGGACCCTGAGTTTAAGGATGCAGACTCGAAAGTATTGTTACAACACGTGTGGCAACTCGTCAAAGCAGAAGGCTATGTGCTTGGCAACGTCGATGCGACGGTGATGGCGGAGCGACCGAAGCTCCGAACGTACATCGACGACATGCGAGCGGTTATCGCCGAGTTGCTTGAAGCGGATATCAGCCAAGTGAACGTCAAAGCGACGACGACCGAAAAGCTCGGCTTCACAGGACGTGAAGAAGGAATTGCCGCTCAGGCGGTCATCCTGCTCAACCGCGCTTGACAAAAGTGGTATACTATTTGGGCAGAAGAGAAGAAAGGTGGAAATATTATGAGTGAAGTGCGCGTACGCTATGCGCCGAGTCCGACGGGTCACCTTCATATCGGGAACGCCCGGACCGCGCTATTTAACTATTTATATGCTCGCCATGCTGGCGGGAAGATGATTCTCCGAATCGAGGATACGGACCAGAAACGGAACGTCGAGAACGGTGTCGAGAGCCAAATGAAATACTTGGAATGGCTCGGCATCGATTGGGATGAAGGCCCAGGCCGCGGCGGCGACTTCGGCCCGTACTTCCAAATGGAACGCCTCGACCTTTACAATCAATACGTGAACGAGTTGATGGACAAGGGGCTCGCATACAAGTGCTATATGACGTCTGAAGAACTTGAGGCGGAGCGCGAAGCCCAAATCGCACGTGGCGAAGCACCTCGTTATTCGGGAGCCCATCGTAACTTGAGCGAAGAAGAACGTGCGGCGTTCGAAGCTGAGGGACGTAAACCATCGATTCGGATTCGTGTACCAGAGTCGGTCACGTACAAGTGGACCGATGTCGTCAAAGGCGACGTCTCGTTCGAGTCGAAAGACTTCGGAGACTGGGTCATCGTCAAACAGGACGGGATCCCGACATATAACTTTGCTGTCGTCGTCGACGATCACTTGATGAAAATCAGCCACGTGTTGCGCGGGGATGATCATATCGCCAACACACCGAAACAGATGATGGTGTATGACGCGCTCGGTTGGGACTATCCGGCGTTTGGTCATATGACATTGATTTATAACGAGAACCATAAGAAGTTATCGAAGCGTGATGAGTCGATCATTCAATTCATCGAGCAGTATGCCGACCTCGGGTATCTCCCAGGGGCACTCTTTAACTTCATCTCGCTCCTCGGTTGGTCGCCGGTCGGAGAAGAGGAGATCTTCACGAAAGAAGCGTTCATCGAGATGTTTGATGCGAGTCGTTTGTCGAAGAGCCCGGCCGTCTTTGACCAACAGAAGCTTGCTTGGATCAACAGCGTCTATATGAAACAGGCTTCGCTTGACGAAGTGGTGGCACTCAGTTTACCATTCTTACAAGAAGCAGGACGTTTACCGAACGCCTTGTCGATAGAACAAGCCGATTGGGCGACAGCGTTGATCGCCCTCTATAAAGAACAAATGACACACGGTGCTGAAATCGTGACGTTGACGGACCTGTTCTTTAAAGACGAGGTCGAATACGACGAAGAGGCCAATGCGGTCCTCGCTGGAGAAACGGTACCGGCTGTCCTCGCTGAATTCAAGGCTCAACTTGAAGCAATCGAAGACTTCACACCGGAAGCCGTCAAAGCAGCGACGAAAGCGACACAAAAGGCGACTGGCCAAAAAGGAAAGAACTTGTTCATGCCGATCCGGGTCGCGACGACCGGGCAGACGCACGGACCAGAGCTTCCGAACGCCATTTCACTAATTGGCAAAGAGCGTGTCTTGGCACGTCTCACAACATTATTAGCTTAAAGGCAACGATGAGGAAAGTAAGCGGTATGACACTTAACAGAGACTAGAACCTAGGCTGGAAGTTCTAGAAGCGTCCCCCGTCGAAGTGCACCTCGGAGCCGTTCCGGCGATACGTAGTCGGGACCGCGACTCGGCGTTAACGAGACATGAGAGGGGAACTTTCCCAAACAGAGTGGAACCGCGCTTACGGCGTCTCTGTGCCTTGGCACAGGGGCGTCTTTGTTTTTGATATGGAAAAGGAGAACAATTATGGGATTTTGGAAAAGTGTGAGCGCCGATATACGAAACGTGCTCGAACTCGACCCGGCCGCAAGATCAAAAATAGAGGTCGTCTTGACCTATCCAGGGTTACACGCCCTGTGGGCACATCGAATCGCGCACGGTCTATGGACGCGCAAAGTCAAGTTAATGGCGAAGTTAATCGCGCAGACGAGCCGTTGGTTGACGGGAATTGAGATTCATCCCGGTGCGGTCATCGGTGAACGTCTCTTTATCGATCACGGGTTTGGCATCGTCATTGGTGAGACGGCGATTATCGGTAACAATGTAACGATTTATCAGGGCGTGACGCTCGGGGGAACGGGAAAAGAGAAAGGGAAACGTCACCCGACGATCGGGAATGATGTCCTCATCTCTGCCGGGGCGAAAGTGCTCGGCAATATCACGATTGGCGATTGCGTCAAAATCGGGGCGAGTTCTGTCGTTTTAAAAGACGTCCCATCCGACTCGACGGTCGTTGGGATTCCAGGCCGGGTCGTCATCCGGAACGGCGAACGGGTTAAGCAGCATGATCTCGATCACCGCTTCCCCGACCCGGACCGCGAGTGCCAAGAGCGGCTGGAACGTGCCGTCGCTCAGCTAGAAGACAAACTTGCTTCATTAGAGAAACGGATGGAGGAGAATACACATGATTCAGTTTTACAACAGCCTCACGAATAAAAAAGAGCCGTTTGTACCAATCGTACCTGGGAAAGTGTCGATGTATGTATGTGGACCGACCGTTTACAATTACATTCACGTCGGCAATGCTCGTCCAGCGATTGCCTTTGATACGGTCCGCCGCTACTTGACGTATCGAGGCTATGACGTCAAATACGTCCTCAACTTTACAGATGTCGACGATAAAATCATTCGGACCGCCAATGAGCTCGGAGAAGACGTCGGTACGTTGACGAATCGGTATATCGACGCGTATTTGGCAGACACGGGTGCCTTGAACGTATTGCCGGCGGACGTCCATCCACGTGTCACGGACACGATGGAAGAGATTATCACATTCATCCGCGAACTCGAGACGCAGGACTTTGCGTATGAAGCAGGCGGGGACGTCTATTTCCGGACGCGTAAGTTTGAGACGTATGGCAAATTGAGCCAGCAGTCGATTGAAGACTTACGCGCGGGATCACGTGTCGACGTCGGGGAAAAGAAAGAAGACCCGCTCGATTTCGTCTTGTGGAAAGCCGCGAAACCAGGTGAGCCGGCATGGGAAAGTCCATGGGGACAAGGTCGTCCAGGCTGGCACATCGAGTGTTCAGCGATGGCGAAAAAACACCTTGGCACGACGATCGACATTCACGCCGGGGGCCATGACTTGAAGTTCCCGCACCACGAGAACGAGATTGCCCAATCGGAGGCGTGCAACCATACGAAGTTCGCCAACTATTGGCTGCATAACGGATTCATCAATATCGAGAACGAGAAGATGTCCAAATCGCTCGGCAACTTCCTACTCGTCCATGAGGCGTTGAAAGAAGTCGATGCGATGGTGCTCCGCTTCTTCATGTTGTCGGTCCATTATCGCCATCCGATCAACTACAGTCGTGAGTTGATTGAACAAGCGGCGAACGGATGGGATCGCATCAAGGAAGCATTCCAAAACGTCGCGTACCGCCTGTCGGTCACAGCTGGTCTTGAAGAACCGAGTGAAGCGATGGAACGCAAGCTCGCGACAATTAAAACCACGTTCATCGAAGCGATGGATGATGATATCAATACGGCGAACGCGGTGACGGTCTTATTCGACTTGGCGCGTGAAGCCAATATCTACGCAAAGGCGGACCACGTCTCGAAAACGACGTTGGAACACGTGATCGCCCTGTTCGAAGAGTTGACGGGCGTGCTCGGTTTAACGATTGCGAACGAAGTGGAACTGCTTGACGCGGAAATTGATCAATTGATTCAAGAGCGGAACACGGCCCGGGCGGAGCGGAATTTCGCGCGTGCCGATGAGATTCGAGATCTCTTGAAAGAACAGAAGATTCAACTCGAGGATACAGCCCAAGGGGTGCGGTGGAAGCGGTTATGAAACAACTCGCCCCTCAACTGAACGCCCTCGCCCTCGCCTATATGGGGGACGCCGTCTATGAGATGGCGGTACGCAAACGACTGCTCGGACAAGGGATGACGAAGCCGAACGACCTACATCGTGGCGCCATCCGCTACGTAAATGCGGCAGCGCAGGCTAGGGTCGTAACCCACTGGCTCGAGACAGGTGTCTTGAGTGATGATGAAGCGGCTGTCGTCCGCCGTGGGAAGAACGCGAAATCCGGTTCAATCCCCAAGCGGACAGATGTTCATACGTATCGCTATTCGACAGCGTTCGAAGCATTGATTGGTTACACATATCTAATGGAAAGAAGGGATCGTCTTGAAGAACTCATCGAACAAGCGTTCACATGGCTCGAAACCGAGTCATTCGAAACGACATGACGGAGGAAGGGCGCATGAGCAACGGTCATTTGATCGTCCGCGCGGCGAGCGAAATGATCGACCGAAGCGTCAAAAACTAGAACGACCAGACTATCAAGAAGTCGACGTGCTCGAAGAAGGAATCGACTTCCTTTACGGGCGCAACCCGGTGATGGAAGCGCTCCGGAGCGGTCGCGATATGAACAAGGTCTTTATTATGGAAGGGCAACAGAAAGGGCCGCTCGCTCAAATTATCGGCATGGCCAACGAGGCATCGGTTCAAGTCTCGTTCGTCCCGAAAACGAAACTCGAGAAAATGGCCGGTAGCGAACATCACCAAGGTGTTGTCGCCGCGGTTGCCGCCTACGAATATAAGTCGATCGAAGATATGTTCGCCCTTGCCGAGTCAAAAGGAGAAACGCCGTTGTTCATTCTGCTCGATGAACTCGAAGACCCGCATAACCTCGGTTCGATTTTACGGACAGCGGATGCGGTCGGGGCGCACGGGATTATCATTCCGAAGCGCCGCTCGGTCGGTTTGACGCAGACGGTGGCGAAAGCTTCGACAGGCGCAATCGAGTACATTCCGGTCGCACGCGTCACAAACTTGACGCGGACGCTTGAAGAACTGAAAGAGAAAGGACTATGGGTTGTCGGGACAGACGCGAGCGAGAGCCAAGATTATCGTCGCCTCGATGGGAACATGCCGCTCGTCGTTGTCATCGGTAGTGAAGGTAAAGGGATGAGCCGCCTCGTACGCGAATCGTGTGACTTCCTCGTCCACATGCCGATGGTCGGTCACGTCACATCGCTGAACGCCTCGGTCGCGGCCGCGCTTCTCTTGTATGAAGTGCATCGCTCACGTAACCCATTGTCATGAGCATCAAGAAACGGGAATTGCTCCTCGTGGATGGATATAACATTATTGGCGCATGGCCGCACCTTCGAAAGCTGCGAGACATCGATTTTGAGAAAGCACGAAACGATTTGATTGAAGCGATGGCCGAGTACCAAGCGGTCACGGGTCGCGAAGTGACAATCGTCTTCGATGCCCATATGCGATACGGGCGGGAATCGAAAGCGAATCAGAGTCGTGTCGCGGTCGTCTATACGAAAGAAAACGAGACGGCGGATGAATGGATTGAACGCCGTGCGCACGCCCTTGTCGATGATCGGCTCGTGACGTTGTTTGTCGCGACGAACGACTTCACCGAACAGTGGGTTATCTTCGGACAAGGAGCGCTCCGGGTTCCTGCCAATGAGTTACTGAAGGATTGGAAGCACGCCCAGGTGTTGATCGAAAAAGAACGGTCGGCACTCGAGCAGGATCGGTCGAATCGAAAAACGATTGACCTTTCACCAGACATAAGAGCCCGATTAGAAGAAATTCGTCGTCGTAAATGAGGCGGTGAAGGATATCACAGACGAGTTCATCAAATGGGCTCGTCTTTTGTTTTTAATTTGACATTTATTTGGAAAGAAATGTTGTATACTAATAGATGTATGAGTTACACGATATGTAATTGACGGAATTTTTAGAATTTTATTTGACGGTCGTTTTAACCGACGCCTATAATGAGAGCACAAACTTACATAAGTTCATCAATCGCCGGGGGGTATGAAACATGAACGGATGGCCATACGAGCAATTTGAAAGCATGTCCGACGAAGAGCTGGTCTTTCTTGCGCGTAATGAGGGGGATAGCGACGCTCTTGAGTTTTTGATTGAACGTTACCGATATTTCGTCCGGGCGAAGGCAAGGTCTTACTTTTTGATCGGTGCCGATCACGAGGACATCGTGCAAGAAGGCATGATCGGTCTGTATAAAGGTGTCCGGGATTACCGCGATGAGCGGCTCGCCTCGTTTAAAAGTTTTGCCGAGATGTGCATCACCCGTCAAATGATTACTGCCATCAAAACGGCGACCCGTCAAAAGCATATCCCGCTCAATTCTTACGTCTCGCTCGACAAGCCAATCTTTGACGACGAGTCGGATCGGACACTGCTCGATGTGATCTTGCCGCCGCATCCGACGGACCCGCAGGATTTGCTCGTGACGCGAGAAGAACAACTGTTCATGGAAGAAAAGATGGAAGAGCTCCTGAGTGACTTGGAACGAAAAGTGTTGCGTCTTTATTTGGACGGCCGTTCGTACCAAGAAATCTCGGACGACCTCGACCGCCATGTGAAATCGATTGATAATGCGTTACAGCGCGTGAAGAAAAAGTTTGAGCGGCATGTCGACGTCAAAACGATGACGAGCTAACCGATATTGACCGCACGCCTCCTATGTGATACTTTTAAGGCAGCGCCTTGTCCGTAGACGCCATTTACAGGAGGCGTTTTTTTTTCGCTCTTTTTTATAGGAGAGCTGTCGAAAGGGGCGCTCATGAATGGCAAAGAAAGTAAGTCTCGCGTGTTCGGATTGCGGGTCGAGCGGTTATTCGACTATGAAACAAGACGACGTGACGACACGGCTCGAGCTGAAAAAGTTCTGTCGGCGTTGCAATGCGCATACGACACACCGAGAATCGAAGTAATGTAGATTGGCATTCAACGTAGGAGGAAGCTACCATGAACTTTTTGCGCGATGTATGGAAAGAGTTAAAGAAAACGAGTTGGCCGACTCGTAAAGAGCTCACAAAATATACCATCACGGTCATCGCGACGGTCGTCGTGATCGGCCTGTTCGTGTTCGGCGTAGATACTGGTGTCAGCTATCTCGTCAACCTATTAATCAACTAAGGAAAGAGGTGAAAGCCGTGGAGAAACAATGGTTTGTTGTCCAGACGTATTCTGGATTTGAAAACAACGTCAAAGAAAACCTAGAACGTCGGATCGGTTCGATGAACATGGAAGATAAAATTTTCCGCGTCCTCGTTCCGACTGAAACAACGCAAGAAGAAGTCACGCTCAAGAGTGGCGAGAAGAAGATTAAAGAAAAAGAAGTGAAGAGCTTCCCAGGTTACGTCTTCGTCGAGATGGTCATGACTGACGACTCGTGGTATGTCGTGCGGAACACGCCGAACGTCACCGGCTTCCTCGGTTCAACGGGCGGCGGCGCCAAGCCGATCCCGCTTCAACCGGACGAAGTGACGAACGTCTTGTCACAGATGGGTCTCATCGAGAAGAAAGATCGTTACAACTACGAACTCGGCGACCTCGTTCGTGTCAAAGAAGGCGCATTTGAGAACTTTGAAGGAACGATTGATGAAATCGAAGCCGATAAAGAGAAGCTCAAAGTTGTCGTTGACATGTTCGGCCGTGAAACAAAAATTGAGCTTGATTTCGAACAAGTTCAGAAAATTAACTAATACCCACTTGCCATTCTCGGAAGCGGATGGTACAATCGGAAATGTTTGATGTTGTGCTATATTTCGGTACAAACTCGACCTAATAGATTGAGTGGGAGGGCGCACAACGTCCAAGAAACCACATTTTAGACTTAAGGAGGTGTGTCTCGTGGCGAAAAAAGTTACTAAACTCGTTAAACTTCAAATCCCAGCTGGTAAAGCTAACCCAGCACCACCAGTAGGTCCAGCACTTGGTCAAGCAGGTGTTAACATCATGGGGTTCTGTAAAGAGTTCAACGCTCGTACACAAGACCAAGCCGGATTGATTATTCCTGTAGTCATTACGGTATACGAAGATCGTTCGTTTACATTCATTACGAAAACTCCACCAGCTGCAGTTCTTTTGAAGAAAGCTGCTGGTATCGAGAGCGGTTCTGGTGAACCAAACCGTAAGAAGGTAGCAACGGTTAAGCGTGATAAAGTTCGCGAAATCGCTGAACTTAAAATGCCTGACCTTAACGCGTCGTCTGTTGAAACAGCGATGCTTATGGTTGAAGGTACTGCGCGTAGTATGGGTATTGTAATCGAAGACTAATTTATTAGTCTCTGGGATTGTCGGTGAATATTATGCTCACCTTCAATCCCTTCATTATGTGGGAGGAAATTCCGCTAACCACAAGGAGGAAAAGAATCATGGGTAAAAAACACCAAGAAGCAGCTAAGCTTGTTGACCGCATGAAGTCATACGAACTCGCTGAGGCCGTTGAACTCGTTCAGAAAACAGCTACTGCTAAATTCGATGAAACAATCGAAGTTGCTGTCCGTCTCGGCGTAGATCCGAAGAAAGCGGATCAACAAATCCGCGGTGCCGTCGTACTTCCACACGGTACTGGTAAAACACAAAAAGTTCTCGTCTTCGCAAAAGGCGAAAAAGTTAAAGAAGCTGAAGCGGCTGGCGCTGACTACGTCGGTGACTCTGAGTTCATCACTAAAATCCAACAAGGATGGTTCGACTTCGATGTAATCGTTGCGACACCTGACATGATGGGTGAAGTTGGTAAACTTGGTCGCGTTCTCGGACCAAAAGGCCTCATGCCTAACCCGAAAACAGGCACAGTCACGTTCGACGTTGCGAAAGCAATCGCGGACATCAAAGCTGGTAAAGTAGAATACCGCGTTGATAAAGCCGGTAACATCCACGTACCAGTTGGTAAGAAGTCATTTGAAGCAACAAAACTCTCTGAGAACATCGAGACAATCATCGAGACACTCATGAAAGTGAAGCCTGCTACTGCAAAAGGAACTTACCTTAAAAATATCGCGCTTTCTTCGACAATGGGTCCTGGAATCCGTGTCGCGACTGCCGACTTCATCAAGTAATCTACTTGAAATAAACTGTTGACAACGTGTGATACCGCTGTTAAAGTAATACACGTTCAACCGAATATGTTGGATTACCGTAGACAGAAGGTGGACATCGGTCCGTAAACCCTTCCGAGGTGTCTTTGCTCGAACTTGAGCCTGTTGTCACAGGTTTACTTTCAAACAATTACGCCCTCGTATGTCTTCATACGAGGGATTTCTTTTTGGAGAGCAGCCTCTCGTCCGGTATAAGAATTGACTAGGAGGTGCAAATACATGGCAAGCGAAAAAATCGTATCTCAAAAATCGGCACTCGTCGATGAGATCGCTGAAAAAATGCAAGCGAGCGTCGGAACAATCGTTGTTGACTACCGTGGACTTACAGTTGAAGAAGTGACTACACTCCGTAAATCACTCCGTGACGCTGGAATCGAGTTCAAAGTATACAAAAACGGTCTTCTTCGCCGCGCGGCAGTTCAGTCGAACTTCGAAGGTCTTGACGAAGTCTTCACAGGTCCTACAGCAATCGCCTTCTCTAACGAAGACGTTGTTGCCCCTGCGAAGATCTTGAACGACTTCTCGAAAGAGCACAAAGCGCTCGAATTGAAAGGCGGAATCATCGAAGGCAAAGTAAGTTCACTCGAAGAAGTTAAAGCCCTTGCAGAACTTCCATCACGCGATGGTCTTCTCTCGATGCTTCTCAGCGTCCTTCAAGCTCCAATCCGTGGGCTCGCAGTCGCAACAAACGCAATCGCAGAACAAAAAGAAGAGCAAACTGCTTAATTTTTGTCTCGTAGCGTAACCAAAACCAATCTTTACAACATCAAAGGAGGAAAACCATAATGGCTTTCAACAAAGAGCAATTCATCGAAGACCTCAAATCAATGACGGTTCTCGAACTTAACGAACTCGTAAAAACAATCGAAGAAGAATTCGGCGTATCAGCAGCAGCTCCAGTAGCAGTTGCAGGTGCAGGCGCAGCAGCAGCTGAAGAGCAAACTGAATTCGACGTAATCCTCACAAACGCTGGCGCTGGTAAAATCAACGTCATCAAAGCAGTTCGTGAACTTACAGGCCTCGGTCTTAAAGAAGCGAAAGCACTCGTTGACGGAACTCCGGCTCCAGTCAAAGAAGGCGTTTCTAAAGAAGACGCAGACGCAGTCAAAGCTAAGCTTGAAGAAGCTGGCGCAACTGTCGAAGTTAAGTAATCCAACTTTTACTTCACAATCTATAGAAGCTCGCTATGGCGAGCTTCTTTTATTTCCTTGAAGAGTGGGTTAGGAGGTTCAATGCATGGGAGATCATTACTATACGAACGACCCTAGTTCGAAAAGTGCCCCTGAGACATGGACGTACGAGTTGCGAGGGAAGACATATCGCTTCACCTCGGACCGCGGCGTGTTCTCGAAAGGATCGGTCGATTTTGGGTCACGTCTCTTAATCGAATCATTTGAAGTGCCTGACCTCGAAGGGCGCATTTTAGATGTGGGCTGTGGCTACGGTCCGATGGGGATCTCGCTTGCCGACGCCTCTGGGCGTGAAGCACTCCTCGTCGACGTGAACGAGCGAGCGCTTGCCTTGTCAGAGCAAAACGCCGCCCAGAACGGAGTGACGATCGAGACGCGGCTCAGCCACGCTTACGACGCGGTCGGTGACGAACAGTTCGCCGCAATCGTGACCAATCCGCCAATTCGGGCCGGAAAGCAAGTGGTCCACACGATTTTGCGAGGCGCGCATGCGCATCTCGTCGTAGGTGGAGCGCTCTATGTCGTCATCCAAAAGAAACAAGGAGCGCCTTCTGCCAAGAAGTTGCTTGAAGATGTGTTTGGTCAAGTCGAGACGGTTGTGAAAGAAAAAGGCTATTTCATTTTCCGAGCAATTCGCTCTTGACAAACGGTGAAGTCTTGTTGACTCGCTATAACGTATATGCTAACATTATAAAATGCCATTGGAATGGAATTCGCCTTGAACTGCCGCGTTTGCCGCTTTTTAGACGCGGAAAAGAGACGACATTCAATGACAATGTTCGATTATTACGCCCGAAAAATTCGATAGAGAATTGGGGGTCTGAGAGGTGAATCAGTTGACTGGTCAACTTGTTCAGTACGGTCGTCACCGTCAGAGAAGAAGCTTTGCCCGTATCAGTGAGGTATTAGAGCTTCCGAATTTGATTGAAATTCAAACTGCTTCTTACGAGTGGTTCTTACGTGAAGGATTGAAAGAGATGTTTACGGACATTTCGCCAATCTCCGACTTCACTGGAAACCTTGTGCTCGAGTTCATCGATTATTCGCTCAGTGAGCCGAAGTATTCGATTGATGAATCGAAGGAGCGAGACGTTACTTACTCTGCGCCATTGCGCGTAAAAGTACGTCTACAAAACAAAGAAACAGGTGAGCTCAAAGAACAAGAAGTGTTCATGGGAGATTTCCCACTCATGACAGAATCGGGAACATTTATCATTAACGGTGCAGAACGCGTTATCGTTTCCCAGCTTGTTCGTTCGCCGAGCGTTTATTACAACGCCAAACTCGATAAAAACGGTAAGCGTGGTTTCGGTGCGACAGTCATTCCGAACCGCGGTGCATGGCTCGAACTTGAGACAGATGCCAAAGATATCGTTTACGTTCGTATCGACCGTACCCGTAAGATCCCGGTAACAGTGTTGTTGCGTGCCCTCGGATTCGGTACGGACCAAGAGATTATCGACCTTCTCGGGGATGATGAATATCTTCGCAATACCCTTGAAAAAGATAATACAGAATCAACAGAAAAAGCGTTGATCGAAATTTACGAACGTCTCCGCCCTGGTGAACCACCAACGGTTGAGAACGCGAAGTCACTTCTCGTATCTCGTTTCTTCGACCCAAAACGTTACGACCTTGCAAACGTCGGTCGCTACAAGATGAACAAAAAACTTCATCTTAAAAACCGTCTCTTCGGTCAAAAATTGGCCGAGACGCTCGTTGACCCAGAAACAGGCGAAGTCATCGCTGAAGCTGGAACAATCCTCGATCGTCGCAACCTTGACCGCGTTCTTCCACATTTGGAAAACGGCCTCGGTTATATGGATGCTGAGCCGACAGGCGGCGTCGCTGAAGGTGAACCGTTCGGTCTTCAATCGATTAAAGTTATCTCACCAGATGACCCAGATGGAGAGCGTATCTTGAACATTATCGGTAACGGCAATATCGACCGCAGCGTGAAACACATCACGCCGGCTGATATCATCGCATCGATCAACTACTTCTTTAACTTGCTACACGAAGTCGGAACAACAGATGACATCGACCACCTAGGAAACCGTCGTCTTCGTTCAGTCGGAGAACTTCTCCAAAACCAATTCCGGATCGGGCTTTCTCGTATGGAACGTGTTGTTAAAGAGCGGATGTCGATTCAAGATCAAAATGCGATCACACCACAGGCACTCATCAACATTCGCCCGGTAATCGCGTCGCTAAAAGAGTTCTTTGGTAGCTCGCAGTTGTCACAGTTCATGGACCAAACAAACCCGCTCGCAGAGCTCACGCACAAGCGTCGTCTTTCTGCACTTGGACCGGGTGGTTTGACACGTGAGCGTGCCGGTTTCGAAGTTCGAGATGTTCACTATTCGCACTACGGTCGGATGTGTCCAATCGAAACGCCAGAAGGACCGAACATCGGTCTCATCAACTCGCTTTCGTCTTATGCGAAAGTAAACGAGTACGGCTTCATCGAAGCACCGTACCGTCGAGTCGACCCAGAAACAGGTCTCGTCACGAGCGAGATTCAATATATGACGGCGGATGAAGAAGATCTCTACGTCGTCGCCCAGGCGAACATGCCGCTCACAGAAGAAGGTGGTTTCGCCAACGAACAAGTCCTTTGCCGTTTCCGCGGACAAAACTTGTCAGTTGAGCCAAACCGAGTCGATTACATGGACGTTTCGCCGAAACAGGTTGTTTCTGCCGCGACGGCATGTATCCCGTTCCTCGAGAACGATGACTCGAACCGTGCCCTCATGGGAGCGAACATGCAACGTCAAGCTGTACCGCTTCTCCAACCTGATTCACCGATTATCGGTACTGGGATGGAGTACGTGTCAGCGAAAGACTCTGGAGCCGCGATTATCGCGAAATTCCCAGGTGTCGTCGAGCGTGTCACAGCGCGCGAAATCTTGGTCCGCCGCACGTCTGACGTGAATGGTTCTGAGGTGTCGGGTGATCTTGACCGCTACAAACTTCAAAAGTATGTCCGTTCGAACCAAGGGACATGCTACAACCAGAAGCCGATCATCGCTGCTGGCGACCGTGTCGAAAAAGGAGAAATCCTTGCTGACGGTCCATCGATGGATATGGGTGAGCTCGCGCTCGGCCGTAACGTCGTTGTCGCCTTCATGACATGGGACGGTTACAACTATGAGGATGCGATCATCATGAGTGAGCGTCTCGTGAAAGATGACGTGTACACATCGATTCATATCGAAGAGTACGAGTCAGAATCACGCGACACGAAACTCGGACCTGAAGAAATCACACGTGATATTCCAAACGTCGGCGATGACGCGCTTCGCAACTTGGACGATCGTGGAATCATCCGCATCGGTGCGGAAGTCAAGGATGGCGATATCCTCGTCGGTAAAGTAACGCCTAAAGGCGTGACTGAATTGACGGCGGAAGAGCGTCTCTTGCACGCGATCTTCGGTGAGAAAGCACGTGAAGTCCGTGATACGTCACTCCGTGTACCAAACGGCGGCGACGGCATCATCTTGGACGTCAAAGTGTTCGATCGTGAAAACGGTGACGAACTCTCACCAGGCGTGAACCAAATGGTTCGTGTCTACATCGTTCAAAAACGTAAGATTCACGAAGGGGATAAGATGGCGGGACGTCACGGTAACAAAGGTGTTATCTCGCGGATCCTCCCTGAAGAAGACATGCCATACATGCCGGACGGCACACCGATTGACATCATGCTTAACCCACTAGGTGTACCATCACGGATGAACATCGGTCAGGTACTCGAACTCCACCTTGGAATGGCGGCTAAAAAGCTCGGCATCAAAGTGGCGACACCTGTATTCGATGGTGCGCGTGAGGAAGACGTATGGGCAACGATTGAAGAAGCTGGAATGGACAAAGATGCCAAGACTCGTCTCTATGACGGTCGTACTGGTGAAGCGTTCGATAACCGCGTCTCGGTCGGTGTCATGTATATGATCAAACTCGCGCACATGGTTGATGATAAACTTCACGCTCGTTCGACAGGACCATACTCGCTCGTCACACAACAACCGCTCGGTGGTAAAGCACAGTTCGGTGGACAGCGTTTTGGTGAGATGGAAGTATGGGCACTTGAAGCGTACGGCGCAGCCTACACGCTCCAAGAGATCCTTACAATCAAGTCGGATGACACGGTTGGCCGTGTGAAAGCATACGAGGCCATCGTGAAAGGTGAGAGCGTTCCGAAAGCGGGCGTTCCTGAGTCGTTCCGCGTCTTGATCAAAGAGCTCCAAGCGCTCGGTATGGAAGTCAAGATGATGTCTGCGGACGATGAAGAAGTTGAAATGAAAGATGAAGATGACGACAACATCCCGAACGCAACATCGGCGTTAGAACAAGTCGTTCAACCGACTGTTACGGAAGAGGAATAAGGCGAAAAGGGAGGTCGGCCCCTTGGTAGATGTTAATCGATTTGAATATATGAAAATCGGCTTGGCTTCACCTGAGAAGATCCGTTCGTGGTCTTACGGGGAAGTCAAAAAGCCGGAAACGATCAACTATCGTACACTCAAACCAGAGAAGGACGGATTGTTCTGTGAACGAATCTTCGGTCCTACGAAAGACTGGGAATGTTACTGCGGAAAGTACAAAAGGATCCGTTATAAAGGAGTCATTTGTGACCGCTGTGGCGTTGAAGTGACGAAAGCGAAAGTGCGTCGCGAGCGTATGGGCCATATCGAGCTCGCGGCACCAGTTTCGCACATCTGGTACTTCAAAGGGATTCCAAGCCGAATGGGGCTTGTTCTCGACATGTCACCACGTGCACTCGAAGAAGTGATCTACTTCGCGTCGTACGTCGTGACGGAGCCAGGTGACACTCCGCTCGAGAAGAAACAACTTCTCTCGGAAAAAGAATATCGTCTCTACCGTGAAAAATACGGTAGTGACTTCAAAGCAGACATGGGTGCGGAAGCGATCCGGACACTCCTTCAAGACGTACAACTCGAGAAGGAAGTCGGAGAACTCCGCGAAGAATTGAAGACAGTTCAAGGTCAGCGTCGTACACGTGCGATTAAACGCCTTGAAGTGCTCGATGCATTCTTCACATCAGGCAATGATCCAGATTGGATGATCCTCGAAGTACTTCCTGTCATTCCGCCTGAGCTTCGCCCGATGGTGCAGCTCGACGGTGGACGCTTTGCGACATCTGACTTGAACGATTTGTATCGTCGAGTCATCAACCGGAACAACCGTCTTAAACGTTTGCTCGATCTCGGCGCGCCGAACATCATCGTGCAAAACGAGAAGCGTATGCTTCAAGAAGCGGTTGACGCCCTCATCGACAACGGTCGTCGTGGTCGTCCGGTAACAGGTCCAGGTAACCGTCCATTGAAATCACTTTCACACATGTTGAAAGGGAAACAAGGTCGTTTCCGTCAAAACCTTCTTGGTAAACGGGTCGACTATTCAGGACGTTCGGTTATCGTCGTTGGTCCAAACTTGAAGATGTACCAATGTGGTCTCCCGAAAGAGATGGCCCTTGAACTCTTCAAACCGTTCGTGATGAAAGAACTTGTCGGTCGCGGCATCGCGTCGAACATCAAGAACGCCAAACGTAAGATTGAGAAGATGCAACCAGAAATCTGGGGCGTCCTCGAAGAAGTCATTCGTGAGCATCCGGTTCTCTTGAACCGTGCCCCAACGCTTCACCGCCTAGGGATTCAAGCTTTCGAACCGATTCTCGTCGAAGGTCGCGCGATTCGCCTTCACCCGCTCGTATGTACGGCTTATAACGCCGACTTCGATGGTGACCAAATGGCGGTTCACGTCCCACTTTCTGCTGAAGCACAAGCGGAAGCTCGTCTTCTCATGCTCGCAGCGCAAAACATCTTGAACCCGAAAGACGGAAAACCAGTTGTTACACCATCGCAGGATATGGTCCTCGGTAACTACTACATCTCGCTTGAACGCGACGATGCCGTCGGACAAGGGAAAATTTTGTCGAACGTGAACGAAGCGCTCATCGCGTATCAAAATGGCTATGTCCACTTGCATACACGTGTCGCTCTTCCAGCACGCACGCTCAACAACCCGACGTTCACAGATGAGCAAAACGAGAAATTGTTGATCACAACGGTCGGTAAGATGATCTTTAACGAGATCTTGCCGAACACGTTCCCATACTTGAACGAGCCGACGATGGAAAACTTGCAGGAAGCAACGCCTGACAAGTACTTCATCGACAAAGGTGCCAACGTGGCGGAAGAAATCGCCTCACGTCCTTTGGTTGAGCCATTCAAAAAAGGATTCCTTGGAAAAGTCATCGCGGAAGTGTTCCAGAAGTTCGAAACGACTGAAACAAGCCGCATGCTTGACCGGATGAAAGATCTCGGCTTTAAACACTCGACGAAAGCCGGTGTGACGGTCGGAATCGCTGATATCATCGTTCTTCCGGACAAACAAGAGATCCTTGATGAAGCGCAAACTCAAGTCGATCAAATCATGAAGTCATTCCGTCGCGGTCTCATCACTGAAGATGAGCGTTACGAGCGCGTTGTACGCTCTTGGAACGAAGCGAAGGATGAGATTCAATCACGATTGATGAAATCCCTCAATCGCTTGAACCCAATTTTCATGATGTCTGACTCAGGTGCCCGTGGTAACGCGTCCAACTTCACGCAGCTCGCAGGGATGCGTGGTTTGATGGCCGCTCCATCTGGCCGCATCATCGAACTTCCGATCAAATCTTCATTCCGTGAAGGTCTGACGGTACAAGAGTACTTCATCTCGACGCACGGTGCGCGTAAAGGTCTTGCCGATACAGCCCTTAAGACGGCTGACTCAGGTTACTTGACGCGTCGTCTTGTAGACGTAGCTCAAGATGTCATCATCCGTGAAGAAGATTGTGGAACGGACCGCGGAATCCGCGTCGCCGCTCTCCGCGAAGGCACGGAAGAAATCGAAAACTTGTATGACCGCCTCGTCGGCCGTACAGCGTTCGAGACAGTGGCACATCCGGAAACGGGTGAAGTCATGGTCGAGAAGAACCAATTGATTACCGAAGATCTCGCTCGCGACATCGTCGACGCTGGAATCGAACGAGTTGAAATCCGTACAGCCTTTACATGTAACACGTCACATGGCGTATGTAAGAAATGTTACGGCCGCAACTTGGCGACTGGCTCAAACGTTGAAGTCGGCGAAGCTGTCGGAATCATCGCCGCGCAATCAATCGGTGAGCCAGGAACGCAGCTTACAATGCGTACCTTCCACACAGGTGGGGTAGCCGGGGATGATATCACACAAGGTCTTCCGCGTATCCAAGAGGTATTCGAGGCTCGTAACCCGAAAGGGCAAGCAGTCATCTCGGAAATCCCTGGTACGGTTATCGACTTTACAGAATCGCGTGACAAGCGTGAACTTACGGTCGAAGGACTCAGTGAAACACGCACGTACACGATTCCGTTCGGAGCACGTCTCCGTGTCCAAATCGGAGATACGGTAGAGGCCGGAGAAGTCTTCACAGAAGGGTCGATCGATCCGAAAGAATTGCTCGCCGTCCGTGGGGTCTCTGGTGTTCAAAACTATCTTCTCCAAGAAGTACAAAAAGTTTACCGCATGCAAGGGGTAGAAATCGGAGATAAGCACGTCGAAGTTATGGTTCGCCAAATGCTTCGCCGCGTTAAAGTCATCGAATCTGGTGACACACCGCTTCTCCCTGGTTCGCTCGTCGACATCAGCGTCTTCAAAGAAGCATGTAAAGATGCTCTCCGCGATGGCAAGAGCCCGGCAACAGCGAAACCGGTCCTTCTCGGAATCACGAAAGCATCGCTTGAGACAGATTCGTTCCTCTCAGCCGCTTCGTTCCAAGAAACGACTCGTGTATTGACGGATGCTGCCATTAAAGGTAAGCGCGACTATCTCCTCGGACTCAAAGAGAACGTCATCATCGGGAAACTCGTTCCAGCTGGTACTGGGATGCCGGTTTACCGCGATGTCGAACTCAAAGAAGAAGAGACGAAAGCCGTTCTCGAAGACACGACGGTAGAATAAAAACGTCTTGACAGCATGGGTTGGCGGTGCTACTATGATTTAGTGCCGCCAATCGGTTGTTGTCGATGACAACGATGTCCAGCAGTCGGCAAGCTACTTGGACGTCACCCAATCTTTCTCCGGAAAGGTTTGGCTGCTATTATTGCCACTTTCAAGGTATAACTCACGTTTTTGCGAGGTCATGGAATGCCTACGCCTCGTAAAAGCGTTTCGTTATGACCTTAAATGAACCACCCGGGTCGGTGGGTCTAGAAAATAGCATAATTCAGGAAGGGAGGATCTTCAAAGATGCCTACTATCAACCAGTTAGTCCGTAAAGGACGTAAATCGAAAGTCGTTAAATCTGACTCTCCAGCACTTAACAAAGGTTACAACAGTTTCATCAAGTCACAAACAAACGTGAGCTCGCCACAGAAACGTGGTGTTTGTACACGTGTTGGTACAATGACTCCGAGGAAACCGAACTCGGCATTACGTAAGTATGCTCGTGTTCGTTTGACTAACCAAATCGAAGTGACTGCGTACATTCCAGGTATTGGCCACAACCTTCAAGAGCACAGCGTTGTTCTTATCCGTGGAGGACGTGTAAAAGACTTAGCAGGGGTACGTTACCACATCGTTCGTGGTGCGCTTGACACTGCAGGTGTTGACGGACGTATGCAAGGCCGTTCTAAATACGGTACGAAACGTCCGAAAGCTGCGAAGAAGTAATTCTCGCTAACTAAAAACTACTGAAATTTTGAAAGGAGGGTACTCGGATGCGTAAAAACCGTGCAGAACGTCGTGACGTTATCGCAGATCCGATCTACAACTCGAAATTGGTAACTCGCCTCATTAACCGTGTCATGTTAGACGGTAAAAAAGGTACAGCTCAAACTATCATTTACAACGCATTTGGCCTCATCGCTGAACGCTCAGGCAAAGAGCCTATGGAAGTGTTCGAAGAAGCAATGAACAACATCATGCCTGTACTTGAAGTTAAAGCTCGCCGTGTCGGTGGAGCAAACTACCAAGTTCCTGTTGAAGTTCGTCCAGAGCGCCGTACGACACTTGGTCTTCGTTACCTCGTGAACTACGCTCGTCTCCGCAACGAGAAAACGATGGAGCAACGTATCGCGAACGAAATCATGGATGCAGCCAATAACACTGGTGCTTCAGTTAAGAAACGCGAAGACATGCATAAGATGGCAGAAGCAAACAAAGCGTTTGCTCACTATCGTTGGTAATTTAAACGTAAAGTCCACTCCACGTCACCAAGCGGTGGCTTAATGGAGTGGCTTTCGGGTATAATCATATCGTGTGCCAGCACACGAAAAACACATGCGGAAGGAGAATACCCAGTATGGCAAGAGAATTCTCCCTAAAGAATACTCGTAACATCGGGATCATGGCTCACATCGATGCCGGTAAAACGACAACAACTGAACGTATTCTTTATTACACAGGTCGTATCCACAAAATTGGTGAAACTCATGAAGGAGCTTCACAAATGGACTGGATGGAGCAGGAGCAAGAGCGTGGAATCACGATCACTTCTGCTGCGACAACTGCACAGTGGAATGGCCACCGTGTAAACATCATCGATACACCTGGACACGTAGACTTCACGGTTGAAGTTGAACGTTCACTCCGTGTACTTGATGGCGCAGTTGCAGTACTTGACGCACAGTCAGGTGTTGAACCACAAACAGAAACTGTATGGCGTCAAGCGACGACTTATGGTGTTCCACGTGTCGTATTCGTCAACAAGATGGATAAGATCGGTGCGGACTTCTTGTACTCGGTGAAAACACTTCACGAGCGTCTCCAAGCAAATGCACACCCAATCCAACTTCCAATTGGCGCGGAAGACGAATTCAAAGGAATCGTTGACCTCGTTGAGATGAAGACGTACATGTACTCAAACGACCTCGGTACTGACATCGAAGTAATCGATGGCTTCCCAGCTGACATGGCTGACCAAGCTGAAGAACTTCGTGGTCAATTGATCGAAGCGGTTGCGGACTACAACGAAGAGTTGATGATGAAATACCTCGAAGGCGAAGAGATCTCAATTGAAGAACTCAAAGCTGGTATTCGTAAAGCAACGCTTAGCGTAGAATTCTACCCTGTACTCGTTGGTTCGGCCTTCAAAAACAAAGGTGTTCAATTGATGTTGGACGCTGTTGTTGATTACCTCCCGTCACCAGTTGACGTTGAGTCAATCAAAGGGGTTAACCTCGATACAGAAGAAGAAATCACGCGTGAACCTTCGGACGAAGCGCCATTCTCGGCACTTGCGTTCAAAGTCATGACTGACCCTTACGTCGGTAAATTGACATTCTTCCGTGTGTACTCTGGTACAGCACAAGCTGGTTCGTATGTGAAGAACTCGACTAAAGGTAAGCGCGAGCGCCTCGGTCGTATCCTTCAGATGCACGCGAACAGCCGTGAAGAAATTCCAATGGTATATGCTGGTGACATCGCCGCAGCTGTTGGTCTTAAAGATACTACGACTGGTGATACGCTTTGCTCAGAGAAAGACAACGTCGTTCTTGAGTCAATGACATTCCCAGAACCAGTTATCTCGGTCGCAATCGAGCCTAAATCGAAAGCTGACCAAGACAAGATGGGTCAAGCCCTCGCGAAACTCGCAGAAGAGGATCCAACTTTCCGCACTGAAACAAACCAAGAGACTGGTCAAACAATCATCTCTGGTATGGGTGAGCTTCACCTTGATATCCTCGTTGACCGTATGCGTCGCGAATTCAAAGTAGAAGCTAACGTAGGTGCACCACAAGTTGCTTACCGTGAGACAATCCGTGGCGCTGCGAAGATCGATTCGAAATTCGTACGTCAATCAGGTGGTCGCGGTCAGTACGGTCACGTTGTCGTAGAATTCGAGCCGAACGAAGAAGGCGCTGGATTCGCATTCGAGAACAAAATCGTCGGTGGTGTTGTACCACGTGAATACGTCCCAGCTGTTCAAAGCGGGATTGAAGAAGCTCTCGAAAACGGTATCCTCGCGGGTTACCCAGTAGTTGACGTTAAAGCTGCTCTCGTCTTCGGATCGTACCACGATGTCGACTCGAACGAGATGGCGTTTAAAGTTGCTGCTTCGATGGCGGTAAAACAACTTAAGGATCAAGCGAAAGCTGTCATCCTTGAGCCAATGATGCGTGTTGAAGTTGTCATCCCAGAAGAATACTTGGGAGACATCATGGGTGACGTCACGTCACGCCGTGGACGCGTAGAAGGTATGGAAGCACGCGGTAACGCTCAAGTCGTTAAAGCAATGGTTCCACTTTCAGAAATGTTTGGATATGCGACATCGCTTCGTTCACGTACGCAAGGACGCGGAACGTACTCGATGCACTTCGATCACTACGAAGAAGTACCGAAGTCAATCGCAGAAGAAATCATCAAAAAAGCGAACGGCTAATAACGGTTGTAACGCTTAATTGATTGTTGTAAGCTAAGGAGGACGTATGTTAAAAGTAGCCTACGTCTTCCTAGTTAAATAAAAACTAATTGTCTAATAGAGGAGGAATCTAGAATGGGTAAAGAAAAATTCGACCGTTCTAAACCGCACGTTAACGTTGGTACAATCGGCCACGTCGACCACGGTAAAACAACTTTGACTGCAGCGATCTCAGCTGTACTTTCAAAAGCACAAGGGAAAACAGCTACAAAGTTTGACGCAATCGATGGTGCTCCTGAAGAACGTGAGCGCGGTATCACAATCGCAACAGCTCACATCGAGTACGAAACAGACAAACGCCACTATGCACACGTTGACTGCCCAGGTCACGCTGACTATGTTAAAAACATGATCACTGGTGCTGCACAAATGGACGGCGCGATCCTCGTTGTTTCGGCAACTGACGGCCCAATGCCACAAACACGTGAGCACATCCTTCTTTCACGTCAAGTAGGTGTTCCTTTCATCGTCGTATTCATGAACAAAGTTGACATGGTTGACGACGAAGAACTCCTCGAGCTCGTTGAAATGGAAATCCGTGAACTTCTTTCTGAGTACGACTTCCCAGGCGACGACCTTCCTGTAATCAAAGGTTCTGCACTTGGCGCGCTTAACGGCGAAGCTCAGTGGGAAGAAAAAATCATGGAACTCATGAACGCAGTTGATGAGTACATCCCTGAGCCAGTTCGTGACACGGACAAAGAATTCATGATGCCAGTTGAGGACGTATTCTCAATCACTGGTCGCGGTACTGTAGCGACTGGTCGTGTTGAGCGTGGTGTTCTCCGCGTCAACGACGAAGTTGAAATCGTTGGTCTTACAGAAGAAACTAAGAAAACTGTATGTACTGGTGTAGAGATGTTCCGTAAGCTTCTCGACTACGCTGAAGCTGGCGACAACATCGGTGCTCTTCTCCGTGGTGTATCACGTGAAGACATCGAGCGTGGACAAGTACTTGCTAAGCCAGGTTCAATCACGCCACACTCAAAATTCAAAGCTTCAATCTACGTTCTTTCTAAAGAAGAGGGTGGCCGTCACACGCCATTCTTCGCGAACTACCGTCCGCAGTTCTACTTCCGTACAACTGACGTAACAGGTATCGTTCACCTTCCAGAAGGTACTGAAATGGTAATGCCAGGAGACAACATCGAGTTGACGATCGAATTGATTTCTACAATCGCGATCGAAGACGGAACACGTTTCTCAATCCGTGAGGGTGGCCGTACAGTAGGCGCTGGTTCAGTAACTGAAATCATCGAGTAATCGATTGATTCACTGACCTTTCAAGCAGTCCGCATTTTGCGGGCTGCTTTTTTGTTTTGTGGCAAGACGTGGTAAGATGGGACATATGTCGAACGAAAGGGGAGACGAAGATGGAGAAGCAAATCGAAACGTTATGTCACTTGAACGGGATCGCGTGTCGGTTCGGTGGGTCGACGTTACTGAAGCATCATGGGATAATTGAAACGGCGAACGACTTGGATGTGTTTGTCGAACCGGATCAATTCGAGCGAGTCGATCAAGTACTGAGCCGTGCTGGAAAAAAAGTCGAGTCGACGCCTCATCCAGATTACGTAACGACCTACTTTGGGGAATATGAATTCGAAGGCGGAGACATTGACGTGATGGCCAGTTTCCGGATGAAGTGCACCGACGGGATTTATACGCATCCATATATTGAACCGACCGGCAGTTGGATGCATCTCGAGGAATGGATCGTATTATACACGGTGATGAACCGAAAGGATAAACTTGATCGACTGACGCATCACTTCGAGACAAACGCGCTTGATGAGACAATCGTCCAAACGTGTTTGAAACGAGCCTCCGCCTCGGTCATCGAATCCGTCACGGAACGCTTCGGAGCACGTATGAAACGCTAGGTAGAGTTGGCATGGCGGTTCTTGTAACAAATGGTTCAACAAAAGAAGGAAAATAGCTTGCAAATGGGTTCAAATCTTGTTACATTAGTGAACGTTGAACAACTCATCAGACATCCGGCGCCATTTAAAAATCAAATCTTGCATTTCATATGTAGATTCGATATAATGATTAAGTGTTTGTGCGAGTGGTGAGAGACTTTACAGCAGAAATCGGGTCCAATCGTTGATTTGCAATGATCGGATACCTCTGCTGACACAAGCACGCTGCGATGAAGCGGGAGGTTATGACACGCCAGGCAGCTTTGCCATGGCCGGTGTGGAAATTTCCGCGGAGAACTGTCTATTTTTAAAAATAGGCGACAAAGGAGGGAAACTTACATGGCAAATGAAAAAATCCGTATTCGTTTAAAAGCATACGACCATCGCGTACTCGATCAATCAGCTGAGAAAATCGTTGATACTGCGAAGCGTTCAGGTGCAAAGGTTTCGGGACCAATCCCGCTTCCAACTGAAAAATCGATCTACACGATCCTTCGTGCGGTTCACAAGTACAAAGATGCTCGTGAGCAGTTCGAGATGCGTACACACAAACGCTTGATCGACATCGTTAACCCAACACCAAAAACGGTTGATGCGCTTATGCGCCTCGAATTACCATCAGGTGTTGACATCGAAATCAAACTTTAATTCTTCATATAGTAGATACTAGCCAGAAGAGACAATAATTATTAAACAGGAGGTGTATCTCATGGCTAAAGGAATCTTAGGAACAAAACTTGGTATGACTCAAATCTTCAACGAAGCAGGCGAAGTCGTACCGGTAACAGTAGTTGCTGTCGAAGGGAACGTTGTGCTTCAACTTAAAACAGTTGAAACAGACGGTTACGAAGCAGTTCAACTCGGTTTCGGCGACATCAAAGAATCACGTCAAAACAAACCGGCAAAAGGTCACGCTGCGAAAGCAAACGCGACACCTAAGCGCTTCATGAAAGAGATTCGTACTTCAGTAGAAGGATACGAAATCGGTCAAGAGATCAAGGCGGACATTTTCGCTGCAGGTGAATTAGTAGACGTAACAGGTACATCGAAAGGTAAAGGATTCCAAGGTGCGATCAAGCGTCACGGACAATCACGTGGACCAATGGCTCACGGTTCGCGCTACCACCGTCGTCCTGGTTCGATGGGTCCTGTAGCTCCTAACCGCGTATTTAAAGGGAAGCTTCTTCCTGGTCAAATGGGTGGCGAGCGTAAAACGATTCAAAACCTTGAAGTTGTCAAAGTTGACGCGGAACGCGGCCTTGTACTCGTTAAAGGCGCAATCCCAGGCGCTCGCAAGTCGAACGTCATCATCAAAACAGCGGTAAAAGGTAACTAATTAACTGCACGGAAAGGAGGAATTACGAATGCCTAAAGTAGCTTTGCTTAACCAAACAGGTTCACAAGTTGGCGAGATCGAATTGGCAGAAGCCATTTTCGGTATCGAGCCTAACGACTCAGTACTTTACGACGCGATCGTCATGCAACAAGCATCACGCCGTCAAGGTACTCACGATACGAAAGGTCGCTCGGAAGTACGCGGTGGCGGCCGTAAACCATGGAAACAAAAGGGAACTGGTCGTGCGCGCCAAGGTTCTATCCGCTCACCACAATGGGTTGGTGGTGGTACAGTCTTCGGTCCAACACCACGTTCATACTCTTACAAGCTTCCTAAAAAAGTTCGTCGTTTAGCACTTCTCTCGGCACTTTCGTCGAAAGTGAAAAACAACGAAATGATCGTCCTCGAAGGCCTTGCTTTCGATGCACCAAAAACAAAAGACATGGCTGCTGTATTGAACAGCTTGTCAGTAGAACGTAAGGCTCTTGTAGTCACAGCGGACTACAATGAGACTATCGCTCTCGCAGCTCGTAACATCCCAGGAGTGACTGTGATCGAGGCAGCAGGCGTTAACGTTCTTGACCTCGTTGCTAACGACAAAGTCATCTTCACTAAAGATGCGGTTGCGAAGGTAGAGGAGGTGCTTGCATAATGGCTCAAGCATACGATATCATCAAACGTCCTATCATCACTGAGCGTTCTGTTAGCCTCATGGAAGCTAACAAATACGTTTTCGAGATCGACGTTAAAGCGACTAAATCGCAAGTGAAGTACGCTATCGAAACAATCTTCAATGTGAAAGTTGCTTCGGTAAACACAATGAACATGAAACCGAAAGCGAAACGTGTCGGTCGTCACTCTGGTTACACAGCTCGTCGTAAAAAAGCGATCGTAACCCTTGCTGAAGGCAACACAATCGACTTCCTCGGTTAATTTACTACCTTAGAAGAAAAGGAGGGAATCCTCGATGGCAATTAAAAAGTTTAAGCCGACCACTAACGGTCGCCGTAACATGACATCTCTCGACTTTGCAGAGATCACAACGAACCGTCCTGAAAAATCGTTAACTGAAAAGCTTTCGAAAAAAGGCGGTCGTAACAACCAAGGTCGTTTGACTGTACGTCACCAAGGTGGCGGGCACAAACGCAAATACCGTATCATCGATTTCAAACGTAACAAAGATGGCATCGTCGGACGCGTTGCTACGATCGAATACGATCCAAACCGTTCAGCGAACATCGCCCTCATCAACTATGCAGATGGTGAGAAACGTTACATCCTCGCTCCTAAGGGCATCAAAGTAGGCATGGAAATCATGTCTGGTCCTGAGGCGGATATCAAAGTGGGGAACGCTCTTCCACTCGTGAACATCCCTGTCGGTACTACTATCCACAACATCGAGCTTAAGCCTGGTAAAGGCGGTCAGCTTGTTCGTGCGGCTGGTGCATCGGCACAAATCCAAGGACGTGACGGCAAGTACGTCATCGTTCGTCTTCAATCAGGTGAATCACGCTTGTTCCTCGGCACTTGCCGCGCGACAGTCGGTTCAGTTGGTAACGAAGAACACGAACTCGTAAACATCGGTAAAGCAGGACGTTCACGTTGGTTAGGCAAACGCCCAACAGTACGTGGTTCTGTAATGAACCCGGTTGATCACCCACACGGTGGTGGTGAAGGTCGTGCGCCAATCGGTCGTTCGGGCCCACTTACTCCTTGGGGTAAACCAGCTCTTGGTCTTAAAACTCGTAAGAAAAACAAATCGAGCGACATGTACATTCTTCGTCGTCGCAAGAAATAATTACTACATGATTCTCGGGCGGTTCGAAAGAGCCGTTCCCGAATCATTCCAAAGGGAGGTTCTATCATGGGTCGCAGCTTGAAAAAAGGTCCATTCGCAGATCACCATTTGCTCGCTAAAGTTGACAAACTCAACGAATCTGGTGAGAAGCAAGTCATCAAAACTTGGTCACGTCGCTCGACAATCTTCCCAGAATTCATGGGTCACACGTTCGGTGTACACGATGGTCGTAAACACGTACCAGTATTCGTGACAGAAGACATGGTCGGTCACAAACTTGGTGAATTCGCTCCAACACGCACGTACAAAGGTCACGGATCAGACAAGAAAACGAAACGGTAATTTGAGGGGAGGTCAAATCCATGCAAGCTAAAGCATCAGCTAATATGGTCCGTCTTGCTCCTCGCAAAGCACGTCTCGTTGTAGACTTAATTCGCGGGAAACAAGTCGGCGAAGCGCTCTCTGTCCTTGCTCACACGAACAAGGCAGCGTCGCCAATCGTTGAAAAAGTATTGAAGTCAGCGATTGCAAACGCAGAGCACAACTACGATATGAATATTGAGAACCTTGTGGTGTCGGAAATCTACGTCAACGAAGGTCCAACACTCAAACGCTTCCGCCCACGTGCGATGGGTCGCGCAAGCCGTATTAACAAACGCACAAGCCACATCCACATCGTGGTAACTGAGAAATAAGGAGGGATATGTAGTGGGTCAAAAGGTAAATCCGCACGGTCTTCGCGTTGGTATTATCAAAGACTGGGATTCGCGTTGGTACGCTGAGAAAGACTACGCAGATCTCCTTCATGAAGACTTCGTTATTCGTGAATACATCGAAAACAAAATGAAGGATGCTAGTATTTCTAAAGTAGAAATCGAACGCGCTGCAAATCGCGTGAACATTTCGCTTCACACTGCGAAACCAGGTATGGTTATCGGTAAGGGTGGTTCGGAAATCGAGTCACTCCGCAAAAACATCATCAAGCTTGCTGAAGGCAAACGTGTTCACATCAACGTTGTTGAAGTGAAAAACGCGGACGCTGTCGCTAAACTTGTTGCTGAAAACATCGCTCGTCAATTGGAAGGCCGTGTGTCATTCCGTCGTGCAATGAAACAATCAATCCAACGTTCGATGCGCACTGGCATCAAAGGGATCAAAACAGAAGTTTCTGGTCGTCTTGGTGGCGCTGATATCGCTCGTTCAGAGAAGTACTCGGAAGGAACAGTTCCACTTCACACACTCCGTGCCGATATCGATTACGGAACAGCTGAAGCTGACACAACTTATGGTAAAATCGGAATTAAAGTCTGGTTGTACCATGGTGAAGTTCTTCCAACAAAAAACAACACAGCTAAAAACGCTGAATAATAAACACTCTTTCAGGAAGGAGGCAACACACTATGTTGTTACCTAAACGCGTGAAATATCGTCGTGTACACCGTGGTAAAATGCGCGGAAATGCAAAACGCGGCACAACAGTACATTTCGGTGAATTCGGTCTCCAATCGCTCGAAGCGAGCTGGATCACAAACCGTCAAATCGAATCAGCACGTATCGCAATGACACGTTATATGAAACGTGGTGGTAAAGTGTGGATCAAAATCTTCCCACACAAACCATACACGAAAAAGCCTCTCGAAGTCCGAATGGGTTCGGGTAAAGGTGCTCCAGAAGGCTGGGTAGCTGTAGTTAAGCCTGGCAAAGTAATGTTCGAAATCGCGGGTGTATCTGAGGAAGTTGCACGTGAGGCGCTTCGTCTTGCAGCGCACAAACTTCCAGTGAAATGTAAGTTCGTGAAACGTGAAGAAAATGGTGGTGATACGAATGAAAGCAACTGATCTCCGTCAATCAACAACTGAAGAGCTCAACGGTAAAGTAGGCGAGTGGAAAGAAGAACTCTTTAACCTTCGTTTCCAATTAGCTACAGGTCAGCTTGAGAATCCTGCTCGTATCCGTGAAGTACGCAAGTCGATTGCGCGTGCTAAAACGATTCTTCGTGAACGCGAACTCGGCATCAACAACGGCTAATCTAATCGGATTCTTTAAGAGGAGGTAACACTCATGGAACGCAATAAGCGTAAAGTACTCACTGGACGCGTCGTGTCTGACAAAATGGACAAAACGATCGTCGTTGCAGTTGAAACAAAAGTACGTCATAAGCTTTATGGCAAACGTGTAAACTACACGAAGAAATTTAAAGCGCACGATGAGAACAATGTCGCTAAAATCGGCGATGTCGTCCGCATCGCGGAAACACGTCCGCTTTCTAAAGACAAACGTTTCCGTCTCGTAACAGTAGTAGAAGAATCAGTAATCATCTAATAACAGTTCGGATCTATAAACATCCGGAGGGAGGTACACTCGCATGATTCAACAAGAATCTCGCTTGAAAGTAGCAGACAACTCTGGCGCGCGTGAACTGTTGACAATTAAAGTCCTCGGTGGTTCAGGTCGTAAGACTGCCAACATCGGTGACATCATCGTCGCGACGGTAAAACAAGCAACACCAGGTGGCGTTGTTAAAAAAGGTGACGTTGTCAGAGCAGTTGTCGTTCGTACAAAACGCGGCGCTCGTCGTAAAGATGGTTCGTACATCCGTTTCGATGAGAACGCAGCAGTCATCATCAAAGATGACAAGAGCCCACGCGGCACTCGGATCTTCGGGCCAGTTGCACGTGAACTTCGTGAAAAAGAATTCATGAAGATCGTTTCGTTGGCACCGGAAGTACTTTAATTTCCAATTTCAATCCTATAAGGAGGTGCGCAAAACGATGCATGTTAAAAAAGGCGATACAGTCCAGGTAATGTCTGGTAAAGATAAAGGCAAGCAAGGGGTTATCCTCAAAGCTATGCCAAGCAAGAACCGCGTAGTCGTAGAAGGTATCAACGTGATTAAAAAACACTCGAAACCATCACAAGCGAATCCACAAGGCGGTATCCTTGAAATCGAAGCACCAATTCACGTCTCGAACGTCATGCCACTCGACCCTAAAACGGGCAAACCGACTCGCGTTGGTTTCAAAGTAGTCGATGGTAAAAAAGTTCGTGTCGCGAAATCGGGCGAAGTACTCGATAAATAAGAAGAACGTGACGAAAGGAGGTCCATTCGACTATGAACCGTTTGCAAGAGAAGTATAAAAGCGACATCGTGAAAGCGATGATGGATAAATTCAACTATGACTCAGTCATGCAAGTCCCACAGGTCGACAAGATCGTCATCAACATGGGTGTAGGTGACGCTGTTTCGAACTCGAAGGCTCTTGACATGGCAGTGGAAGAATTATCAATTCTTTCTGGTCAAAAACCACTCGTAACGAAGGCTAAGAAATCAATCGCTGGTTTCAAACTTCGTGAAGGCATGCCAATCGGTGCGAAGGTTACTCTTCGTGGCGAGCGTATGTACGATTTCCTCGACAAATTGGTAACTGTTTCACTTCCACGTGTACGTGACTTCCGCGGTGTATCGAAGAAAGCATTCGACGGACGCGGTAACTACACGCTTGGTGTGAAAGAGCAACTTATTTTCCCTGAGATCGATTACGATAAAGTAACGAAAGTACGCGGTATGGACATCGTTGTTGTTACAACAGCGAACACAGACGAAGAAGCGCGTGAATTACTCACACTTCTCGGAATGCCGTTCCAAAAATAATCTAAACGGAGGTAGACAACATGGCTAAAAAGTCAATGGTGAATCGCGAGCAAAAACGCGAGAAACTAGTTGCCCAGTACGCTGAGAAACGTGCACAATTAAAAGCTGAAGGCGACTACATCGGACTCAGCAAATTGCCACGTAACTCTTCACCTGTACGTCTTCATAACCGTTGCCGTATCACAGGTCGTCCACATGGTTACATGGGTAAATTCGGAATCAGCCGTATCATGTTCCGTGACCTTGCATACAAAGGTCAAATCCCTGGTGTTAAAAAAGCAAGTTGGTAATCCACTAACAGTGTGAAAGGAGGTACATCGCATGGTAATGACAGACCCAATTGCAGATATGCTTACACGTATCCGTAACGCTAACATGGTTCGCCATGAAAAATTAGAGCTTCCAGCTTCTAATATCAAACGTGAGGTTGCAGAGATCCTCAAGCGTGAAGGTTTCATTCGCGATGTTGAATATATCGAGGACGCTAAGCAAGGTACACTTCGTCTGTTCCTTAAATATGGAGCAAGCAACGAACGTGTTATCACTGGTCTCAAACGCATTTCGAAACCAGGTCTTCGTGTATACGCAAAAGCAGATGAAGTGCCAAAAGTACTCGGAGGACTCGGTATCGCAGTTCTTTCGACATCAAAAGGTCTTATGACTGATAAAGAAGCTCGCCAACAACAAGTCGGCGGCGAAGTGCTCGCCTACATCTGGTAAGTCACTTTTCTAACAAGAACGGAGGTGTAATCAATGTCACGTATTGGTAAAAAACCAGTTACGATTCCAGCTGGCGTTACTGTCTCGGTTGCAGAAGACAACACGGTCACAGTAAAAGGTGCTAAAGGTGAACTTTCGCTTTCAGCTAACCCAGCCTTGGAAATCAAAGTTGAAGAAAACGAATTGAACGTCGTTCGTCCGGATGACTCGAAAGAGAACCGTACGATCCACGGTACGACACGTGCCCTTATCGCCAACATGGTGGAAGGTGTGTCTAACGGATTCCAGAAAACACTTGAGATCTCAGGGGTTGGTTACCGTGCAGCTAAGCAAGGTAACAAACTCGTCCTCAGCCTCGGTTACTCGCACCCAATCGAGTACGTTGCTGAAGAAGGCATCGAGATTGAAGTTCCTTCAAACACGCAAATCATCGTTAAAGGGATTAACAAAGAGCGCGTCGGACACGTTGCAGCTCAAATCCGCTCGTACCGTGCTCCAGAACCTTACAAAGGTAAAGGTGTTCGTTACTCTGATGAACGTATTCGCCGTAAAGAAGGTAAGACTGGTAAGTAATTCGTCACGAAATGAACGGAAAGGAGTGGCATAAATGATCACAAAAGCAGACAAAAATGCAGTTCGTAAGAAACGTCATGCTCGTGTACGTCGTACGATCGCGGGGACAGCAGCTCGTCCACGTTTGAACGTATTCCGCTCGAGCAAGCACATCTACGTTCAACTCATCGATGATGCAGCACAAACAACGCTTGTGTCAGCATCTTCGAAAGATAAAGCTCTCGATCTTACAAACGGCGGCAACGTTGAAGCAGCGAAAGCTGTTGGTAAACTTGCAGCTGAACGTGCACTCGAGAAAGGTATCGACACTGTTGTGTTCGACCGTGGTGGATACCTCTATCATGGCCGCGTCAAAGCTGTTGCTGAAGCAGCTCGTGAAGCAGGTCTTAAATTCTAACAAAAAGGAGGGGACACTCGATGCGCCAGTTAGACGTTAACATGGAACAACTCGAAGAACGCGTTGTTACCGTAAACCGCGTCGCGAAAGTCGTGAAAGGTGGCCGTCGCTTCCGTTTCGCCGCTCTCGTCGTCGTAGGTGACAAGAATGGTCACGTCGGTTTCGGTACAGGTAAGGCACAAGAGGTGCCAGAAGCGATCCGCAAGGCTATTGAAGCCGCTAAGAAAAACATGGTTCAAGTACCGATGGTCGGTACAACAATTCCACACGAAATCACAGGAGTATTCGGAGCAGGTCGTGTATTCATGAAACCAGCTTCTGAAGGTACTGGGGTTATCGCAGGTGGACCAGTTCGTGCAGTGCTCGAACTTGCAGGTGTAGGTGACATCCTTTCGAAATCGCTTGGATCTAACACACCAATCAACATCGTCCGTGCGACGGTACAAGGCTTGACAGAGCTTAAAAAAGCAGAGGAAGTTGCTAAACTACGCGGTAAAAGCGTAGAAGAACTTCTTAAATAAGGGAGGGAATTAGACATGGCGAAACTCGCAATCACCCTCACACGCAGCATCATTGGTCGTCCGGAAGATCAGCGTGTAACAGTACGTACACTCGGTCTTCGTAAAATGCATCAGACTGTCGTTGTCCCTGACAACGTAGCGATGCGCGGTATGATCAAAAAGGTGTCGCACCTTGTGACTGTAAACGAAATCAACGAATAATCCAGATTTTATTAAATAAGGAGGTGCCACTATGAAACTCCATGAATTGAAGCCAACTCCAGGTTCGCGTCACGAACGCAACCGTGTCGGTCGCGGTATGGCGACTGGTAACGGTAAAACTTCTGGCCGTGGACATAAAGGTCAAAAAGCTCGTTCGGGCGGTGGCGTTCGTCCAGGATTTGAAGGTGGGCAAAACCCACTTTACCGTCGTCTTCCAAAACGCGGTTTCAACAACCCTACTCGTAAAGAGTATGCAGTTGTTTCCCTAGACACGCTTAACCGTTTCGAGGCAGGTACTGAAGTTACTCCAGAACTCTTAATCGAGACTGGTGTTGTCAGCTCTGCTAAAGACGGAATCAAAGTACTTGCTAACGGCAAGCTTGAAACAAAATTGACTGTTAAAGCCAACAAATTCTCGGGTGCAGCGAAAGAAGCGATCGAAGCAGCTGGCGGTTCAGTTGAGGTGATCTGATGTTTCAGACGATCTCCAATATGTGGCGCGTGAAAGATATTCGACAGCGTATTCTCTTCACACTCGCAATCATCATCATTTTCCGCATCGGGGCCCATATCCCGGTGCCGATGGTGAATACGGATGTGTTGCGTTTTGACTCAGGAGGTCTTCTCGACTTCTTGAACTTGTTTGGAGGAAATGCTTTACAGAACTTCTCCCTGTTCGCAATGGGGATCATGCCGTACATCACGGCATCGATCGTTGTGCAGCTCTTACAAATGGACGTCGTTCCGAAGTTTGCCGAATGGGCAAAACAAGGCGAGTCTGGCCGTAAAAAGCTAGCGACGGTCACGCGCTATGGGACGATCATGTTAGGGTTTATTCAAGCGACATCATTGTCGTTTGGATTTAACCGCCTCTATCCAGGTCTCGTCAATGAGACGTGGGGCACGGCAACCTATTTCGTGATCGCGATCGTACTGACTGCCGGTACGGCGTTCTTGATGTTCCTCGGTGAGATGACGACGGAGAAAGGTGTTGGGAATGGTATTTCCATCATTATCTTCGCCGGTATCGTCGCTGGGTTCCCAAGAATCTTCACGCAGATTTATGAAACGAAGCTCCAAAATGCTGGAGATGCGTTATTCATTAACATCGTTTACTTGGTTGTGCTATTGCTCGTTATCCTTGCGGTGACCATGGGGATCATTTATGTTCAACAGGCTGCTCGCAAAATTCCGATTCAATACGCAAAACGCACGGCGAACCGTACCCCTGTGGGCGGTCAGTCGACGCACTTGCCAATCAAACTAAACGCTGCCGGTGTCATCCCGGTTATCTTCGCGATTTCCTTCATGGTGACACCACCAACTGTTGCAAGCTTCATTGCTTCTCCGGAAACGACGCAGAAGTTGCAGACTTACTTCGATACGACAGCTCCAATCGGAATGTCGATCTACGTAGCGCTCATCATCGCGTTCGCTTACTTCTATACATTCATTCAGGTCAATCCTGAACAGATGGCAGAAAACCTGCAGAAGCAAGGTGGCTATATTCCTGGGATTCGTCCTGGGGCGCAAACAGAACAGTACATCACGAAGTTGCTCTATCGTTTGACATTCTTCGGAGCGATTTTCTTATCGCTCGTAGCGATCATGCCGACAATCTTCATTAAGCTTGCCGGTCTCCCAACTTCGGTGCAAATCGGAGGAACGAGCTTGTTGATCGTCATCGGGGTAGCCCTCGAAACGATGAAACAAATCGAGAGTCAACTCGTAAAACGACACTACAAAGGCTTTATCCGTTAAAGCGGAAGGAAGGGTACACCCTTCCTTCCTGTCGTGTTTACGACGTGTTGTGAAAATCAAAACTGGAGGCTAACTGAGATGAATCTAGTACTCATGGGCTTACCGGGTGCAGGGAAAGGGACTCAAGCGGCTAAAATCGTTGAAGAGTACCAAATCCCACACATTTCGACAGGCGACATGTTTCGTGCGGCAATCAAAGGCGGAACGCCACTCGGCAAAGAAGCAAAATCGTTCATGGATAAAGGCGAACTCGTACCGGATGAGGTAACAATCGGAATCGTACGCGAACGCTTGAGTCAAGATGATACGAAAAACGGCTTCCTGCTCGATGGATTCCCGCGTACTGTTGCTCAAGCAGAGGCACTCGAAAGTTTGCTTAAAGATTTGGGAAAACAGATTGACCATGTCGTGAATATCGATGTGGATGCGGAAATTCTCGTCCCGCGTTTGACAGGTCGTTGGATCTGCCCGACGTGTGGTGCGACATATCACGTGATCTTCAACCCACCTAAAGTGGAAGGCATCTGTGATGTGGATGGGTCGGCTCTCATGCAACGTGAAGACGATAAAGAGGAAACGGTCCGCCGTCGCCTTGACGTCAACATCGAGCAATCGAAACCACTCATTGACTTTTACGCTGAAAAAGGGTATCTTCGTACATTGGATGGAGATCGTCCAATCGATGTCGTATACGCCGATGTCAAAGCGTTACTCGGTGGTACTGAATGATCATCACGAAGACGCCTCGTGAAATAGCGATTATGCGTGAGGCTGGGCAAATTGTTGCTCGAACACACCAGGTGCTCAAAGAGCACATCAAACCAGGTATTACGACGCTTGAGCTCGACCGGATCGCGGAAGAATACATTCGCAGCCAAGGTGCGACACCGTCGTTCAAAGGCTATAACGGGTTTACCGGTAGCGTTTGTGCTTCAGTGAACGAAGAGCTTGTTCATGGGATTCCCGGAAAACGGGTATTGAACGATGGGGATATCATCTCGATCGACATCGGTGCCTACTATAACGGATACCATGGAGATTCCGCTTGGACGTATCCAGTGGGAACAATCTCGGAAGAGACACAGCAGTTACTTGACGTGACTGAAGAAAGTCTGTATAAAGGATTGGAGCACGCTAAGGCTGGACAGCGTTTGACAGACATTTCGCATGCGATTCAAGCGTATGTGGAATCTCATGATTTCTCTGTCGTCCGCGAATACGTCGGTCATGGTGTCGGACAAAATTTGCATGAAGAACCGCAAATTCCGCACTATGGTCCACCGGGGAAAGGGCCGCGCCTGAAGACTGGAATGACGTTAGCCATTGAACCAATGGTCAACGCTGGTCAACGCTATGTTCGGACACTGGCTGACAACTGGACAGTTGTGACAGTGGACGGTAGCATGTGCGCCCACTTTGAGCACACCATCGCCATCACAGACGATGGATACGAGATTTTAACGAAACTCGATTCCGGTGAATGAGGCTCTATTGCTTCGTGCTGATCCGTTACGGATCCTTCTCTCACAGTACAATGCGATAGATCGTCTGTGCTCCTAAATATCTTCATATAGAAAGGGGAATAAATGATGGCGAAACAAGATGTCATTGAAGTGGAAGGCACTGTTGTCGAACCACTTCCAAACGCAATGTTTAAAGTGGAGTTAGAAAACGGCCACACGGTGCTCGCGCACGTCTCAGGGAAAATTCGGATGCACTACATTCGAATCCTTCCAGGTGACCGCGTAACTGTCGAGTTGTCTCCGTACGACTTGACTCGCGGGCGGATTACGTACCGTTACAAGTAACTCCGATTTTTCCAGGAGGAGGGTATAATCATGAAAGTAAGACCGTCGGTAAAACCGATCTGCGAAAAATGTAAAGTTATTCGTCGTAAGGGTAAAGTAATGGTAATTTGCGAAAACCCGAAACACAAACAAAAACAAGGTTAATCTAAGAGGAGGTGCACACATGGCACGTATTGCTGGTGTAGATATTCCACGCGAAAAACGTATCGTTATTTCGCTCACATACATCTTTGGTATTGGTAAAACAAGAGCACAAGAAATTTTGAAGGCTGCAAACGTATCTGAAGATTCACGCACACGTGATCTTACAGAAGACGAAATCAACCGTATCCGTGAAGCAATTGACGGAATTAAAGTTGAAGGTGACCTTCGCCGTGAAGTTTCACTCAACATTAAACGTTTGATCGAGATCGGCGCATATCGCGGTGTTCGTCACCGTCGTAGTCTCCCTGTTCGCGGTCAAAACACGAAGAACAACTCGCGTACTCGTAAAGGCCCACGCCGTACAGTAGCGAACAAGAAGAAGTAAAGGAGGGAATTGAACAATGGCGAAACGTAAGCAAAATGTACGTTCAAAACGTAAAGTCAAAAAACATGTTGAAGTCGGTGTGGTACACATCCGCTCTACATTCAACAACACAATCATTACAATCACTGACACGCAAGGTAACGCGATCTCATGGGCTACTTCTGGTAACCTTGGATTTAAAGGATCACGTAAATCGACTCCGTTCGCAGCACAATTGGCTGCTGAAACTGCAGCGAAAGTTGCAATGGACAACGGTATGCGTACAGTAGAAGTTAACGTTAAAGGTCCTGGTGCTGGACGTGAAGCGGCTATCCGTGCCCTCCAAGCTACTGGTCTTGAAGTAACTGCAATCCGTGACGTAACACCAGTTCCGCACAACGGTTGCCGCCCTCCGAAACGTCGCCGCGTATAATCGCTTGTGCGTGTGAAGGGCTTACCTAGCACAAACAGCATATACAATGCAGCTCGCGCTGCATGGCAGGATACACTCAAGGAGGGGTTCAGATGATCGAGATTGAAAAACCAAAGATCGAAACGGTCGAAATCAGCGAGGATGCTACGTTTGGTAAATTCGTGGTGGAACCGCTTGAACGTGGATATGGCACTACTCTCGGCAACTCACTACGTCGAATTCTTTTGTCATCGCTCCCTGGTGCAGCGGTAACAGCGGTTCAAATCGATGGCGTTCTTCATGAGTTCTCTACGATTGACGGAGTCGTCGAAGACGTCACGCAAATCGTATTAAACCTCAAGAAGTTGGCTCTCAAAGTGTACTCGGACGAAGAGAAAACGCTTGAGATTAACGTTTCAAGTGCCGGTGCTGTCACTGCGGCAGACATTACCCATGATAGCGACGTTGAAATCTTGAATCCTGAGCTCCACATCGCGACTCTCGCTGATAACGCGACGCTTCGCATGCGTTTGACTGCTCGCCGTGGTCGTGGTTACGTCCAGGCAGAAGATAACAAACGTGATGATATGCCGATTGGCGTTATTCCAATCGATTCGATCTACACACCGATTCAACGCGTGAACTACGAAGTAGATAAAACACGTGTCGGTCAAGATGCTAGCTTCGATAAGCTTCTATTAGACGTGTGGACAGATGGTTCAATCCGTCCGGAAGAAGCGGTATCGCTCGGGGCGAAAATTTTGACAGAACACTTGAACATCTTTGTTGGCTTGACTGACGAGGCTCTCAATGCAGAAATTATGGTCGAGAAAGAAGAAGACCAAAAAGAAAAAGTACTCGAAATGACGATCGAAGAACTCGATCTCTCAGTTCGTTCGTACAACTGCTTGAAGCGCGCAGGCATCAACACTGTTCAAGAACTCGCAAACAAATCAGAGGAAGAGATGATGAAAGTTCGTAACCTCGGACGTAAATCACTCGAAGAAGTTCAACTCAAGTTGGACGAGCTCGGTTTGGGCTTGCGTAAAGAAGACTAAGTTCAACCGAAGGAGGGAAATGTAATGGCTTATTCGAAACTCGGCCGTACAAGCTCACAACGTAAGGCACTTTTACGTGATCTTGCAACTGACCTTATTATCAACGAGCGCATTCAAACAACTGAACAAAAAGCGAAGGAACTTCGCCCAGTCGTTGAAAAATTGATCACTCTTGGGAAACGTGGCGATCTTCATGCCCGTCGTCAAGTAGCTTCATTCGTTCGTAAAGAGAACGCTGGAGAAAAAGACGCAATCCAAAAATTGTTCGAAGACGTGGCACCACGCTACGCTGAACGTCAAGGTGGATACACACGCATCATGAAAGTCGGCCCACGCCGCGGTGACGGTGCAGAAGTCGTAATCATCGAACTCGTCTAATTCATTAGGCAGTCAACAGGGCATGCGGTGACGTATTGCCCTGTTTCCACATCGGAAAGGAGTCGGCAGATGGAATCTCAAATTATGGTACGCGATATCGTGTTTCGTTACCCGGGACAAACCGAGCCAGCCTTAAACGGGCTGTCACTCGACGTATACAAAGGGGAATGGCTCGCTATCGTTGGCCATAACGGTTCTGGCAAGTCGACTTTGACGAAGTTGTGGAATGGGCTTTTGCTTCCTCAAGAAGGAGAAGTCCGGGTTGAGACACTCGATCCAACGGACGCCACAGACGTGTGGGACGTTCGGAAACGGATCGGTGTCGTCTTCCAAAATCCTGACAACCAGTTTGTCGGGGCGACCGTGCGCGATGATGTGGCATTTTCTCTCGAAAACATGGGACTTCCACGTCAAGAAATGGTTCGTCGAATTGATGACAGTCTAGCGCGCGTTGGATTATCGGAACTAGCGGACCGTGAACCGCATCAGTTATCCGGTGGACAAAAGCAGCGCGTTGCGATTGCTTCGGCACTCGCAATGCGCCCGCATGTCCTCGTGCTCGATGAAGCTACCTCAATGCTCGACCCGATTGGGCGCAAAGAGGTGATTGAAACGGTACAACAGCTCGTCTCAGAAGGGATGACCGTTGTCGCCATTACCCACGAGCTCGACGAAGTGTTGTTTGCCGACCGTATCATTGCATTGTCAAAAGGCAAGATTGCGATGACCGGCACACCCGAAGACGTGTTTCAAAATCCGGAGGCGTTACGAGCCATTCAGCTCGACGTACCGTTTATTGTCCGGATGCAACTCGAACTGAAGGAACGGGGCATACCACTCGATCGTCTGATGCTACAACATTCGGAGTTGGTGAACCATCTATGCCGATTAGCATTGAAGAAGTGACTTACCAATATCAATTGAATACTCCGTTTGAACGAACCGCGCTGCGCGATGTGAATGTAATGATTCCGTCGGGGGCGCTTGTTGCGTTTCTTGGCCATACTGGGTCAGGCAAGTCAACGCTCGTTCAACATATGAACGGACTGCTGCGACCGACAAAAGGGCGTGTCGTCGTCGATGACATCGAAGTCCGTGCGATTACGAAGCGTCGCGACAAAAAGCAAAGCTTACTCCCGCTTCGGCGCCGCGTTGGGCTCGTCTTTCAATATCCGGAGCATCAACTATTTGAAGAGACGGTCGAACGCGACGTCATGTTTGGTCCACGAAACTTTGGGGCGTCTGAAGACGAAGCGAAAGAGCGGGCTCATGCTGCGTTGCGCCTCGTCGGCCTGGATGAAACGTTATGGGGCCGTTCCCCGTTCGATCTCTCGGGCGGACAGATGCGTCGCGTCGCCATTGCCGGCGTGCTCGCTAGTCGACCTGACGTTCTCGTCGTAGATGAGCCGACGGCCGGACTCGACCCGCTCGGCCGTCGTGAGATGCTGGCGTTATTCAAACGGCTAAAACAAGAACTCGATTTGACGCTCATTCTCGTTTCGCACGATATGGACGACGTGTTAGCGTACGCAGAACGAGTCGTCGTCATGGAACGGGGCGAGGTCGCCTTTGATGGGAATCCATTTGACTTGTTCAAAGATGAGGCGCTTGTCAAAGGGCTCCAGCTTGAAATCCCGCATGTGCTTCGCTTCGCGAGTGAGCTTGCCCCTGCGTTCGGTGTTGCGACACCGGCCTTACGGACCGAAGGCGAATTGGCGGACTGGATCGCGCTCGAATTGAGAAAGGGGAGAGCGACATGATCATCGGACAGTACATTCCCGGACATTCATGGCTCCATACACTTGATGCGCGAGCCAAGACGTTGTTCATCCTCGGCTTCATTCCAATCGTCTTTTTGGCTGATAACTTATGGACGAACGTGTTCTTGCTCGGCTTTACCTTGTTCGCCGTGAGACTGTCTCAATTGTCATGGCGGTATTTATGGAATGGATTGAAGATGGTTTTATTCCTCATCATTTTTACACTGTTGTTGCAACTGTTCTTTAACCGGGACGGGACGGAGTTGATTGCATTCGGTCCGTTCGCGATTTATTCGGAAGGCGTCCGGATGGGCTTGATCGTCTCGCTCCGTTTCTTCTATCTCGTCATGTTGACGACACTCGTCACGCTGACGACCACACCGATGGAACTGACCGATTCGATTGAAGCAGGGCTCCGCCCCCTCGAACGATTCCGAGTGCCTGCCCATGAGATCGCCCTCATGCTGTCGATCTCGCTCCGGTTCCTTCCGACCTTGGCCGACGAGACCGATCGCATCATGAAGGCTCAGCAGGCGCGAGGCGTCGATTTGAAGAGCGGTCCGCTCAAGGATCGCTTGAAGGCAGTCGTCCCGCTCATGATCCCATTGTTTGTGTCGGCGTTTAAACGTGCTGAGGACCTCGCTACGGCAATGGAGGCCCGCGGGTACCGTGGGGGTGAAGGACGGACGCGCTTGCGTGAGATGACGTGGCACCGTCGTGACACGGTGTTACTCATCATCTTCGTGGTCATCACACTCATCTTGATTGGATTGCGAGGGATAGGATGAAGCGAATTAAATTGACGATTGCGTATGATGGAACGAACTATGCCGGTTATCAGGTCCAACCGAACGGAAATACGGTTCAAGCCGAAGTAGAGGGTGTGCTGGCGCGGATGCATAGTCAGACCGTCAAAGTAGTGGCCTCGGGTCGTACGGACGCCCGTGTGCATGCTCGGGGGCAAGTGCTACACTTCGATACGCACCTCGCTATGCCAGCCGACCGGTTCGTCAAAGCGCTGAATGCGATGTTGCCCGATGATATTCTTGTCCGATCCGCCGAAGAGGTCGATACGTCGTTTCACGCGCGTTACGGGGCAAAACGGAAAGAGTATCGCTATTTCTTCCGAAGCGACGCGGACCCGTTCCGGCGCCACCATGCTGTAACGGTCACGTACACGCTCGACCATGAGCGGATCCGACAGGCGCTACGCATGCTCGTCGGGACTCACGACTTCACCTCCTTTTCAGTGACGAAGGCTGAGGTAGAGGATCGTGTCCGCACAATCTATGAAGCGGAGCTCGTCGAAGCGGGCGATGAGATGTATATTCGTTTCGTCGGCTCGGGCTTTCTTTATAACCAAGTCCGTATTATGGTAGGGACGTTGTTAGAGGTCGGGCGTGGGAAATATGAGCCGGCAGACGTGAGCCGGATGCTCGCCTCAAAAGACCGGCGTAGCGCTGGGATTACAGCCCCACCGCACGGTCTATACTTGTGGAATGTGAATTATGAAAAAGTAGATTGACATTCCCTCTATAAAATCGTATTATATTCATTGGCATTTCATTTTCACATTGAGAGATGAACCACAATCTTAGCCCCGTAAACTAGGATTATGATAAAGCATCAAACAAGCACTAAAAAAATTAAGCAAACAGACATTTTAGGAGGTATTCCACATGCGCACGACATTCATGGCAAAAGCATCTGAAGTAGAACGCAAATGGCTCCTTATCGACGCAGAAGGCAAAACACTTGGTCGTTTGACTAGTGAAGTAGCATCACTTCTTCGCGGTAAGCACAAGCCGACTTTCACACCAAACGTTGATTGCGGAGACCACGTCATCATCATCAACGCTGAGAAAATCCACTTGACTGGTAACAAAATGAACGACAAGATTTACTACCGTCATTCAGGTCATCCAGGCGGTTTGAAATCACAAACTGCAAAAGAGCTTCTCGCAAAACGCCCAGAGCGTATGCTTGAACTCGCAATCAAAGGGATGCTTCCAAAAGGATCACTTGGTCGTCAATCATTCACTAAACTCCACGTTTACGCTGGAGCTGAGCACAACCACGCAGCACAAAAACCAGAAGTTTACGAACTTCGCGGTTAATCGGGACACAGGGAGGAACTAAACGATGGCAGATGTACGTTACTACGGAACAGGCCGCCGCAAACACTCGGTGGCTCGCGTTCACCTCGTTGCAGGTGACGGCAAAGTTGTTGTAAATGGCCGTGATATTTCAGAATACTTCGGACATGAGACTTTGATCATGATGGCAAAATCACCACTCGTATTGACTGAAACAGAAGGTAAATACGATGTAATCGTTAACGTTAACGGTGGTGGATTCACTGGACAAGCTGGAGCAATTCGCCACGGCGTATCACGTGCGCTTCTTCAAGCGGACCCAGAATTCCGTCCAAGCCTCAAAGAAAAAGGCTTCTTGACTCGTGACGCTCGCATGAAAGAACGTAAAAAATACGGTCTTAAAGCTGCACGTCGCGCACCACAATTCTCGAAGCGTTAATCTTCGAACAATTTGGTTCAAACTCTCTGCCCATCGGGGTAGAGAGTTTTTTTGTTACTCATGAAATTGTTGATTTCCATTCCCTCAAGAAAACGCTTTTTTTGATATACTGTTAGCGAGACAGAAATTAGGGGGAAACCACATGCTTACAGTAGAACAAGTTCGTGAAGAATTGGCGGGGTTGATCGATCCAACAATCAACCGTACGCTTGGAGATACAGCTGGCGTGAAGGATATTCGCATTAAAGAAGATTATGTCAGTGTAAAAGTGGCACTCGGTCAAACCGGGAGCGGCGAGCAACTCCAACTTCAACAAGAGATTGTCACGTTGCTCAAAGGAAAAGGATTCAAGACGGTCGGTCTTCGCTTCGAGGCGCTCAATGACGAAAGTTTGAAAGAAGCGACGAAGCCAGCTATTCTCCGTGAAAATGCTGGCACGACATTTATTGCGATTGCTTCGGGCAAAGGTGGCGTCGGGAAATCGACAGTCTCGGTCAACTTGGCAGTCGCGCTAGCGCGGGCAGGGAAGAAGGTCGGATTGATTGATGCGGATATTTACGGCTTCAGTGTACCTGACATGCTCGGGATTGAAGAGCGGCCGGTCGTCCGTGGCGAGAAAATCATTCCTGTCGAGCGTTTCGGCGTGAAAGTGATTTCGATGGGCTTCTTTGTAGAAGATAACGCTCCAGTCATCTGGCGTGGACCAATGCTCGGGAAGATGCTTAATAACTTCTTCAACGATGTTGAGTGGGGCGACCTAGACTACTTGCTCCTCGATTTGCCGCCAGGGACGGGTGATGTCGCCCTCGATATTCATTCGATGCTCCCGGCATGTCAAGAGTTGATCGTCACGACGCCACACGCAACAGCTGCTTTTGTCGCTGCGCGTGCTGGGGCAATGGCCATCAAGACAAACCACAAAGTGCTTGGTATCATCGAAAACATGGCGTATTTTGAAAGTAAAGTGACAGGGGAGAAAGAGTACGTCTTCGGCTATGGCGGCGGCGAAAAATTGTCTGAAGCGTTGAAGAGCAAATTGCTCGCGCAAATTCCGCTCGGTCAGCCGTATGAGAATGAAGAAGACTTTGCACCATCGGTTTACCGAGATGGGCATCCGTTTGAGAAGACATACGACGGACTAGCGCAAGCGGTCATTCAACAGATAGAAGGGTAATGGTTTAGAGATGAAGGTACAAGGATTTTTAAGGTTATTTTGGACGACGCTCGTCTTCGGGACGTTGTTTGGGTTCGTCATGAACTTGCTGGCCAATCCTGGCTATTTAGTGAGTCAATCGTGGGAAGCGATTGTGACGGCACTCAGTTACTCGAGCACATGGACCGGGATTAGCATGATGGGCTTCTTCGCCTACTTGATTGTCCACCGGGTCGGTTTGGATTTGTTCCGTGGTCCAAAACTATGGAATCGTGTACAAGTGCTGTTAATCGCCTTCGCACTATTTGATGCGGTTTACCTTCGTATGCTCGCTTTTGGTAACGATCATATGTGGCGGTATATCGGGGAGATGGTCGTGTTAGTGATCGTTTCATGGATTATCGCAACGAGTAAGGCGAAACAGACGAACGCGAGTGCGTTCATCCCGACGCTCTTCTTGATGATCGTTATAACATTGATCGAATGGATTCCAGCCCTCCAGGCGACGGATGAGATTGCGCTCTTGTGGCCAGCGTTAGCGACGCTCGTATTTGCTAACGCGTATCAAGTATTGATGCTACATCGATTCCAAGCGCCTGCTCAAGCAGAGGATGCCAAACCATCGACGAAGAATCAGGCTAAAGCTAAATCTAAGAAGCGGGTGTCTTCTAAATCGTCCTAACATCAATAGGAACGGAAGCACTCGATAGTTACACTCTTCAACAACGTAGCGTCGCCCTAGGTGGGAGGACGCTACGTTGTTTTTATGTGAGGAAAGTCGGTTTTCAACGTTGGAAAAAAGATTCCCGAAGAAAATAAAGTTTTTTTAGAAAAACAGTTGACGAAAATGCGGGGCGCTGATATATTAATAAACGTCGCTGCTGTTCAAATCTGAACAACAGAAAGCGGATGAAAAAAATAATAAAAAACGGTTGACTTTCAAAAGTCGAATCGCTATTATTAAAAAGTCGCTAACACGACAGACACTTGGTCTTTGAAAACTGAACGATGAGGCAAAAATGTTTTACATTTTTTGAATGAAGCGCAAGCTTCGTCATTTTTAAAGAGCTATATCAAATTCTTTGGAGAGTTTGATCCTGGCTCAGGACGAACGCTGGC
>NZ_JACSLC010000016.1:0-63092 GCF_018617905.1 Exiguobacterium sp. s40 | reverse complement strand
TTCTCCATATGGTCGGATGACTCTCGTCCCATTCCGATACCCGCGGAGGGGGCGAGGAAATCTGACGGAATCACGAACTTTTGTTCGTTATGTTTGTCACAGGGACATCCAAAGGGTTCGCAAGCAGGCGATTCATCTCCCACCTACGCTGGGCTTCGCCCGAGACGCTTAGAGGTGGGAGAATTCTCGCCAAGTTTAGTTAAATACAGTTCACCTTTCGAATTTCTTAGTTCTTCTTTTTCGAGAGTACTGTCTTCACCGTAACCAATCAACTCCCAATCTGTTACATCAATCACTATATTCGACCCCCAAATGTATCAATACAATATATATTTTATATTTATCTAATGGTCATAATAAAAGACGAATCAGTTTTCGAGTTACTAAAACTGATTCGTCTATACTTTACATTATTTTGTAGAGATTAGTTATTCGATTAGGATTTGGCAGCGGCTGTCGGTTTTGAAGAGAACCAACCCCATACCGCGATGCCGACCATGACCGACCAGAAGAACAATGTCCATGCCGTCGAGTGAACGAATCCGTCCGGAAGACCCATGAATTCGAACGGTGTGCCGGCAATCAATTTCTTGAAGCCAGGGTGTTCAAGGACGAGCACCGTCAACTTCACACCGACCCAGCCGACGATGATGAAAGCAGCTGTCTCGAGTGATGGGCGTTGATGTAACAACTTGACGAAAATACGCGCAGCGAAACGCATCAAGATGACCCCGATGAGTCCACCAGTTAAGACGACGAAGAACTGACCTGAGTCGATGCCGCCGATCTCACCGAGACCGAGTGGCGGCAAGCTGACCGCGAGCGCGACCGCTGCGAGAATCGAATCGACCGCGAAGGCAATATCGGCGAACTCGACTTTAGCAACCGTCCACCAGAACTCTTTCTTCGTGACCGGCTTCTCTGTGACAGCCGTCTCTTCTTTCGCCTCAGCAGCGAGATCTTGTTTCGGCTCCATCTTACGGGCCTTATAGGTCATATACAGGTGCCGCGCGCTCATTCCAATCAAGTAAAGCGCACCGAGCGCCTGGACTTGCCAGACGTTAATCAAGAATGAGATCAAGAACAAGGCGATGAAGCGGAAAACGAACGCTCCAAGTAATCCGTAAAATAGTGCCTTCTTCTGCTCTGTCCGCGGCAAATGCTTGACCATGACCGCCAAGACGAGCGCGTTGTCTGCAGAAAGTAGCCCTTCAAGACCGACGAGTACGACGATAATCCAAGCGTACTGCAGGATTAACTGCCAATCCATTAAAACATCCCCTTTTTCTGTTGTGTTCCTTCATATTTAAGAGTGATCTATTTTTTAAGTTCACAGGAACATTTTATTCCCCATTTAGATTGAAATCAATCTTCTTTTCTTCAATTGCTGAAGTTTTTTATTTGTGAGCACGTTCAAAGCACGTTCAAAGAGCAAAATGGTACCCGGTCGATGTACATTTCGTGATAAAATCCTAACAAGAACGAGTGGCAGTCATTTGCCCTCTCAAAAAAGGAGAATCCGATTATGTCTACAAGCCATGTCGCTTTACCTACTAAAGCAGAACGACATAAATTATTCGGTTCGGTCCCGCCGATCAAAGGCACGAAGCCAACTGAAAAAGATAAAATGATCGATCTACAAAACACACCAAAAAACTTCTTGTTCGCGCTCGACAGCGTCGGCATCTCAAACGTCAAACATCCGGTCAACATCGAGACGCCAGACGGCATCCAAGCGACGGTCGCCACGTTCGAGTTGACGACATCGCTCGTCCAAGACCGTAAAGGCATCAACATGTCGCGTCTGACAGAACAGCTCGACGCGTACCATACGCAAGGCTGGACGTTATCGAACCGCTCGCTCATCGAGTTCGCGCAAGAACTCGCTGAACGCATGGAACAGACGGAAGGTCAATTGACGGTCCGTTACCCATGGTTCTTTAGCCGCAAAGCCCCGGCCACAGGTCTCAGCGGTCTTATGAACGCGGACGTCATGCACAACGTGACGTATAACTTAGAGACCGGGATGGCGAGCGTGACGGTCGGTCTCGTCATCAACGTGACGACGCTCTGCCCCTGCTCGAAAGAAATCAGTGAGTACAGCGCCCACAACCAACGTGGCTACATCACGATTGAAGCCGGTCTCGATGAAGCATCGCTCGACGGTTTCGACTGGCGTCTCGCACTTCTTGAGGCAGCTGAGTCGAACGCATCGGCCCCGCTTCACCCTGTCTTGAAACGTCCGGATGAGAAGCGTGCCACGGAAATCGCGTACGAGAACCCGCGTTTCGTCGAAGACATGGTCCGCTTGATCGCGGCTGACTTGTATGAAATGAAACAAGTCGTCAACTTCTTCGTCGAATGCCGCAACGAAGAGTCGATTCATCAGCACGATGCGATTGCCTCAATCACATTTGATAAGCGCGATAACTAAAAACGAGTGAAGCCTACGCGGGCTTCACTCGTTTTTCTATAGGTTTTGGACGAGTCGAATCGTCAACATCACGACGATGACGATGATCCAGACAGCCCAGACGAGCCTCCATTTATCGCCATCGACTCGTTTGACGAACGTATAGACGGTCAAATAGAGTGCGATTAACAGCGGGATGACGACCCATGGATTGTCGAGCATCACGCCTCGATATCGCCGTCCCACGCGAGCATGCCGCCTTCGACGTTGACGACCTTATAGCCTGCTGACTCCAAATAGTCGCACGCCGTCACACTGCGGCCGCCTGAGCGGCAGATGACGTGATAAACGTTATCTTTCGCGAGCTTGTCCGTGACGCCAGGAAATTCAGACAGCGGATAGAGCGGCACGTGCGGGATATGGCCCGCGTCGTACTCGTCTTGTTCGCGCACGTCGATGATATGGAGTGATTCGCCGTTCTCGAGCTTTTCACGTAATTCAGTTGCATGGATGTTTTGCATGGTAGTTCCCCCTTAATAGTGTTGTCCCCTACTAGTTTACCTCAGTTTTCGATCAAGCAAACTCCAATTGATTGTCGTGTTTTCATCACAATAGAAGCCTTCGAGTTCGCACCGCTCGACCACCTGCTCGACCCAAGCTCGGCTGCCACAAATCAACGTGAAATGGCTATCCCAAGGCGGTACGATGAGCCAATCATGTTGATGTCCGAAGAACGTCCGATGCCGCATCCCCCACGTATCGGAGGTTAGCGTCTCCCGAATGTTGATGAGATGCCGTTCCGTGCAGAACTCGTCTCCGCTACACATCCACTCTTCTCCCATCCCAAGAAGTGCTCGTAACACCTGATTCTCTAAAAGATTCGACAGCTCCCCTTCGCCTGGTGGAAGTACGTTCTCGCGATTGCAAAATTCGATGATCCGATTCGCACCTTCTTGATCTTCGGCATGCGGTTTCAGCGCCGCAATCATCGTCCGGAGTGCGTGATTGATGCGTTTGATGTCATCGAAATCAAGTCGGCGGCGCATATCTGCCCATGTGATGGCCCGAAATTGCTGTTCGACCTCGTTTTTATCCAACTCGACATAACGGTCAACCGCGGTCGGGTCGTCTTTCGGGACCAGAAACGGATGAAACACGACGAATACTGTTTCGAACACCCCTTTGTAATACGTTTTAATTGGATAATCATCCCCGCCACCGAACATGGCGTACCGATGCCCTTCCGGCAATGTGATGATGCCTTCCTCTTCATCCATTTCCTCGCCCCCTTTTCCAATAGTTTACAATGTGACCACAAAAAAAGCATCCTCCGCTCAGGAAGGATGCTGCGACTTACGCTTCGTTGCGCTCGTCGATGGCTTGTGCCGCTGTGATGAGCGTCAATTTATAGACGTCCTCTTCGTTACAGCCACGCGACAAGTCGTTGACCGGCTTGTTGAGACCTTGAAGGATTGGTCCGATCGCTTCGAATCCGCCGAAACGTTGAACCATCTTGTAGCCAATGTTTCCGGCTTCGAGGCTTGGGAAGACGAAGACGTTCGCATTTCCGGCTACTTCAGAGCCTGGTGCTTTCTTCGCAGCCACGCTCGGTACGAACGCCGCATCGAATTGAAGTTCGCCGTCGATTGGAAGGTTTGGCGCCTTCTCTTTGGCGAGACGTGTCGCTTCGATGACTTTTTCTGTCTCTGGCGACTTCGCTGATCCTTTTGTCGAGAAGCTGAGGAGCGCGACTTGCGGCTCGATGCCGAACGTCTTCGCTGTCAACGCTGACAAGTAGGCGTTCTCGGCGAGGTCAGCCGCATCCGGTGCGATGTTGATGGCGCAGTCCGAGAAGACGTACTGCTCGTCGTCACGTACCATGATGAAGACGCCTGACGTCTTTTTGATGCCTGTTTGCATCTTGATGATTTGAAGGGCCGGACGGACCGTATCGGCAGTCGCATGCATCGCACCTGAGACGAGACCTTCTGCTTTTCCTGTGTGGACGAGCATCGTACCGAAGTAGTTCACGTCTGACGACAACAATTCACGTGCCTGTTCCGGTGTCGCTTTACCTTTGCGGCGCTCAACGAACGATTCGACGAGTGTATCGATGTCTTCGTACGTCGCTGGGTCGTATTGCGTCAAACCTGAGATGTCAAAGCCGTGCTTCGAAGCGACCGCTTCGAGTTCAGCTTTTGGTCCGATGACGATCGGTTCAACCATGCCATCATTTTTCAAACGGACAGCGGCACCGAGGACGCGCTCATCGATCCCTTCTGGGAAGACGATGGTCGGGCGAATCGGGCTGACTTTTTGTTTCAACGTGTCAAATAGTTTCATAGTGAATGAACTCCTTTTCGATTAGAAGAAATCGGATTTTTTCTCTCTCGGACGCTCTCGTCCATATGCGAGTTTTATTATACACAGTACGATTTTTAAAATAAACTATTCTGCCCATTTCGTCATAAATCGCTTGAAATCAATCATTATATGAATAGAACAGTTTACCATTTTCGACTGATACAGCCCATTGTGAAGCCGTTTTCAAAAATCTTGCTCCCTATCTCTTTACCCCGCCCGGAGTATGACTATCCTCACGGCGGCGTCAAATTTGCCAGACGGTCAAACGTGTATGGTAAAATAGTCAGCGAAGCCTAGTCTCGAAAGGAGTTTTTTTAATGTCAGAACGTCCAGCACCGACAACCGAAACGCAACACGCAGCCGCCACGTTAGACGGTTGGTATACGCTCCATGATTTCCGCTCCATCGATTGGACTCGTTTAAAAGCAGTCGACCCAACCGCCCGTCAAGAGATGATTGACGAGTTCGTCGCCTTCCTCGGCTCACTCGAAGAGGTCGAGACACGCGGTGAAGGAAGCCATGCCTTTTACTCGATCCTTGGTCAAAAGGCGGACGTCGTCTTGATGGTCCTTCGTCCGACGTTCAAAGAGCTCGAGCAAGTCGAACTCGCTCTTCGGAAGACGAAATTGTACGATTACATGATTCCAAGCTATTCATACGTGTCTGTCATCGAACTCGGCATGTACCGAGGTTCTGGAGACGGTGACCCGTACGAGAACCCTCACATTCGGGCCCGCCTCTATCCGACACTCCCGAAGGCGGCCCACATCTGCTTCTACCCGATGAGCAAGGCTCGTCGCGACGGGGACAACTGGTACACGTTGTCGATGGATGAGCGCAAAGACCTCATGTATCGCCACAGCATGATCGGCCGCAGCTATGCCGGCAAGATTCAACAGTTCATCGGCGGTTCGACCGGTTTTGACGGTTGGGAGTGGGGCGTCACCTTGTTTGCGGAAGACTCGCTCCAATTCAAAAAGATCGTCTATGAGATGCGTTTTGATGAAGTCAGTGCCAAATATGGCGAGTTCGGTGACTTTTATGTCGGGAACATCCTTCCAAAAGAAGAACTCGGCACATTCCTCGGGTAATCGAGGTTTACGCTATCATACCCTCGGGAATCATTGTTGTAGAAGCAACATAACAATGATCAATGAGGTGAACAACGATGCGCGTGTTCAAGGAATCAGATCGAGACACTGCGAAACGTTTAGATTCGTTCATCGAACGAATGGCATCGACAGCAGAACTAGTCCAACTTCGATTTGAACAACAATTACAACATACACAGCAAAAGGGTCAGGCAAAAGCCTGACCCTTTCTTCTGTCTTTATTTCGTCGTGACCGCCAAGGCGTCCCCAAGGAACGTCGCAAGTTCGAGCATACCGTACTGCCCCGCTTTCGCTTCGGCGTCAGAATTATAGTTCGTGTTCGTGTTGACGTCATACGCGTAAACGTTCCCGTCCGCGTCTTCGATGATTTCAATCCCCGCGACCGCAATCTCGTTCTTCTGGAGGAACGTTTCCAACTGTCCGATGATTGGGTCATTGAATCCTTCGACGATTTCAAACTTCGCCGGTGGTGTCTTGCCGACCGGGCAAAACTGGTCTTCAATCGAGCAGGCGTCGGCCGGACAGAGTTCGAAACCGTCTGACGTATCGACACGCACCGCGTAAACGAATTTACCACCGATGAACTCACAGCGTGTGATGTACGGTTTGGGCGCCTCGATATATTGTTGGATGAGCGTAATTCCGTCAATCGATTCCTCGAACGTCGGACCCTCGACGTATGCCTTCAACGCATCGATCGAATGGAACAGTTGAACACCGAGTCCTTTGCCGGCTCGGTTATGTTTCGTGATGAACGGCGTCATCCCGAGCTTCTCGGCCGCCTCGATGATTTGGGCTTTCCCGACGGCCGCAATCGTCTTCGGCACCCGAATTCCCTCTTGGCGGAGCGCCGTATACTGATTGACCTTGCTCACTTCGAGCCGAATCGCGCGTGTGCCGTTGAAGACGGTCCGTCCGTTCGCCTCGAGCCAAGCGAGCACACCTTCTGTCAACTCCGGCGCGTACCGGTGCCCCCGTGTGTGCGACGAGGCACTCATCCGGTTATAGAAGACGCCCTCTGGCGGCTCGGCCGCGATGTCGATGATGCCTTGATCGAGATGCCACAGCTCATATGGAAGTGATAATTCCTCGAGTCGTCGGACGAGATGGTCCGTCCATTCGTTGTTTTCGTGGAGCACGTGAATTTTGGCCATGTGAATCCCCCTTTTGATTGTCCTTACTTTACCATATCCATATCCGATTATTCCAATCTGCATAATCGACAGTGCGTTGATTCTTACTTCATAACCATTTCATGGTATAATGAACTTAATAATACAATGCGACTATTAACGTGAAGAAGGAAGTGATGTGTTTGACCGCACCGATTTTGAGTACCGATTTTTCGATTCTTTTATTTGGTCTGCTCCTTGTCGCCGGCGTGTTAGCCACACGCGTATCGACTCGTTTCGGCTTGCCTGCCTTAATCCTGTTTATGGGTATTGGCATGCTGATGGGTAGCGATATTACTGGGCTGATTTTCTTCAATGACACCAACCTCGCTCAAATGATTGGGGTCGCGGCCCTCGTCGTCATCTTGTTCGAAGGTGGACTGCAGACGAAATGGTCGTCGATTCGAAGTGTGCTTGCTCCGTCCGCTTCGCTCGCCACGATCGGCGTCTTGTTGACGACCGGACTTATCGCCGTGGCCGTTCGTTTCGTATTTGGTTTCGACTGGATTGAATCTTTCCTGTTCGGCGCGATCATCGGTTCAACCGATGCGGCTGCCGTCTTCGCCGCCTTTAAAGGAAAGAATATCTCGCCGAAAGTCGGCGCGACACTCGAAGCCGAGTCCGGCACGAATGACCCAATGGCAATGTTCTTGACGATTCTCGCCCTCGATTTCATGTTAAAACCCGACACGACGATTTGGGACGGTCTCTGGATGTTCGTCCTGCAAATCATCGTCGGGGCGTTCGTCGGTTACATGCTCGGAAACTTATCCCGTCTCATGCTCAATCACTTACGACTCGAGTCGAGTGGTCTCCATGCGGTCCTCATGATTTCGATGGCGTTCATGACGTACGGCGTCGCTGCTTACTTTGCGGGCAGCGGACTACTCGCGGTCTACCTCGCCGCGATGATCGTCGGAAATGCGCATACGGCCCACGAAGTAACGATCGTTCAATTTTCCGAGGCGCTCGCCTGGATCATGCAAATCATCATGTTCGTCATCCTCGGTCTGCTCGTCTTCCCGAGACAGTTGCTCGACCCCGAGCTCATCTGGAAAGGCTTGTTGATTTCGTTCATCCTGATGTTCATCGCCCGGCCGATCGCCGTTTATTTATCGACGATCACCATGGAATTCACGAACAAAGAGAAGTTATTCATCTCTTGGGCCGGACTGAAAGGCGCCGTCCCGATCGTCCTTGCCACGTTCCCGCTCATCGCAGGCATCGACAACGCCCAATTGATTTTCAACGCCGTCTTCTTCGTCGTCGTGACGAGCGCCTTGATTCAAGGCACGACACTGACACCGCTCGCGGCGAAACTCAATTTGCTCGGGCCGGATAAAATTCGCTCGCCGTATACGATCGCACTCGTCTCGAGCAAGCAATCGCAACATCAGCTCGTCCCTTACGTGGCGACCGAAGAATCATCAATGATTGGAAAAACGCTCGCTGATATCACCTTGCCACCGAACACGGTCGTGAATGCAATCGTCCGTCAAGACTATCTCATCCCGCCGACGGGCCAGACGAAAATCGAGCCAGGCGACTTGTTATACGTCCTCGCCTCGACGTATCGCCATGACCAACTCGATCGCAAGTTCGGGGAAGACGGGTTAGAGCGCGTCGAATTGTGACTCTCGTTTCTTCAATAAACTGTCACGTCGATTACGTTTATCCCTAGCTAAAAACGGACACAGTAAAAGTGACAACACTTCTACTCTGTCCGTTTTTTTGAAGGGGGAATTTGTATGTTCGATTTGACGCCATTTCGGAAGAATGAACTCGATCGATTGCGCAAAGACTTGTTTGGGGATGTCTTTGATCGGATGAATCATCTGTTCGACCCGAAAGACGGGGCGACGTCGTTCCTCGACTCGTTCAAACTCGACGTTCGGGACCAGGACGGCCAATACGTCATCGAGGCCGAGATGCCAGGTATCAAAAAAGATAACATTCACATCCGCTACGACAAAGACTATCTCATCCTCTCGGTCGACCAACGTGAAGAGAGGGAAGAAGACAAAGACTACGTCTATCGGGAACGCCGCGTCACATCGATGCAACGTTCACTCTATCTACCGAACGTGAAAGAAGATGCCATCAAAGCGAAACTGTCAGACGGCGTGCTCCACTTGACCGTACCGAAAGCCGATGACGGCTCGAGCACCCGCACCATTGAAATCGAAGAATAAATAAGGATCGTGCCTAGGCACGACCCTTATTTTTTTGCGTTGACCGTCCGCGCCGATGCAATCAACGTGGCCACGTCCTGTTCACGTCCCGCATGGAGCGCCTCGACGATGAAACTACCGACGACGACCCCGTCACAGGCTGATCCGAGCGTCCGGACCTGATCGGTGCGATGGACACCAAAACCGGCGAGCACCGGTACGGGCGAACGTGCCGTCAACGAACGCAAGTGCTCGAGTAACTCATCCGGGAACACGTCCGTCTTCCCAGTCGTCCCTTTGAGCGTCACCGCATAGACGAATCCTTCCGCCTGATCCAAAATCGTGTCGATGCGGGTCTGACTGCTCGTCAAGGTGACGAGCGGTACGACCGCGACTCCGTGACGATTGATGCCAGCGAACAAATCGAGGCTCTCTTCAAACGGCAAATCGGGAATGATGACGCCGCTGACCCCAGACGCTGCCGCCCGCTCGAAGAAACGCTCGACCCCGAACCGGAACACCGGATTCAAGTACGTCATCAAGACGATCGGCACCGAAAAATGACCCGTTCCTTCTATTAAATGGTCCAACACGTCCGTCAACGTCACACCTTGTTCGAGGGCGCGCATTCCAGCCGCCTCGATGATGGGACCGTCTGCCACCGGATCCGAGAATGGAATTCCGAGTTCGATGGCCGTCGCTCCCATCGCTTCTAGCCGTTCAATCGTCGGAATCAAGTGATCGAGTCCGCCGTCCCCGGCCATGATGTACGGGACGAACGCCGTCCCTTCACTCCGCTGTCGAATCGCTTCATCTAATCTCATCATTGAGTCACCCTTTCTCGAATCGTATGAACATCCTTATCCCCGCGACCAGATAGACAGATGACGAGCACGTCGTCCTCGTCCATCGTTTGGGCGAGCGTTTCCGCATAAGCGAGCGCATGCGATGACTCAAGTGCCGGAATAATCCCTTCTTGGCGGCTGAGCGACATGCAGGCTGCGAGTGCGTCCTCGTCCGTGACCGCCGCGTAGCGGACCCGTTCGATATCTTTCAAGAAGCTGTGTTCTGGTCCGACACCCGGATAATCGAGTCCGGCCGAAATCGAGTGGGCTTCCTGGATTTGCCCGGCTGCGTCCTGGAGCACGTACATGAGCGACCCGTGAAGCACCCCGACCTCGCCCTTCGTGAGCGTTGCCGCATGCTTGTCCGTGTCGACACCGCTCCCTGCTGCCTCGACACCGTATAAGGCGACTGTTTCGTCATTCAAGAACGGATAGAACATGCCCATCGCATTGCTACCGCCGCCGACACAGGCAACGACCGCGTCAGGGAGACGACCTGTCTTCTCGAGCACTTGACGACGTGTCTCTGTCCCGATAACGCTTTGGAAATCGCGGACCATCGTCGGGAACGGGTGCGGTCCGAGCACCGACCCCATCACGTAATGCGTGTCATCGACATGTTTGACCCAGTAACGGAGCGCCTCGTTGACGGCATCTTTTAACGTTCGACTCCCCGACTTAACGGGAACGACTTTCGCACCGAGTAACTCCATCCGAAATACGTTCAATTCTTGACGTTCGACGTCGACCTCACCCATGAAAATCGTACATTCGAGATTGAGGAGCGCACATACCGTCGCCGTAGCGACTCCGTGCTGTCCGGCGCCTGTTTCGGCGACGACTTTTTGTTTGCCCATTCGTTTGGCGAGGAGCGCCTGGCCGATCGTGTTGTTGATTTTGTGGGCACCGGTATGGTTCAAATCTTCTCGTTTTAAATAGACATTCGTCCCGAGGCGGCGGCTCATGTTCTCCGCATAATAGAGTGGCGTTTCTCGACCGACGTATTCGCTGAGGAGATCGTTGAAGCGTTCCTGGAATTCAGGGTCTTGTTTCGCTTCCTCGTAAGCCACTTCGAGCTCTTCGACTGCTTGCATGAGCGTCTCAGGGATATATTTTCCGCCATATGGTCCAAACTTTCCGTTCACTGGTTGTGTATACATCGTGTTTCCTCCTTGGCGCGTCGGATGAACGCGCGAATCTTATCGTGATCTTTCTGTCCGTTCGTCTCCACACCACTCGAGACATCGACGCCGTCCGGTCGCATGGCGCGAATCGCCGCGCCGACATTGTCGACTGTCAATCCACCGGCGAGCCAAAACGTCTGTTCCGGCCGTTCGAGCGTCTCCCAATCGAGCGCCTGCCCACTGCCCGGTGTCGGCGCGTCGAGTAAAATGACGTCAGCCTCCGACTGGTGATTCGCTTCGATGAGCGGAAGCTCGAACTGACGGAACGCTTCAAGCGGACGCGTCCGACGGTGCAGTTGAATGTCGGTCAAACCACAAGCGACGGCAGCCTCGACTTCTTCAACTGTCGGGTCGAGAAACACGCCGACGACCCGAACTTCATTTGGAATCAACCGTCGCAACCGCTGCGCTGTCGCGATATCGATTTGGCGCGGGCTATCCGCAAACACGAACCCGATGGCGTCCGCTCCCGCCTCTACCGCCGTGACGACACTGGCCTCGGTCGTCAGTCCACATATTTTAACGAACATGACGTCAACTCCTCGATCAAGGCTGTCGGGTCGTCCTGTCGCATGAGCGCCTCTCCGACGAGAATCGCCCGGGCCCCGGCTGTCTGTAACCGACGGGCCGCCTCTCCTGTGCTGACACCGCTCTCGCTGACGAACGCGACATCGGGATACTTCGTCATCAAGTCGACCGATGTATCGAGCGATACCTCGAACGTCTTCAAGTTCCGATTATTGATGCCAATCAACACATCTCCGAGTTCGAGTGCCGTCTGGAGCTCGGCCTCATCGTGTACTTCGACGAGCACGTCGAGGCCGATTGATCGGGCATACGTCTTCAAGGCGTGGATCCGGCTCGGATGAAGCGCCGCGACGATTAACAGTGCTGCACTCGCCCCGGCCGCTTTGGCCCGGTCGAGTTGCCGTTCGTCGATGATAAAATCTTTACAGAGGACCGGGATTTCAACGGCGGCCGCGACGTCGCGCAAGTCGTCGAACGAACCTTGAAAATACGTCTCGTCCGTCAAGACGGAAATCATTGTCGCTCCCGCCCGTTCATACGTCCGGGCCCGGCTCACGACGTCCACTTCGCCGCGAATCAACCCTTTCGACGGAGAAGCCCGTTTAATCTCCGCGATGACATGAAACCCTTCCCCCATCAATCGCTGTAGCGAGATCGGTGTCGTCTTCGCCACCTCGATGTCTTCCATTTGATTGACCTCTTCGATTTTCGTTCCGATGATTTTCGTCAAGTAGCTCATGCGCCAACCTCCGTTCGTTGTAACTGTTTGAGTACGCGGATGGCGTGCCCTTCATCAATGCTTGCCGTTGCCACCGCGACACCTTCACGAAGCGTCTGGACCGTCCCATATGTGCAGAGGGCGAGCGCGGCGTTCAATAAGACGACGTCTCGCGCCGGTCCCTGCTCTCCGTTCAAGACGGCCAGGAGCGTCGCCGCATTCTCAGCTGGTGTCCCGCCTTGCAAGGCCGACAGCGGAGCTCGCATCAATCCGACGTCGCGCGGGTCGACGGTGTAACGGGCCACTTTGTCGCCGTTGAAGAACAAGACGTCGTTTCTGCCGGCGAGACTCGCTTCATCCAGCCCGCCCGCCCCATGGACGACCATTCCGCGCTCGACGCCGAGGTGGCGCATCGCCGTCGCCATCTTCTCGATGAGCGATGGATGGTACACGCCGATCAATTGCCGCTTCGGCTTGAGCGGGTTCGTCAACGGGCCGATTTGATTGAAGATGGTCGCCGTTGCGAGTCGTTTCCGGACCGGCATGACGTGTTTCATGACCGGATGGATGTGTTGGGCGAACAAGAAGCTCAAGTTCGTCCGCTCGAGGTCGGCGAGCATCGCCTCATGACTTTGGACGATCGGGATATTCAATGACTCGAGGACGTCGGCACTGCCTGACCGGCTCGACACGCTGCGATTCCCATGTTTGGCGACCGGGATATCGAGCCCCGCCAAGACGAACGCGACCGTCGAGCTGATATTGAACGTGTTCGCCCCGTCGCCGCCCGTGCCACAGACGTCGAGCACAGGAAGCGCCGTCTCGGGGAACGTTGCCGCCTCACGGATATAATCAGCGAGTCCGGCCATCTCCTCGGCCGTCTCACCGCGCGCTTTCATGGCGAGTAACACCTCGGCGATTTGCGCTTCGTCGGCTTGGAACAACTCGGCCGCCGCCCGTTTCATTTCATTCGTCGTCAATGGGTTCGTCAATAGTCGTGTTAACATGTCCGTTCCTCCTCAAGCATTTTGGGTATAAAAAAACTCCATACGACGTCTGTCGTATGGAGGACGGTATGGACCGCGGTGCCACCTCTCGTTGGATCGATTGATCCCACTTTCCGATGCTATCACATCGTATCCCGATAACGGAGGAAACCGTCATGACCTACTTGATTCAGCCATGCTCTCATGAGCCCATTCACGTGATGGCCTCGGCCGGGATCCCACCACCCCCGGCTCTCTTGACGAGACTTGTTCACGCTACTCTTCTCAATCACTGATTTATGATGTGTTGAAACGAAAAAGGGTTACCCGCCCGACTCATAGCTTGCGCTATGAGAAGGACGAGTAACCCCGTGGTGCCACCTTCGTTGGTTCCGTAGAACCCACTTCACGGACAATCATCCGCTTCCCCATGGTAACGGTGGGTGACCCGCTAAAGCCTACTAAAAGTTTCGGTTTAGAGCTCGGAAGTCCATTCGCGACGTCCCGCATACTGATTCACACCAACCATCAGCTCTCTGTCATACGGGGACCGTCGTTACTTCTCTTCGTCGACGCCTTTATTCGTTTCAGTTAAGTTAACTCGTACTATACAGGCCAGGAAACTTCCTGTCAAACAAAAGCGTGCAAAAAAACTTTGCTTCTATAGGTGCGGCCGAATCGATACCGCTTTTTACGATTTCGCGAGTTGACACCCGATTTTTTTGTCTGCTATAGTCGTCCCCAACAACACTTCACTCAACTAAAGGAGAATCAACTTTGGAAACTAGCAAATTAAAACGTGAACTGTCCACACGGCAGTTGACGATGATTTCGCTCGGTAGCGCCATCGGGACGGGCCTCTTCCTCGGAAGCGGGCTCGCCATCCAAACGGCAGGACCGAGCGTGCTCGTCAGTTACGCCATCGGGGCGTTCATCGTCCTCTTACTGATGGGCTGTCTCGCCGAGATGACGGTCGCCCATCCGACCTCAGGCTCATTCGGCACGATCGCCGAGCGATATGTCCATCCACTCGCCGGCTTTTTGGTCCGCTACTCGTACTGGGTCGCCAACGTCCTCGCCATCGGCGTCGAAGTGAGCGCGATCGCCATCTATATGCGCTACTGGTTCCCCGATGTGAACGGATTCGTCTGGGTCGCCGTATTCGGCGGTTTGCTCATCTATGTGAACGCCCGGCACGTCCATACGTTCGGGACGACCGAATACTGGTTATCGTTCATCAAAGTGACCGCCATCATCCTCTTCATCGTGCTCGGGGCAGCCACGCTGTTCGGTCAACCCGGTTCACCAATCGAATCGATCACGACCGGTGATGAAGGTTTCTTCGCCTTCGGGTTTTACGGGATGTGGGTGACGATTTTCATCTCGCTCTTCAGTTTCCTCGGGACCGAGCTCGTCGCCGTCACGGCCGGCGAAGCGAAAGACCCGGACCGTGCCGTCCCGAAAGCGTTGCGCGCGACCGTGTTCCGCTTGACGTTCTTTTATCTCATCACGATTGGCATCATGCTCATGCTCATCCCTTGGCAGCAAGCCGGGATCGATCAAAGCCCATTCGTTCTCGTCATGCAGCAGTTCGACGTGCCTGGCGCAGCCGGCATTTTAAACTTTGTCATCTTGATCGCTGCCTTGTCAGCGATGAACGCTCAGCTCTATGCTTCAACGCGAATGATGTATTCCCTCGCCGAAGCTGGTGATGCTCCGCGTCTCTTTAAAAAAGTCAGCACTAGCGGGATTCCAATGCCCGCCTTGCTCGTCTCGACATGCGGAATCATTCTCGCGGCGCTGCTTCAAGTGTTCATGGAATCGTCGTATCCGTTCCTCATGGGGATCTCGATGTTCGGAGCGATTTTCACATGGTTCATGGTGTTCGTCTCGCATTTGTTCTTCCGCAAAAAATGGACTGGGCGCAAATTGCCGGTCCGCATGATCGGATATCCGTTCCTACCGTTACTCGGTGCCGGGCTTTTGCTCAGCCTCATGATCACGACATGGTTCACCGATTTCAACATTTTGCTCAAGTTCGGGATTCCGTGGTTGGTCGGATTGACCATCGTCTATCTCGTCCGTGAACGGTTCCGTAAAGCGAACAATCAATCAGACGATATCGAACAAGCGAACTGAAACAAGCGCCTATCCGTAACGGAGAGGCGCTATTTTTTTCGCATACATAAAAACGAGCACCGGTCACGATTGACGGGTGCTCGTTGAACATCAGAAGAACTGACGTGGATTGACTGTGCTGCCCGCGCTCGTTCCCGAGTACGAGTAGCTGCCTTGATGGATCTCGAAGTGAAGGTGCGGGCCTGAAGAGTTACCCGTGTTACCAAGTCCACCGATGTTTGATCCTTGCGTCACACGTTGACCGGCACTGACTGAGACCGAGTTCAAGTGCGCATAAACCGTTGTCCATACTTGTCCGTTGATGACGTGGGCGATCATGACGTGATTCCCATATGCTCCACCCCAGCCGGCACGGATGACCGTTCCGGTTGCCGAGGCACGGATTGGCGTCCCGACAGGTCCTGCAATGTCGACACCGTTATGGAACGAGTAGCCGAATTGACCGCTTGCCGGTCCCCATCCTTGTGAGAAACGACCCGTTGTCGGTTGAATGAACATCGCGCCAGACGGTGCTGGTGCTGACGTCGTCGGTGCAGTTGGTGCTGGTTTCGGTTTTGGCGCTGGTGCAGGCGCTGGTTTCGGTGCTGCCGGTTTTGGCGCTGGTGTATTATTTTGTGTCGTTTGGTTTGAAGATGCAGATGACTGGGTATTATTGTTACTGTTCTGCTGTTTTTGAGCTGCTGCTCGTTCTGCCTCGGCTTTAGCCGCTGCCGCTCTTGCTTCTTCTGCTTGACGCGCTGCTGCTGCCGCTTGAGCCGCTTCCGCTTGACGAGCTTCTTCAGCCTTGCGTGCCGCTTCTTGACGAGCCGCTTCTTCAGCGCGACGACGTGCTTCTTCTTCCTCACGACGCTGTGCTTCAATTTCAGCCGCAATCGCTTCTTCTTGGGCGATTAACGTCGCTTCGATTTCTTGAAGGTCGAAGATTTGCGATTCAAACTTAATATTCTTCTTCTCGAGCTCTTTGATGCGGGCTTCGCGCTCTTTCATCTTCTTCTCGAGTTGAGCTTGGCGCACTTCAAGCGCTTTTTGTTGTTTCAAGAGCGAAGCACGCTCTTCTTTGAGTGAGGCTTGCGCTTCTTTTAACGATTGGCGCGTCGCTTCGTAATCTTCAAACAACTCTTGGTCGCTCCGTTGAATCGTTCCGGCCGTGATCATGCGTGTGATCAAGTCCGAGAAGTTTTTCGAACCGAAAATAAACTCCGCCCAGTTGATTGAGCCGCCGCCGTTCGTTTGCATCGTGGCCATGCGCTCTTTCATCATCTCTTCTTGGGCTTTCATCTTCTTCTCGTAACCTTTAATATCTTTCTCGAGGTCTTCAATCTTCAATTCAGTCCGCTTGATTTCTTGGCGTTTTGCCGCGACATCGTTGATGATGTCTTGAAGCTGGGCGTCCATCTTGTTGACTTCCGTTTGGACTTTCGAGATTTCATTTTTGTTTTGCTTGATTTTCGAAGACGTGTTCGATTGGTTCTGTTTGACGTTATTTCGTTGCTCTTGCACTTTTTTCTGCTGTTCTTGTTTCTCCTTGATTGACGTCGAGGCATCAGCCACCGAGTGCGTCCCAAGAAGAAGCGCGCTAAGCGTAAGTGTCGAGACGGTGCGTTTCCAATTGATCAATGGGGACATCCTTTCTAGTTTAAGGGGTTGGCGTTCACGTTCTATTTAAGTTCAGTCGTTTTGCTATGTAACAAAAACGGTTAATTTTTTAGTTTGAACACGACTAATTATATCGAACTGTCGAATGTTTTCCTGTTAAAGTTATATTTCACTTTTATTACGACTGATGATGCGAAGACTTCATGTAGCTCCCCACTCCTTTATATTTCAACATTTTTTCACTTTTCTTTTCTCGAAACACTTATGTAACAATAGTTGAAAATAGGAAATCATTGACCTTATATTTAAATAACGTTATCTAGTCGTTTTTCTAAGTCTAACCATTCCCAAAAAACGTAAAAAAGGGCCCGGTTGGTGTCTCGCTCAAGGCGAAGAAGCCAACCGGGCCAATTGTTCGTTGTCGTGTGAAGACGAGGGCTCTCACACTTAGAATGTTACACGACGACTGTTAATCACACGTTAACGTTTGATTACAATTTGAGCGCACCGATGATGACGAACACCCAGGCTGCGATAAACAAGACGCCGCCAATTGGCGTGACCGCCCCGAGCTTCGTAATTCCAGTCAATGCCATGACGTATAGACTGCCTGAGAAAAAGAGAATTCCTGCAAACATGAGCCAGCCTGCTGTGTTGAACTGGCTAATGCTCACTTTCATCAAGATGCTCGCTAAAGCGATGATGCCGATGGCGTGAATCATATGGTAGAGCACGCCGGTTTGCCAGTTGGCGAGCATGTTCGGTGCCAGACGTTCTTTCAAAGCATGGGCCCCGAACGCACCGAGAGCGACGCCAAGCGCCATTAAGGCGGCGCCGATGATGAGCAATAGTTTCATACTAATTTCCCCCTTATCGCACTTTCCGTGCAGGTAAATTCCACTTCCGATAGTAGGATATCACTCGAAGCGTCGCCACGACAATTAATAGCGCATACACCGCAAGCCCACCTTCGAGCCGGAAATAATACGTGACGACCGCGATGATGATGGCCCAAATCGCATATACTTCCGATTGTAAGACGAGCGGCTTACGGCCGGCCAACAAATCACGGACAACACCCCCGCCGACACCTGTCAAGACGGCAGCCGCAATCGCTGCCGATAATGGTAAATCCAGTTTGATGGCGACTTGTGCGCCTTGAAACGAAAAGGCGACAAGCCCAATCGCATCGACGATGACACCCCAGCGTTCCCAATGGGGCAAAACGACGCTCGGCAGCAGGAAGATGAGCAATGCGACAAGAAAACAAAGGATGAAGAGATCATTTTGTTGCCAAATCAAGCTGACGGGGTTGCCGAGCAAGACGTTTCGGATCGCTCCGCCGCCGAAGGCTGTCGTAAAGGCGAGCAACCACACCCCAAAAATATCATATTTCTCGTCCATCGCGATGATGGCACCGCTCGCCGCGAATGCGATTGTTCCGACGACGTTGAGTAATTCCCACTCCATAAACATCCCTTGCCCTTTCTTGAAAGCATTCTGTGGTAAAGTTAAGATACAAAAAATCAGATCAGTCGAGCGACTGCTTGTAAAGGATGTCGGTACTTTTATGAAACGAATCGCCTTGTTCCGCATATGGATTATCGTCACGATGTTCGCCCGATTCATCATTAAAATTTATGCATTCTCCCGCAAACAGCAGCAAGGTCTCGCGTCGACCGAAGAGTACGAGGCGCTCATGTTGAACCTTGCCCGCGAGTATAAACGGAACGCGCTCCGGCTCGAGGGGTTGTTGATCAAGCTCGGGCAGTTTCTATCGATTCGGGCCGACTTGTTGCCTCCGTCCGTATTGAACGAGTTATCCGAGCTTGTCGACCGCGTCCCGACATCGGGCTGGGACAAGTCTCGCGCCATCTTGGAAGCAGAATGGGGCGTCCCGTACACCCAAGTCGTGAAGGACGTCGGCATCGACGCCGTCGCCTCTGCCTCGATTGGGGAAGTGTACGGCGCCACACTCCTGGAAACTGGGAAGCGTGTCGCGCTGAAAATCCAACGTCCGGATATCGAAAAAATCATTCGGACCGACTTCAAAGCGATGCGAATCGTCACGACGATGCTCAAGCGGACATCGCTGGCAAAATCGACCGACTTAGATAGCTTATATCGCCAAATGATTTTTGTCATCGGGGACGAGTTAAATTTCCAAACCGAATTGAAGAACGCCCATTATTTCAAAGCGAAATACGCCGATAACCCCGACGTGTACATCCCGGACTATTATGACCACCTTTGTACGAATCGGGTGTTGACGATGGATTGGGTCGAAGCCCGCCGCATCACCGACCTCGCTTTCTTAAAAGAAAATAATATCGACCGCTCCGCACTTGCCAAACGGTTGTTCACGATGGCAGCCGAGCAACTGTTGTTCGGCGGACAATTCCACGCCGACCCCCACCCAGGAAACGTCCAAATCCGGGCCGACGGGACAATCATCCTGCTCGACTTCGGAATGGTCGGGTCATCGACTGCCCAAGACATGGCGACGATCCGTAAAATCTTGCAGGCGTTCATCTCGCTTGATTATGACGGTGTCGTCGACGGACTTGAGGACTTGCGTTTCCTGTTGCCGACGGCGAACAAGCATAACATTCGTCAAGCGCTTGAAAAAGCCGTCACGTTCTATTTAGAGACCGATATCGATACGGTCGATACGAAGCTGATCGAAAAAGTGTTGCAAGACATCCAGTTGCTCGTCAAGAACGAGCCGATCCAACTGCCGGCCGAGTTCGCCTTCTTCGGTCGGGCCGCTTCGACGCTGCTCGGGATTCTGCAAATCCTTGATTCAAAAATCGATTTGTTTACGCTCGGTAAACCGATTGTCATTCAATGGCTCGAGGCCGACGGCACGACAATTCAAAACCGTTACGTCATGACGGCGCTCAACTACGGCAAGAAGTTGCTGAACGTCCCGCCACTCCTCGATAACTATTTGAAAGAGCCGACCCGGAAGCGCCTGTCCGAACAAGCGATGTTCCAACGTGAGCTCGAGTCGAAAGAACTGCTCCATCGTCAAACGTTCAACGCTGGCTTGATTATCCTCGGCCTTGTCGTCGGGCTATTCGGCTATCTCCGACCGGATGAGTGGCTGTTCTGGTCAGGTGGCGTCGTCTCGGTCATCGCTTATTTCAACTCAAGACGCCTCGGTCGAAAGATTCGTCATTTGGCCCGCCAAGATTTCCGCGTCTGAACCCGTCACTCCCTGGAGTGGCGGTTTTTTTCTGGAGCCACGTCCCGATATAGGCGGCGACTTGCTGCAAGTCCCGGTCGGTCGTCCATCCCATCGTCGCGACTTGGAGACAGTTCGCACGCCGCAAATAAACGCTCTCGTACTGCACTTGATAGCCATGGAACGCCAATTGATATCCTAGCTCAATCGAGGACAGTGTGTCTGGCAGCGCGAGCGAAAAAATGCCGGGCGCTTGATCGTCCCCGAGTTCAACCGATATACCGCGGCGCACCAGTTCATGTACGAACGCATCAAGTTTGGATTGATGGGTCGCAATCTCCGCGTCCGTCAGTTCGCGCAAGGCGACGTCCATCGCTTGAATGAGCGGGACCGATTGCGTGAAGGCGATTGGGTCATAGCCTGCCAAGTCTAAATAACGCGGAATCGACGGGTTCGGGACAGCTCGTTCTCGCATGGCGACAAACGCCAATCCAGGGGCATTTCGGAGCGCTTTCCCCGAGACAAACGTCACCAGATGCGCGAACGAATAGTCGGTCACTTTCGTCCCGACCGCACTGATGGCATCAATCGCAATCTTCGTGGGATACATTTGTGCGTACTGACGCAACTGGTCCAAATCGACCAGCTTCCCCGTCGACGTCTCGCAATGGACCGTCCAAATCCAATCTGGTGCATGTTGTCCGATTCGCTTTAAGTCGAGACGACGCCCAGCCGAAAGCGGGACGACATCAAATTCAAGACCAGCCCGATTGGCATGATCAATCAGCCGCCGTCCGAACTCCCCTGTGTCGATGATCACGCCACGTCCGTGCAACTGGGCAGCGACGGCATCGTTCGCAATCGTCCCGCTCCCGAGTAATGTGTAAACATGAGGCAACTTGACGAGATGGCTTAGCCTCGACTGGACCGAATGGAGCAAACGGCTGGCCTCAGTCGACCGATGTGATACCGGCTGAGCGGCAAGCGCAGCGCGCACTTGATTCGACAGTTCGACGGGACCGGCGAGTAGTAACTTTGGCCGCAACGTTCGAGCGGTCTCTGACTGCATGAACCCAGAGCGCGTCAACTGCATCGGCACGTATAACGCCTCCGCCGTCCCGACCGGTTCTGCGAACGGGATAAACCCGAACCGTCGATATAGCTTCTGTTCGCGTACGGTTCCGCTGATGACAATCCCTTCGACGCCCCGGTCTGTCGCTTCCAGGAGCATCGCTCGCATGAGTCCGGCAAACGTCCTCGTGTTCCGATAAGCGGGCGTCACCGCCAATAGCCGGACTTCAATCCACTCTCCCGGTGGCAACGTCACCCTTTTTGTTCAAGTGAGAACGGTCGCTCGTCACGGATGGCACACATGGCGACAAGCTGCCCGTCTACCAATCCAATCCAGTATGTATTCGTATCATGGAAGCGATCGACGAGTCGTCGCTCCTCGTTCGGATGGTGTTGCGGGATTTCTTCGACAAACGTCTCATAGTTCAATCGATGAATCGCTTCCGCATCCCCCGGCGTCGCTCTTCGAAATTCAAGCACGTTGTTTCCCCCTTATATGATGGTACATGATCAAAATCATCGTCAAACTGGCCACACTGACATCTGTTGCGTCCCCCCAGGCCGCGAGCGGCAAGAGCATGAGCATGACAAGCCCCGTCTCGCGCGAGTTACGCGTCAGTTTGATGAGAATGAGCAACATGGCAAGTCCTGCTAAAAACCATAACGGGCTGTACGCTAATATAATTCCAGAAAATACGGCGTACCCCTTCCCACCGGTGCGAATATGCCACATCGGATAAATGTGCCCGAGCGTCAAGGCGAGTCCGGTCTCAAAAAAATATGGACCGCTGATTGACAACACGAGTACCGTCTTCAAGACGTCGAATCCGTAAACGAACAAGAACGCTCGCTTCCCGCCAATCCGTAACGCATTGCGGGCACCGGTGTTTCCCGACCCACTCGTTGCCAAGTCTTGACCGCTCCACCTGCCGTATAAGCGCCCGCCAAGTATACTGCCGACGACATAGCCCAAGATGATGACCCACATAGCGACCCCTCCCCCGTTGTAAAATTGTGTATGATTTTTGAAATCGGGTACCTTCTTAATGTGCACCTAGACGAAAGGGGAAATCAAGATGCGAGTGGAGAACAATTTCATCAACGGAGAATGGATTGATACATCGGACACGATCGTGGTGCGGAATCCCGCGACCCGCAACATTATGGCCACGGTGACAAAGAGCGACACCGCCGAAGCGAAACAGGCTGTCGATGCCGCCCACGACGCCTTGAAGGACTGGCAAGAGAAAACGGCAGAAGAACGAGGCGCCCTCCTGCTCGAATGGAATCGACTGATCGATGAACATACGGAAGCCATCGCTCGGACGATGGTCGAAGAGCAAGGCAAGCCGCTCCAAGAAGCCATCGGCGAAGTCCGCTATGCGAACGGCTTCATCGAATGGTACGCCGCCGAAGGACGACGGGTGTACGGCGAGACGATTCCGGCATCGTCAAACAAGAAACGCATCTTCGCCATCAAGCAACCGGTCGGCGTCGTCGCCGCCATCACCCCATGGAACTTCCCGGCCGCCATGATCACCCGAAAATTGGCGCCGGCGCTTGCCGCAGGTTGTACCGTCGTATTGAAACCGGCATCAGCGACACCATTGACGGCGATCGAACTCGTCAAGCTGGCCGAGAAAGCAGGCTTCCCACCCGGTGTCATCAATCTTGTCACCGGGAAAGCTTCTGACATCGTGAACACGTGGCAACACGACCCCCGTGTCCGCAAATTGACGTTCACCGGTTCGACCGAGGTCGGCAAGACGCTCATGCGCGGTGCCGCCGATACGATGAAGAAAATCTCGCTCGAGCTCGGTGGTCACGCGCCACTCATCGTCACGGCACAGGCAGATCTCGACAAGGCTGTACTGCAAGCGGTCGCGACGAAATTCCGTAACGGCGGACAGACGTGTGTCTGCGCCAACCGGATTTATGTCGAGCAGTCCATCGTCGATGCGTTCTCCGAAAAATTCATCGAGGCCGTCGCAGCGCTCGAAGTCGGCAACGGGCTCGACGAAGGGACGGATATCGGTCCGCTCATCGACGAGGCCGCGGTCGAGAAAGTGATGAAGCACTTGGAGGACGCTCAAATCCGCGGAGGCGAGATCACGGGCGGGGAGCAGCTCGACGGCCTATTCGTCCGGCCGGCCGTCGTCCGCTATGCGAATGAGGATATGCTGTGCATGAACGAGGAGACATTCGGCCCCGTCGCACCGATTGCGTCGTTCGATACGCTCGAGGAAGTAATTGAGCGGGCGAATGCGACCCCGTTCGGTCTCGCAGCTTATGTGTTCACGCAAGACATCAACGAGGCTCTCTATTTGGCCGAAGCGCTCGAATACGGCATCGTCGGCGTCAATGACGGTCTCCCGTCGACGCCGCAAGCACCGTTCGGCGGGTGGAAGCAGAGCGGTCTCGGCCGTGAAGGTGGTCACCATGGCATCGAAGAATTTTTAGAAATTAAATATATCTCGCTTGGACTTTAAAAAAATTCCGGTTGAACATCGCGTTCAACCGGAACTTTTTATGATTCGATATACGTAATCAAGTCGTTCGGCGTCACAATTACATGATCCGCGAGCGCCCATTCGTCCTCGTTTCCAAACCCAAATCCAGTCAAGACGACCGGGAAGTCATGGGCCCGAGCCGCTTCGACGTCAGATTTACGATCCCCGACCATCACATAGTCGTTCTCGCCGTGACGGAGACGATGCGCCGTCAAAATGTCGGCTTTCTTCTCCCCGCTCACGGATTCAAGACATTCTGGCGCCGTCATGAACTGGCGAATGTTTTGCGAGTCGAGAATCAAGTTCAAATAATGGACACCGCAGTTGCTCGCGGTCGTCAACGTGTGCCCTTTTTTATGAAGCGCCTCGAGCATCTCGTAAATCCCGTCGAACAAGACGTGTTGGCCTTCCATCGCTCGTTCGAGCGTCTCATGACGAAGTTTGCGAATTTGGCGGATCTCCTCGATTGTCGCCTCCGGGATGACGTGCTCCCAAAATGCGTTACCGGCCAATCCGTATCCCGATCGGACCGCGTCCTCGCTCGGTTTCGGTAAATGTGGAAGTTGTTCCAACACCTCGTGGATTGCTTGCGTCATCGGTCCGGTCGTGTCGACGAGCGTCCCATCGATATCAAATAAAATGACTGCCATTGTCTGGTCCCCTCTCTCTTTCCTATGTTCCTACCGTAGCAGAATCCCCTGAAAACCGAAAGCGGAAACGTCACACGCAAATCTCACCTCTAAAAGTGAAATTCAGAGTCCATAAAAAAACGGCTGAACAAATGTTCAACCGAGAACTGTCAGCCACGCCAGAAACTCATACCGCCTTTGACCGAGTAGACGTCCGTATAACCCGCGCTCTTCAACATGGCCGCGGCCCGTTGACTTCGCATCCCGCTTTGACAGATGACGTAGACCGGACGTTCTTTATCTTTCGGATATTGAGCACTCGCGTTCCCGAATCCCGATAACGGCACATTTTTCGCTTGCTTGATATGCCCGCCCCGGTATTCGTGTGGTTCACGAACGTCGAGCAGTTGAATGTTTCGCTCTTCGGCAATCTTCCGTTTCAATTCATCCGTCGAAACTGTTTTGACGCTGTTTCGCTTCGTCCACCAAAAATAAATCAATCCGATCACTACTGCGACAAACAAGAAATCAAGCATAGTCACGCCTCCGTTAGGTATAGTTTAGTTAACCTCATTATACCCCCTACGGTATATAAGTCAACGCGAACGCTCGAAAAAAAGCTGTGCCTCGGGGCACAGCTTAGAAGTCGAGCAATGAATCGGTTTTTTGTTTGTCTTCCTCTTCTAAAGGAATCCCGAGAAACGCTGCCATCTGCCGATCAAGCGGCGGTTTCGCCTCGGTCGGTTGGGCCACGGGAGCCGCAGTGGGCTGCGTTGGAGCCGAATCGGCGAGCAAAAGCTCGCAATACCCCATCAGCTTGGCCAAATGGCGCTTCTGGGTCTCTCCGCTCGACTGTTCAATTTGGCTCATCACTTGTTTCATCTGCGTGATGACCTGTTGTTCTGTAATCATACGTCGCACACATCCTTTACCGTTCCATTCTGAGGCAAACGTGGGGCCGACCGCAAGTCCGGTGCTCGTCAGACGTGGGTCTCCGCACGCGTCTTAAGCCAAGATTGGAACGCCTCAAAGTCGAACCTGACTTGATTGGCGTAAAATTGGGACCAACGCGAGATTTGACGAATGAATAGCGGTCGCGACGCCCCGATGGCCGCCGCAATCCGTTCACTCGCCTCGTAATCGAGCACGTTCGCATCCGCGTCCGCCCGGGCATGGATCTTGGCCGTGATCTCCGCCTGTACTTTCAACGTCTCAATGAGCGATTCTTCATTTTTGATGTGCTTCGCTTTCACTTTTCGCTTATAAGGTGACCGTTGCCGCACGTAATACTCGTTCCCGTCCATCGTCAAGTAGCCGAGATACGGGTCACGACTATGCACCATGGCGCGCTGAGCCGCGATGACACGGGCTCCTTGATGTGATAAGCCGTCCTCAAATAACGGATGCGTCGGCAAAAAGAGTGAAGGGACAGCTGATTGCGCCTGCTTCATTTCGAGAATGATATCCTCGTCATGTTCAGCGTCCGCATCTTCAATCAAAATATAATACCGTTCGAGCCCGATTGAAGCGGTACCGCTCTCCCGTTTGATGGCGATGTCTTTAATCTCATAATGGTCGGCGTGGTGACGATGCTTTTCCGACAAGGATGCCAAATAGTCAGGCCATGCCTGTTTGATTTGTTTGGCAGTCTTCGGACTAACCGGGACGAGGTCGTCACTTGTCGCGAAGTAACGCTCCTCATCCCGGACTTCCGTTCGCTCCGCCATGAATGCGTCTTTCTTCTTCTCTGCCTTTTTAATCACTTTCTTGATCGCTTTGCACGTGTTCGCTTTCGTGAACTGGACATCTTCATCCTTCCCATTCGCATAGCGTTCCATCGCACGCGCGTATGTCTCTGCATACGTCTCAATGGCTCGTCTCGCATCAAATCCTGACTCCGCGGCAAACAAATCGACCGAGATCGCCATGCGAAGGACGTCAAACAAATAAGACCCGAGATACGCTTCGTCAAAATCGTTCACGTCATAAATGATGGTCCCGGCGCCATCTTCGAACACACCGAAGTTTTCAAAATGCAAGTCCCCTTGAATGAACGTCGGATAAGACGCGTCGGTATCGAACGCGAGCGGCACTTTCGCAAAGTCATAATAGAACAAGTGGGAGCTCCCCCGGAAAAACGAGAACGGGGTCGCGCTCATCTTGTTGTACTTCTCATCTCTAGCCGCTTCAGACAAGTTTCGAATCGATTTGTCGTAGTAATCCAAGACGGTCGCGAGCGTCTCACGACGGATCTGTTGTTTGACGGATGTGAACATGACCTTCTCCCCTTCACGCATCGAATAAGTGCTTGTACTCTCCATAACCTGCAGACTCTAACTCTTCTTTTGGAATGAAACGGAGTGCTGCCGAGTTGATGCAGTAGCGCAGACCCCCTAGTTCTTTCGGGCCGTCATCGAATAAGTGACCGAGGTGACTGTCGGCTCCTTTCGAGCGGACTTCAGTCCGGACCATGTGGTGCGTCGTGTCCATGTTCATGTCGATACGCTTTTCCTCGATCGGACGGGCGAAGCTCGGCCAGCCGCAATTCGACTGGAACTTGTCGCGCGACGTGAAGAGCGGCGTACCATCAATCACGTCGACATACAATCCTTCTCGTTCCTCGTCCCAATACTCATTTTGAAACGGGGGTTCGGTCCCGTTCTCTTGCGTGACTTTATATTGGATCGGCGTCAAGCGGTCTTTCAGTTCTTTCTGAATTTTCTTGTCGCTCCACGCCTCTTTTACAAACTTGGCACGGCCTGAACCGACCCGGTACATTTCGTAGCGGAACGGATTTTTCTTATAGTAGTCTTGATGATAGTCTTCGGCTTCCCAAAACGTTTTCGCGGGACGAATCTCGACTTCAATCGGTCGGTCGAATCGACCTGAGTCCTCGATTTCTTGCTTTGAACGTTCCGCTGCCACGCGCTGTTCTTCCGAATGATAGAAGATGGCCGGTCGATAAGACTCACCGCGGTCGTTGAACTGTCCGCCGCCATCGGTTGGGTCGATTTGACGCCAATAGATGCGCAACAGTTCCTCATATGAAATGACTTCCGGGTCAAACGTGACCTCGATCGCCTCAAGGTGACCGGTCGTCTCCGAACAGACTTGTTGATAGGTCGGGTTGTCGACGTGCCCGCCCGTGTAACCGGAAATGACGCGCTCGACCCCTTCGTATTTATGAAACGGTTTGACCATGCACCAAAAACAGCCTCCCGCAAATGTAGCTTTTGCCATAATAAATCCCTCCTTACTATGTAGTGTACCCAAAAAATCTCGTCGACAACAAAAAACGAGAACCATGAACGTGTTCTCGTCTTAGTCTTCCTCGACCTGATTCATGTGCCGCATCACTAAAAATAAGATGACGCCGACGATAAGCGCCCCGAGAATAGTCAACGCCATATTCCCTCGAGCCGATAATGTATAAAAGATGGCCAACCCGATCAAGATGAGCGCGATCGGAATGAACGCTCGCTTAAAATGATCCCAATACCGCACGGACAGTCCCCCTTTTCTCTATCATACCAAATTTGTTTGCTATGATAGAGAGGAAGATGATGTTTCATTTCAAAGGAAGCACATCAGATGGAAGTTGAACGATTATGGGGGTAATGGCGTGACTGGTGGACACATTGTGCCCTCTTTCATAAGCAGTCAATGTTATTTGAATATGCTAAACTAAAACTAATTATTTCCATTTCATACAAGGGGATGCGGTCATGCTCACAATTGTTAACTCTTTTTTTCTGAATCTATGTATCCTGTTCACACTATTCACAATCTCGTTCCTCCCGTTTCGAAATCGTCCGCGGCTCACACCAAATTCTCCTTTGAAAAGCCGAATCTTGCTAGGTGTCCAAACCGGGTTTGTCGCTTTGATTTTACTCGCGAACGCATTGCCGCTCGAAGGCGTCCTCATCGACTTGCGCTCCATCCCAATCTCGCTCGCCGTCCTGTTTGGTGGCTGGGTGAGCGGAACGGTCGCCGCCGTCATCTTTTTAATCGTCCGATTTTTCATGGTGACGGATGGAGCGTACATCGGCTTTTATCTGGCCGTCTTAACGATGGTCGGACTCGTCTTCCCGATTAGCCTGCTCCGGCTTCGACTCGACAACACTCGCCGTACGCTACTCATTTTCACGACGATTAGTATTGTCGTCTTCGGCGCCGCCACGTATTATGCGTTACCGCTTCAATTGTTCTACCCTATCATTTTTGCCTACGTCGTGATGACATACGGCGGTGCCTGTGCAGCTTACCGGTTACTTCAAGAACTGCGCCGTCACTTTGAGAACGTCCAGCATCAGCAACAACTTGCTCGGACGGATGCATTGACCGGCATCGCCAACCGACGTCTATTGAACGAGGCCATGGCCAACCTGAACGTCGAGGCGAAAGAGTACGCGTTGATCCTCGTCGACATCGATCACTTTAAACGCGTGAATGATACGTACGGTCATGACGTCGGCGACGACGTGTTGCGTGAGCTCGGTATGCTACTCGTTGCCGAGAGCGAAGAGCGTCATCTCGTCGGCCGCTTCGGCGGAGAAGAATTTTTAATCATCATGCCGAACACCAATCGAGAGGACGTGACTCGCCTCGCCGAATCTATACGAGAAAAAGTCTCGACATTCCCGTTCGAGACGAGCGCCGGGACGTTACATATCACGGTCTCGCTCGGCGCCTGCCATTCGAACGACATCGAAGTCGACAGCGTGTTGAAGCATGCCGACGAAGCGTTATACCATGCTAAGGAATCTGGTCGCAATCGCTTCATCTTGGCGTCGTAATCGGCGAATCGTTCGCTAAAGATTGCGGTTTTACGCAGTTTTCCCGCTTTACTTTCAACTAGTGAATCGGTACACTAGGCTAGACTTTGATTCGATGATTCTTACAGTTGATCATAGATTTGGACAGAAAAAGGGGAAACACATTTCATGACAGTATTGTTATCACTATTCGGTTTGATGTTTGTGGGATCGTTCATCCTCGACTATCAACGTGGCAAGACGTTCCGGCAGTCGCTCTTCGGGGGAGTCGACACGATGAAACGGAACTTACTGATCTTTTTACGCACGTCACTCTCGATGATGATTTTCATCGGCCCGCTCTTGCTTATCTCGATGTTTGCGTTCTCAGAGCTCGTCTCGTTCGAAACGGTCGCTGCGTTCATGATTTCCGTGCTTAGCATCGGTTTCGCGGAACGCATCATCGGGATGATCGTCGCTCCGCTCGTCCGGACGTTCTGGCATCAACGTGGCAAATTGATGCCACTCTATCTCGACGCTGGCCTCTACATCTTCTTGCTGTCGATTCTCATCCTCGAGTTCTTGATGAACATTCCAGGTGTTGAACTCGGCACATCAGCCATCGCTGTATTTTATGCGTTCGCGCTCTTCTATATCCGCTATTTGTTCAGCTTGATTCGCTTCACGTTCCGCAAGGGCGTGCCATCAAGCTGACGATTGACCGCAACCCAAACCGGTTGTGGTTTTTTTATATCATTTTCTAATTGACAATGAGAATCGTTATCATCTATACTCAAGATGTAGCTCCCAAAAGCTTGACGTAACCGTTCCCCAAACTATTGCGTCACGTGGATTCCCCTCCACGACACTCTTTTTGAAAGCAATGCGACAACCCCCATTTGTTGCACCCAAATTTGCCATCCAGAAAACGAGCGGCTCTCCGACGGAGCCGCTCGTTTTTTCATGCGAAAATATCTTGCTCGATCTGTTTCAAGCCATAGAAGACACCGCGGGACCGCATCAGTTCATCATACGTTCCCGTCTCTACGACGCGACCGCCTTCCATGACGATGATGTGATCGAAGCGCTCGAGCCCGGTCAGGCGATGGCTGACCATGACGAGTGTCGATGACTCGGCACGGCGGAAGACTTCGGCGAACACGTCCGCCTCGGTCCGCGCATCGAGGGCCGACGTCGCTTCGTCAAGTATCCAGAGCAATCCATTCTTCAACAAGGCTCGGGCGATGGCAAGACGTTGCCGCTCGCCGCCCGATAAGTTCGCCCCTTTCTCAAGGACGGGCTCGTCGAGCGAGAAACCGAGCCGGACGCTCGTGAGCGCCGCTTCCATCTCAGCGTCGGTGAACTCTCCGACGAGCGCCAAGTTCTCCCGTACCGTCCCGAAAAAGAAGTGGTTCTCTTGAAGGACGACGCTGGCTTCACGCCAGACCGATGCTTGGGTCACATCGTCCAACCGTTGCCCATTCAATCGGATCTCACCGGAATCGGGTCTGACGAAAGCGAGCAACAGTTGCAGGAGCGTCGATTTCCCTGAGCCGCTCGGCCCGACGATGACCGTCTTCGTCCCGCTTCGTAACGTCACATCCACGTCGCTCAGGACGTCGCGGTACGTATCCGGATAGCGATAGGTCACGCGCTCAAACGATACGTCCGGAGCGGATTCGAGTACCATGTCCGTCCGGGCGACCTCGGCCGCGACGACTGCTTCACTCGGCTCGACGACTTCGAGCAGTCGATCGGCCGCTTGCTTGCTGTCGGCAAAATGACCTGGGAAGACCGCCATCGGTGTCGCATTCTCAAACGCGGTGAGCGACATCATGATGAGCATGGCCAAATATAGGCCATTCAATTCCCCGTTGACGACGAGATAGGCCCCGATAGCGAGAACACCCCACGAGACGAGTAGGGATGCCGCCACGACGAGTGACGAGTTGAAGAACTGATTCGTCACATCCCGTTTCTGTGCTTCGGCGTAACGGTCACTCTGTTCGAGCAGCTCGCCGCGTGTCCGTCCAAGTTGATGATGAAGCAACAAATCGCGATATCCGTACATCATCTCTGTCATCCCACTCGACAGGTCACCCCGTAAAGCGCGAAGCTCGCGGTCGTGCTTGGCACGGATTCGGGCGAAGAACGCCGGAATCAAGAAACCGGTCACGAACACACCGAACAAAATCCAGAGGCTGACCCACATCGAGAAGTACGTGACGAAGAAAATCGTGCTCAAGAAGACGAGCACCAAGATCATCGGCGGATAGAATACCCGTAAAAAGTAATTTTGCAAGCTCTCGACATCACCGACGACGCGAGCAAGCAAATCTCCACTCCGATACTTGGCAAAGATGCTCGGCACAAGCGGTTCAAGCTGGCGGTAAAACCGGACCCGTAGCTCGCTCAAAATCGTGAACGTCGCCCGGTGCGAGGCAAGGCGCTCTTGATAACGCGCACTCGCCCGAATCACACCGAACAATTTAATCAAGACGACAGGTACCATGAGCGCATAGAGCGGCGGTACGAGACCGGCCCGTGAGACAAGATAACCGCTCGCCGCGAACAAGGCGACGGCCGCGATGCCGGCCACGTACCCAAAGAAGATCGAGAGGACGATATCTTTCTTCTCTCGCACCATCCATTTCGTGATCGTCCAAAGTGAATTCATCCTCTCACCCCTTTCTGTAGCGTGAACAAGTCAGCGTATTGCGGAACGCTGAGCAGTTCGTCATGCGTGCCTTGGGCGAGTAGCTTTCCATCGTCCATGAACCAAATCGCATCTGCCTGCTTAATTGTATGCAACCGATGCGCGACCGTGACGAGCGTCGCCTCACGCGACAACTCCTCAATCGAGCGGCGGACGATTTGCTCGGTCACTAAGTCAAGTCCCGTCGTCGGCTCATCGAACAAAATGATGCCGGGACGTTTCAAGAAGGCACGGGCCAAGGCGAGTCGTTGTCGTTCGCCTCCGGACAATCCATAACCGCCTTCACCGAGCTCGGTATGAATGCCGTTCGGCAATTGGGCGATGACATCGGTCAGTCCGGCCGCATGCACCGCTTCGAGGAGGCTCGCTTCATCCGTTGCTTCCCCGAGGGCGATATTATCGGCGACGGTACCGGCGAACAAATACGGATTTTGTGAGATGTAGCCAATCGTGTCATACCATGACGAATCGGTGTATGTCTCGAGCGGTTCTCCGTCGACGAGGACACGTCCACTGTCCGGTTTCACGAGCCCGGACAACACGTTCAAGACGGTCGTCTTGCCGGACCCGCTCGCCCCGACGAGCGCCACATGGGCGCCGGCAGGAATTACGCCGCTTAAAGGCTGGAGCGTGAAACGCCCCCCTTCATAGGCGAACGAGACGGCGTCGAGCTCAAGGTCGGGTGTCGGGCTCGTCAACGTCCGGTCGCCCCAGATCAAGCGTTCATCCGGTGCATCGAGCGCCTCGAAAATGCGGTCGGCTGCCCCCATGCTGCCGCGTCCGGTATGGAACGCACCTCCGAGGTCTTTGATGGCCAAATAGTATTCCGGAGCCAAGACGAGAATCAAAAAGCCGGAGAAGAACGTCAAGTTCTGCCAGACGACCATTTGCAGCGCCACTTCGAGCGCCACGACCCCTGTGCTGAGCATCGAGATGAACTCGAGCATGAGACCCGACAAGAACGCCGTCTTCAAGACGACCATCGTCGCGTCGCGGAAGTCGAGACTGCTCTTTTCAATCGCTTGCGCCTCACGCTCGGTCCGACCGTAGAGTTTCAACGTCGTCAATCCTTGCAACACGTCCAAGAACTTTCCGGAGAACTGGTTCATCTTCTCCATCTGTTGTTCGGATTTTTTCTGCGTCGCAATCCCGATGATAATGAAAAAGATTGGGATGAACGGCGCCGTCACCATCATGATGACGCCCGAGATCCAATGTTGGCTGAAGACGACGACGAGAATGAGCAGCGGAATGATCGACGTTTGAATGACTTGCGGCCAATATTGGCTGAAGTAGGCGTCGACTTCATCGACCGCGTCCATGAACACGCTCACCTTTTTACCGGATTGACCGGATAGTGACGTCTCGATCGGATTCGATGTATAACGGTCAAGCAACTGCAACCGGAGTGTCCGTTTCGCTTTCTCCGCTAGACTAGCTCCGATTCGTCCTGACATGTAGCCGAACAAAGCACGCGTGACGAGGGCGAGAATGAGCCAGCCGAGCGCCGGGATGATGCTTTCAAACGATGCATTTTTTAAAAAGACCTGGTCGACGATATCGACGATTAAATACGCCTGCGCCAAAATCGACAATCCGATCATCACCGCGGCGATGACGAGTCCGACGATATGGCGTTTTTCAGCTAAAGCGAGAGCTTGCAGTCGTTTCAATGCGTTCATCCTTTCTATACTATCCAAAACTTTTCTTTGTGAGGATTCTCACTAATTATAACTGATGCCTACGACCATGGCGAACGCTTCGCTTAGCCAGACATGCAAAAGACGCCGCGTATATCATGTGGCGTCATACGGTCGACTGTTCAAAGTATTCGGGATGGCCGATCATCAATTCACGCGCATCGAAGTGAAGCACCTCTTCTTTTCGTAAGCGCGATAAGATGTTCGACACGGTCTCCCGTGACGTGCCGGATAAGCGTGAGATTTCAATCATCGTGAACGGACACCGGACGCGAACCCCCTCTGCTTCCGGTTCCCCGAGGTCTTCAATCAAGTAATGGATCGTGTTGAGTACGCGTTCGGTCGCACTCGGAGTGATGATGTCCTGCACCCGTCGTTCGTGCAAGTCGAGAATCCGATTCATCTGTCCGACGATATGGAGTAACATCGACGCGTTCCGAGAGACGAGTTGTTCGAATCGGTCCGTCGGCATATAGATGACCTCGATATCGGTCAACGCCTCCGCCGAATGTTGATAATACGGTTCCGTCATCAAGCCACGATACGAGAACAGTTGCTTTGGTTTCAAGTAGTCCGTATATTGATGGGTCGCCGTCTCGTTGTTGCGCTCGAGCTTTACATAACCGCTAATCAAGAAATAGACCCGTTCCCGGGGATCCCCCTCTATGAACAAGAATTGACCTTTCCGATACGTGCGGCAATAGACATGCGGCAACAGCGCCTCGAGCTCTCGTGTGGCACATTTAGCGAACACATCAAGCTGCCTCAAATCGTCCACCGTCCATTTTGGTTTCATGTCGCATCCTCCAATCCATCTTGCCTCTCTTTTAAGTATAAAACGACTCTTTTGTGAAAACGCTTACAAAATCCAACGATTTTCTTACAAAAAAAAGAAGGGCATGAACCGCCCCTCTTCGTCACAATAAAGTATTCAGTCGAGCATCAATTCCATAATCGCGTCTTGCAGGTCACGGTCGAGTTCGAGCGCATGTAAATCGAACAGCCATGCTTCGAGTCGCGTCTTCGCGGCCGCTGACCGGTATAACCGGTCTTTTAAATCGTATGAGATTTCCGCACGGTCCAAGAAGCGATACAACCGATCGAGACGATGGTCGTTCGCCGTCACATCGACCGGGAGTTCCACGGTCAGCTCGTCTCTGATCGGTCCGAGCTCGAGGCGCAGCGTCTGTGTCTCCCGTTTGTATTCACCAGACCCGGTCACCCCTCGGAGGAGTAACGTGACGTTACGGTCAGACGGCAAGACGGTCCGGTCACCTGTCACTTGGATATGAAGGCTCCGTTCCTCCCAATCAAGCGTGAACGTCGTCTCGGCGTAGGCTCCCGTCTCATAGCCACGGTCCTTCCCATTGTCTTCATAGAGCGTGAACGTGTTCGAGGCGCCTGGGAAGATGAGCACTTCCAAATCGGCTGGGTTGTCGGTATCGTTTCGACCCGAATGGTGTGGTGCCATCGGGATAATCGCCCCGGCTTTGGCGAACACCGCCTGATCTTCGAGTCCGCGGAACACGCGAACCGATTTGTCCCCACTGTAGCGATGACCGGTAAAGAAGTCGAACCAGTCACCTTTCGGTAGCCAGACGTTCGTCGCCGCCACATGGAGCTGTCGATTCATCGGTTCGACGATCGGGGAGACGATGAGCTCACTGCCGAAGTAGTATTCGTTCGGTACTTCATACGCCGCGTCCTCGTCCGGATGTTCATAATACATCGGTAAGATGAGCGGCAAGGCACCCGCGTGGTTCCGCCAGTTCATCGTATAGATGTACGGGATCAATTGATGGCGCAGACGCAAGAACGTCTTCATCGACCGCTCCGCCTCGAGACCGAAGCGCCACGGTTCTTTGCCGTTGAACGTACTCAATGTCGAGTGCAGTCGCATAATCGGACTGAACACCCCGAACGCGACCCAGCGTGCGGCGAGCTCGTCGTCTTTCGAACCGCGATAATGCCCGCCGATGTCATGGCTCCACCAGCCGTAACCGATATTGGCCGCCGTCGCTGTAAAGTACGGTTGGAAGGCCAGGGACGCCCACGAAATCAGCGTGTCACCCGAGAATCCGACCGGATAGCGATGACTGCCCGGCCCCGCGTAACGGGAGAAGATGAGCGGACGGTTGCCATCCCGGGCGATATCGGTCGCATGATAGTGATTCAACATCCAGAGCGGGTCGAGCCCCTCCATTTTCGAGGTCGAGCCTTGTTGCCAGTCGATCCACCAGAAATCGACGCCGTCGTCTTCATGCGGATGATGCATCTGCTCGAAATAGGCTTGAATGAAGCGTTTATCGGAAAAGTCGAACGGGATGCGGTCGCCTTGGGACGGATTGATGCCCATCGCCTCGGCCATCGCCACATATTGGTCTTCGAACGCACGCACGCCATCCGCCGGATGCAAGTTCAACGTGACGAGCAACCCTTCTTGCTTGAGCCACGTCAAGAATCCTTTCGGGTCCGGGAACAAGTTCTTATTCCATGAGTAGCCCGTCCATCCGCTCCCGTATTCTTCCGGGACGTCGGTGACGTGCCAATCCATGTCGATGACGCTGACCGAGAACGGGATGTCTTCTGTCTTAAACCGACGCATGAGTTCTTTATATTCCGTCTCGTCGTAGCGCCAATAGCGGCTCCACCAGTTGCCGAGCGCTTTTCGTGGCAACAGCGGCGTCGGGCCGGTCAATTGATAGAAGTCACGGAGTGCACGCTTATACTCATGCCCATACCCGAAGTAGTACAAGTCATGGATATGTTTACGCCGCGATTCGACGAAACGGTCCTCGGTCATGATGAACGAATCAGAGTCATCGATGACGGCATACCCTTGTTTCGAGGCGATGCCTTCACCGAGTTCGGTCGCCCCGTCGACGTGGTCGAGCGTTCGCGCCGTCCCTTTCAACGTCCGCTCCGGTCCGTTAAACGTATAGCGGCTATAGTACGTACTGAAGTTCCCTTTCACGTCGACGTAAAGCGTGTTCGGCGCGAACGGCCCTTTCGTGTAGTAGAGGTGGACGTGCTCCGTGATGATTTGCAGTTCTGTCTCATCTTCGATCACGCGAAACTCCGGGACTGCGAACGCCCGGTTAAAGACGACTTGGGTCGGCCGGTCCTCGAACACCCCATCTTCCGCGTATTCCATCCGAATCAGTTGGCTCGTCAGCACCGTGAAGCGATAGCAGCTCCCTTGGACGATCGCCCGATCATCTGCCTGCGGTTTCATTTGTTGCGTATAGACGTTCTCCTCTTCAAATAGACGCATAAGCTCGAGCGTTACCGCTCTTCGTCACTCCCCTTCTAAATTGTGCAAACGTTTACACTCAAAATGATAGCAATGTCTAAATCGACATACAACATTCCTTCCCCATGTCGGGCCATAAAAAACGACGAGCTGCCAATTCAGGAAAAAAGCCACAGACGCTGATGTCTGTGGCGTTGAGCTTATTGTTGGAGCGTCGCGGCGAGTCGGACGCGCGTCCCGACTTCACCTCGGACCGCCGCAAGGGCTTGTTCGAGCGACGTGATGACGGCAACCCGGTCGTGTCCTGATTCGGCGAATTGAAGGGCGGCCCGAACTTTCGGCAACATGCTGCCCGGTGCGAACTGGCCCTCGGCGATATACGTCTCGAGTTGTTCTTTCGTCGTCTCCTCGAGCGCCCGAGCCGACGGGGTCCCGAAATTGACGAACACGTGCTCGACGGCCGTCAAAATGAGGAGCATGTCGGCGTCGACGAGATCGGCAAGTTTCGCAGCGGCGAAATCTTTATCGATGACCGCCTCGACACCGACATAACCATCTGGTGTATCGATGACGGGAATCCCGCCGCCGCCAGAGGCGACGACGATGTGCTCATGGGCGACAAGGTCACGGATGATCGCGTGCTCGAGAATCGCCACCGGAAACGGGCTCGGGACGACGCGGCGATAGCCGCGACCGGCGTCTTCTTTGAACACATAACCGGTCGTCCGTTCAAGCTGCTGCGCTTCCGACTCGTCGTAGAAAGGACCAATCGGCTTCGTCGGGTGACTGAAGGCACTATCGTTCGGGTCGACGACCGACCGCGTGACAATCGGTGCGACCGAACGTTCCAAACCACGAGATCTCAGTGCTTTCGTGAGGGCGTTCTCGAACCAATAGCCAATCATCCCTTGTGTCATCGCCCCGCAAACGTCGAGCGGCAAGGCTGGCGTCGCCGGACTGTCCGACGCAGCCTGTTGCAACATCAAATTTCCGACTTGCGGCCCGTTGCCATGGGTGATGATGACCTCAATCCCTTCGGCGACAAGCGCGGCCAGTGATTCCGCCGTCGCCTCAACGGCTCGAATTTGAGCCTCGGCCGTCGCATCTTTACCTTGTTGAATCGCATTTCCACCTAGTGCGATGACTACTCGTTTATTCCGCATATTGGTTTCCCCCGATCAAAAGACTGAGATATTTCCTGAGACGATGCGCACGACGGCCAAGATGGCGAGCGCGGTCAAGACACCGGCCACGATCCACTCCGTCTTCGTCAACGTCTTGATGCCGTTCTCACGTTGCGCCTTGATGTAGAGCAACGTACCTGGTGCGTACAGTAACGTCGTTAAGAGCAGATAGTCGATTCCGGCCGCATAGATGAGCCAAATCCCGTAAATCGAGGCGACGGCTCCGATGATGAGGTCGCGGGTCCGACGTTCACCGGCATTGTAGCCGATGCCGTTCTTCGCGACTTTGACTTGATAGAAGGCCGAGAAGACGTACGGGATCAAAATGGCGCTCGAGGCAGCGAGAACGCGAAATTATACGCCGCATCCGAGAACAGGAACGTGAAGAGGAACAGCTGGATCAACCCGTTCGTGAGCCAAAGCGCGTTGGCCGGTGCGTTGTTTTTGTTCTCTTTCGTGAACCATTTCGGGAACACGCCGTCTTTCCCGGCTACGAATGGGATCTCAGCGGCGAGCAACGTTCAGCCGAGCCATGCTCCGAGAACCGAGATGACGAGACCGCCATTGATGAGCATCGCGCCCCACGGTCCGACCGCTGACTCGAGCAAGTACGCCATCGCCGGTTGCGAGGCGTTCGCCACGTTCTCTGGATTCATAAGACCGAGCGACATGACCGAGATGAGCAGATAGATGATGAGCGTCCCGAGCAATCCGATGACCGTCGCTTTCCCGACGTCCGAGCACTTGCGGGCCCGTCCAGATAAGACGACCGCCCCTTCGACCCCGATGAACACCCATAGTGTGACGAGCATCGTCGAGACGACCTGGTCTCTCACACTACCTCATGAGAAACCACCCTGTCCCCAGAAATCGAACGTGAAATTATCGAGGTTGAAGAAGAATAAGGTGATGGTGATGAAAGCAAAAATCGGTACGAGTTTCGCAATCGTCGTGATGATATTGATCATCGACGCTTCGTGAATACCACGTAAAATCAACGAATGCACGAGCCATAGCATAATCGAGGCACCAATGATCGAAGCGATGTTTTGACCGCCTTCAAAGATTGGGAAGAAATAGCCGACCGAACTGAACAGAAGCGTCGCATAGGCGACGTTGCCGAGCCACGCGGAGAGCCAGTAGCCCCACGCCGAGTTGAACCCGACAAACTGACCGAAGCCGGCCCGGGCGTAACTGTACACCCCACCATCGAGATCCGGACGACGCATCGTCAAATTTTGAAAACTGAGGCCGAGGGCGATAATCCCGATTCCGGTGATGCCCCACCCAATCAAAATCGCTCCCGCGTTCGCACCTTGGGCCAAGTCGGCCGCCAAGTTGAAGGCGCCGCCGCCGATCATTGAACCGACGACGAGTGCCGTCAGCGCCCCGAGCCCTAAACGTCGATCTTTCTTCTCTGGTTGCACGCCAGCCGTTCCACTTGAGTCATGTGCTATTTTCGTAGACATTGAACTCATCCCTTTCGTTTAGTACGGGCCGGAGGGGAGGTCCCCTCCCATCCGTCAGCGTTCAAGCCATTCGTTCGTGTCGGTGAGCGTCGCGGCCATCACCGCTTTAATCGTATGCATCCGGTTCTCGGCTTCGTCAAAGACGAAGGAGTGACGACTCCGGAACACTTCATCCGTGACTTCCATCTCGCTCAATCCGTACTCCGCATGGATCGCCCGGCCGACTTCGGTCTCCAAGTCGTGGAAGGCCGGCAGACAGTGGAGGAACATGACGTCCGGATTATTCGTCTTCATGAGCATGTCCATGTTCACTTGGTAAGGATAGAGCAACTTGATCCGCTCGGCGAATTCCGCCTCTTCGCCCATCGACACCCAGACGTCCGTGTAGATGACGTCGGCGTCGGCGACCGCCTCATCGATGCTTTCGGTCAACGTGATCTTCGCCCCGGTCTCGGCCGCGACCGAGCGGGCAAAATCGACGACTTCATCTGACGGCAAGAGCGATTTCGGCGCGCAGATGCGCATGTCCATTCCGACTTTGGCCCCACCAATCAGAAGCGTGTTGCCCATATTGTTGCGTCCATCGCCGACATAGACGAAGCGAATGCCAGACAACTCGCCTTTCTGTTCTTTGACGGTCAAGAAGTCGGCCAAGACTTGAGTCGGATGATATAAGTCCGTCAACCCGTTCCATACCGGGACGCCGGCGTCTTTAGCCAATCCTTCGACCGTCTCATGGGCGAAGCCACGGAACTGGATGCCGTCGAACATACGTCCGAGCACGATGGCCGTGTCTCGAACCGATTCTTTTTTGCCGAACTGGATATCCGATTTCCCGAGGTATTCCGGATGCATGCCGAGATCGATGGCCGCCACGGTAAACGCACAACGCGTCCGTGTCGATGGTTTTTCAAACAAGAGCGCCACGTTCTTCCCTTCACAGATGCGGTGCGGGACGTCTTGTTGCTTTTGACGCTTGAAGGCGGCCGATAAATCGATCAAATAGTTCAACTCGTCTCCTGAAAAATCGTTCAATGATAGAAAATGACGGCCTTTCAAATCAAAGTTGTACGTTGTCGACATGCTCGTTTCCTCCTCGTTAAATGTCTTCGCGGATAATTGGACAGCTCATACAGCGTGGACCCCCACGGCCACGCGACAGTTCACTCGACATGATTTCGATGACTTCAACGCCCTCGGAACGGAGCAACTCGTTCGAGACGTAGTTGCGGTCGTACGTGACGACGACGCCTGGGGCGATGGCGAGCGTGTTCGACCCATCGTTCCATTGCTCGCGGGCAGCGGCAATCGGGTCCCCGCCCCCACATGGGATTAAGACGATCTCATCGAGACCGAGTGCGGCTTTCAACACGTTCAACAGATCCGTATGCTGCGTGATGTGAAGTTCGCCTTCAGCGTTCAACGTCAGTTCAAAGATGTTCATCTTGCCTCCTGGCCCTTGGATGAACGGATGAATCGTGAACTTGTCATGGTCGACCATCGTGAAGACCGTATCGAGATGCATGAACGCACGTGACTTCGGAATCTCGATGGCGATGACTTTCTTGAACGTGCCGCCGTTTTTCAACAAGTTGAGCGCGACCCGCTCAATCCCTTGGGCCGTCGTCCGTTCAGAAATCCCGATGGCGACGACTTCTTTCGACAAGACGAGCTCGTCCCCACCCTCCATCGCGAAGCGGTAGTCGCGGTCCGACCAAATCGGGATGTCATGTTTCGCGAATCGTGGGTGATAGCGCATAATATATTGCGTGAACAATGATTCACGCCGGCGCGCCGGTTCTTTCATCCGGTTGATCGATAGTCCGTTCCCGATGGCTGCGGCCGTGTCACGCGTGAAGTATAAGTTCGGCATCGGGTCGAGATAGAACGGATACGTATCTTCAATCATCTCGTGCAAATGACGCCGTTTTTCGGGCTTGATCTCAGATTTGCGTATGCCGGCCATGACGGTCTCAATCAATTTCTCATTGTCATAGGCAAGCAAATATTCTTTCAGTGTCTCGTATGAGCCGTTGATATTTGATTTGGACTCCGACAAGATATCGGCGATGAAACGTTCGCGCACTCCTGGCAACGATAATGTCTCGGCCATTAAATTTTCAAGGTAGAGCACTTCGATGCCGCGATTTTGGAGCACGCTCGCAAAGTAGTCGTGTTCTTTTTGAATGACCGGAAGATGGGGAATGTCGTCAAACAAAAGGCGTTCCAAATATTCCGGGGTCAAATTTTCGAGTTCGCGTCCTGGACGTTTTAACAGGACGGTCCTGAGTTCACCAATTTCTGAATACACGTGGATCGGATGTTTCAGCATCGTGTCCCGTGCGGTTTGTTGATCCGTCATCGATATCATCTCGCTTCCTCCTTGTGATTCGGGTGTGTTGCTACCCTTACATTATCAACTTACCCATTTCCACGATGGGCAAGTCCGACGTTTGGACTGTGGTGGATTCCACAGAAAAGTGCATAGATTATGACGTGATTTGAATGAACAATCACTCGAGAAACGGTGTGACCCACGAATCGAGGGGATACACTGTATACATGCTGTATAGATTGTGAAAAAAATTCATAACATTTTTTTGATTTTGTTTGAGCCCCCTTGAAGTCGTGACATAATATAGACAAATGATGTGAAAAGGAAGTGAGTCGATGGCAATCGAACGTACAGAACGCGCCCGTCACGAAGCTCAAGTGACAGCGCTCATTCAAAAAGGAGACCCGGTCGATTTCCGCGACGTGTTCCTCACCCTCCACCCGGGTGAACAGGCCGACCTGTTCATCGAACTCGAACGTTCGGGCCGTGAGTTCGTCTATGAGGCGCTGTCCCCGGAAGAGTTTACTGACCTGTTTGAAAAGCTTGAGCTCGATGAGCAGGAACAGTTCATTCAAGAGATGCCCCGTCCGTTCGCCGTGCGTGTGTTGAACGACATGTTCTCGGATAACGCCGCCGACTTGATGACCGAGCTCCCCGATGATTTCATGAACGAACTGTTCGAGTTGATGGACGAGACCGAGGCGACCGAGGTCAAAGACTTGATGCGTTATCCGGACGATACGGCCGGTGCCATCATGACGACCGAATTCATCGTGTTGAAGGCGGACAAAACTGTTGGCGCGACGCTCGAAGACTTACGCGAACTTGGACCGGAAGCTGAGACGATTTATTATCTATATGTCATCGATACGAACCGGCGCCTCGTTGGCGTCGTCTCGCTACGCGATTTGATCGTCTCCCCGCTCGACGTGCAAATCGCGGACATTATGGGCCGGCGTGTCGTGTCGGCCCACGTTCTCGCCGACCAGGAAGACTTGGCCCGGACCGTTCAAAAGTATGACTTACTGGCCTTGCCTGTCATCGACAGCGAGGACCATCTGCTTGGAATCATCACGGTCGACGATGTCATGGACGTCATCGAACGCGAGACGACCGAGGACTTTGAAGAACTGTCGGCGACGAAAGGTTCGTCTGACATCAACATGGGACCGGTCGAGGCGGCGATGAAACGGGCGCCATGGATTATCAGCCTCATGTTCCTCGGGATGATCACCGCGTCGACGATCGGTGGTTTCGAGGACACGCTTGAAACGATCGTCTTACTCGCCGTCTTCATGCCGCTCGTCATGGGTTCGGCCGGTAACGCTGCCACCCAATCGCTCGTCGTCGCCGTCCGCTCGATTGCGCTCGGCACAATCAATCGAAAGAACGTGTTGAAGATGATTCGCCGTGAGTTCGGGACGGGGCTATTGCTCGGTCTCGCCTGTATGGTCGTCATCTTCGGCGTCATCACCGTCCTCTATGACAGTGCCTTAATCGGTATGATTGTCGGTCTGTCGATTTTTGCGTCGCTCAGCGTGGCGACCATCGTCGGGACACTCGTGCCGCTCCTCATCAATCGATTGAAACTTGATCCGGCCGTCGCGTCCGGTCCGTTCATCACGACGGTCGTCGACAATCTCGGCTTAATCATTTATTTCACGGTCGCGACTTCGTTGCTTCGCTTTTTTTGACACCTGACCTCTCAGGTGTCTTTTTTTGTTGTGAGGTTCGTTACAGTTCTTTTACAAAAGAGAAAACGGGAAATAATCATACTTCGTGAAGGGTAGTTATGAAAAAGTACTTATAAATAAGAAGAAGTTGAGGGAGGGAATGTCGTTGACCATTCAACAAGTTGTTTACATATTGATCACAGGGGCTCTCTTCATGGGTCTCGTCGCATATGTGTCATACCGCATGACGAAAGGAAAAGTCGAGAGTGCCGACGATTATTTCTTGGCTGGACGTGGTCTCACCGGTCTATTCATCGCCGGATCGCTCTTATTAACGAACTTATCAGCCGAGCAGTTGATTGGCTTAAACGGGCAATCGTTCGCCGGCAACATGTCGGCCATGGCTTGGGAAGTCACAGCCGGAATCGCCGCCATCATCATGGCGCTCTTTTTACTGCCGCGTTTTCTCGGAATCGGTATTTCGACGATTCCTGAATTTTTGAGCCAACGGTATGACGAGGACGTCCGCCGCTTGACGGTCCTGTTGTTCTTGTTCGGATATATGTGCGTCACGATCCCATCGATGCTCTATTCCGGCGGACTGGCCGTCCTACAACTGTTTGACGTACCGGAATTACTCGGCATCAGCTTCGAGCAGTCGCTCTGGCTCGTCATTTGGTTCATCGGGATTATCGGAGCGGTTTACGCCATTTTCGGCGGACTCCGCGCCGTCGCCGTCTCCGACACGTTGAACGGAATCGGCTTGATCATCATCGGTTTCCTCGTCCCGACGCTCGGCTTCATCGCGCTCGGTGACGGCAACCTCGTCGATGGGATGAAGACGATTGCAACCGAGAATCCAGAGAAACTGAACGCAATCGGTTCAGAGAACGATTCCGTCCCGTTCTTGTCCATCTTCACAGGGATGATTTTCGCGAATTTATTCTACTGGGCGCTCAATCAATACGTCATCCAACGGGCGCTCGGGGCGAAGAACTTGGCCGAGGGTCAAAAAGGGGTGCTTTTCACCGGCTATTTGAAGTTGCTCGTCCCGATTTTCATGTTGCTCCCGGGGATTATCGCGTTCCATCTGTATGGCACGAACGTCGATAAAGCGGACCTCGCTTATCCGAGCTTGATTGCCGACTTGTTGCCGATGTGGCTCATGGGCTTCTTCCTCGCCGTCTTGCTCGGTGCCGTGTTCAGCTCGTTCAACTCGTTGCTCAATAGTATCGCCACCTTATTCGTGCTCGATATTTATAAGCCAAAGTTCAAACCGGACGCGTCTGACAAAGATTTGATTCGTGTCAGCAAATGGTTTGGGACGTTCGTCGCGCTCGTCTCGTTCTTCGTCGCTCCAAACTTGATGTATGCACCGGACGGACTGTGGGACTTGATTCGCCGTTTCACCGGTTTCTTCAATATCCCGATTCTCGTCATCGTCTTAATCGGGATGCTCGTGAAGCGTGTACCGCCGATTGCTGCGAAACTCGTCATCGGCTTCCACGTCGTCACGTATTACTTCCTCGTCTGGGGAACGGAGCAGTGGTTCGGCTTCGACCTCGGTATCAATTTCATTCACATTTATGGGATTTTGTTCGTTCTCGAGACAGCCATCATGCTCGTGTTCGCGAAAGTTCGTCCGATGCAACACATCAATCCGATTCGCATCGACCTCGGTCGCGTCAAACCTTGGCGCCATGCCATCTCGACGTCAATCATCCTGATTGCTTCGATGGTGTTCGTCTACTTCGTCTTCTCACCAATCGGTCTCGCCTACGCGGACGGGATCGTGTCGAGCTGGTTCTGGCCAGCGACGCTCGCTTTGGTCGCGACGACGAGTGGGCTCGTCTGGACATCGTATCGCTACTGGTTGCCGCGTTATGAGGCATACTTGAACAATCTCGATACGACAGACACCGAGCGTGAAGAAGCGATGGGTGAATAATATATTTAGACAAACAGACACGTTCCTTGCTGATATCTTTTAGCAAGGAACGTGTCGATTTGTCTTACTTCTATTCTTCTGTTTATACATGTTTTGGTCCGCTTGATCATATAATTTCTTGAAATCGTTTAACTGCTCCTCCCAAGCTGCACCGACAGCGGCTGAAATATCATTCGATTCAAACATGCTCCTAATGGAGACCGTCAAATCTAACAATTCATCTTGTTGTAGTTGATCAGTTAATACAACAAATTCGTCCCCTCCAATCCGATAAACGTTTTCGCTTAACCCTTGCAAGAGGAGTCCCGTTTTCTGAAGTAACTGATCACCAGCCGAATGACCTTGATGGTCATTAATTTTCTTCAAATCATTTAAATCGATGACTATCAATCCTACTTTTTTAAAAGAAAGACGATCAATTGTTTCGTTAAAGGCACGTCGGTTCAAAACCCCAGTGAGTTCGTCATGACGGCTCACATATTCTAACTCCTCACGTTTCATTACAGCCGCTTCTACATTCCGAATGATTCCTTGTACAGCTACAATCTCACCATTTTTATAGATTGGGGTTGTGTATTCTTCAAAACGTAAGTAACGACCGTCATTAGTGCGCCAACGTTGCGAGATAGCCTCATCGTAACTCATCTTTCCTGAAACTTTATTCATGAGAAGTTGATAATCATCTGGGTGAATACGACGAAAACAATCATCTGGATTTTCATAGTTTTCCGCTACAACGCCCTCACCTAGATACAAATCAAGGGAAGGACTTATGTAACGAAAACGAAACGTCGGTTTGACTTCAAATATATAGATGACATCTTTAACGTGGTTACCGAAATGTGCAAAGGCTCCGTCCACCTCTTTACGTGATTGAAGTGTCTTCTGCGCAACAAGTACCAAAATCAATCCAACTAATAAACCTAACCAAAATTGTTCCATGTTTTCCCGCTCCCCATCTAAACGTACTATTCTATCGTATCATGTTAGCGAAACGCCGCCTGTACCTTTTCCATTATTTAGGTTAATGTTTAAATGTAACGTTCATTTGTTGATGAATGTAAACTTAAACTTAAAATTAGAAGTTGGAGGTCAACCATGAATCCTGACTGGTCACGCTATGAAGTTTCATCTACTTTTTCTGGATCGGCGCTCGTCATGCGACAAGACGACATCCTGTTCGAACTTCAGCAAGGCTAAGCGAATCGGGCCGAACAAATCGAAAATCAAACGTCGACCCGCTTCGGCATCGCTTCGGGCTGTAAGCTGTTCACAGCGATTGCCATCTGCCAGCTCGTCGAACAAGGAAAATTGTCGTTTACGTCGACACTCCGCGAGAGTTTGGACATCGACTTCCCCCGATTTGACCCAGCCGTGACAGTTGAACAGTTGCTCACCCACACGTCCGGCATCCCCGACTATTTCGACGAATCTGTCATGGACGATTTCGAGGAATTGTGGCGACAGCGTCCAATGTATCACATCAGACAGCTACGTGACTTTCTCCCGATGTTCCAGCACAAACCGATGCGACAAGAACAGGGCATGTTCCAATACAATAATGCCGGGTATATCCTGCTCGGCCTCATCATCGAACAAGCGAGCAGGTTGACGTTCTCGGACTATATCGAACGATTCGTGTTCAAACCGGCCGACATGACCGATTCGGGGTACTTCTCCCTCGATGCCTTACCAGCGCACACGGCGCTCGGGTATATCGACCACGCGGACGGCTCTTGGCGGACGAACCACTACTCGATTCCCATAAAAGGCGGCGCGGACGGCGGTGCGTTCGTGACGGCACAAGATATGGCCAAACTTTGGAACGCCCTGCTCGCTCATCGCCTACTTGATGAGGAGATGACATCACGACTGCTGACTCCTCATGTGAAGATAAACGACAAAGGCGTACATTATGGCTACGGTCTGTGGATTCAATTGGACGCGAATCGACACGTCTTCAAATATCATGTCATGGGCTATGACCCCGGCGTCAGTTTTCATTCTGCTTACTATCCGGCCACAGACATCGTCTCGGTCGTCTGTTCGAACGAGTCAGACGGGGCGTTCGACCTCATGAAAGTCATCGAACAGAAAGCAGGTGTGTCTTCTTGAACATCCGCCCATACGAAGAACGTGACTTCGAACAGATTCAAGCGTTGAATGAAACGGAAGGTTGGAGTCAACTCGTCCGACAACACGAGTTGACGAAACAGGTGTGGCGGCAATCGAACGTCGCCTATGTCGTCGAGTCAGAAGGACAGGTGATCGCCTACTTGCTTGGATTGACCGACACGACCGTGAGCCTGTACGTGTGCGAACTGCTCATCGCGGCCTCGCACCGTCGCCTCGGGATTGGCGAGCGACTGCTGTCACACGTGCATGCGCTCTACCCCGAAACGCGCCTCGAGATGCTCGCGAGCGCTTCATCCCACACGTACTACGAGAAATTGAATTTCCGCCCGTTTTACGGGTATCGAAAGACGATTCACGAATAGGAGGAACTGTCATGAAACTAGCCATTGTGACCGGTGCATCGCGCGGCCTCGGCCGTGCCATCGCCGAAGAACTATTGAAGCGTGATTACGAGGTCGTCAATTTTTCACGGACGCAGGCGACCGATGCTTTGTTCCGTCACGTCAAGGTCGACTTAGCTGATCCGACAAGCACACTGGCCGCAATTGGACAGATGAAGCCGCTCATCGAGACGGCAACGTCTTTGCTCGTCGTCCAAAATGCGGCGTTGATTGAACCGATTCATCGGGCCGGTCAATTGGACGCTGCGCAGCTCATCGCCCACGTCCAAGCCAACCTGCTCGCCCCGATGCTCTTGACAAACGCGGTGCTCGCATGCGACCTGCCCGTCTCGCTCATCCATGTGACCTCTGGGGCCGCCAAGCGCCCCATCTCGGGCTGGAGTGCCTATTGTGCAACGAAAGCCGGGCTCGATCATTTCACCGAGACGGTCGCCCTTGAATTGACCGATACGGACGACAAGGTCGCCTTGTTCAATCCAGGCGTCATGGACACCGCGATGCAGGAAAGCATTCGGGCCTCGTCAGAAGACGCGTTCCGTGACGTTGAACAGTTCCGCTCCTATGTGACGGAAGGACGATTGCGCACCCCTGAAACGGTCGCCCGCATCTTGGCGAAACACTTGCTAGACGAGCCGTTCGAGAATGGCAAGACATATTCGGTGTATGACCTAGACTGATTTTTCACCTGGTATAAAATTCAGCCACCCTTTTTAGGTTCAACCGCCTACACTAGAGACAGATGAAATGAGAAAGGGTGGCTAAGTCATGAAGACGATTGCAGGAGGATTATTATTTTTCGGCTTGTTCAGTCTCGGATTGTCGTTCACGATGATTGGGGACACGGCGATTGTCGGAGCGATGGTGAGCGGTGTCGCCATCTTATGTAGCGTCGGACTTTGGTTCGGAGCAACAGAAGTAACGCGCATCCGTGTTGCTCTCCTCGACAGCAAAAAAACGTCTTTCCCTGAATGAGGGAAAGACGTTTTTAGATTCATTGATTGTCTTCTTCTTCGTAATCATCATCAGCATATTCCTCGAAATCGTACTCTTCGAAGTCCGCTTCATCGATAAAGATGTCGCGGTCATTGACGACGTGAATCGGACCGTTGGCCACATCGATTCGAATCGTCCATGCCCATGGAATGCGCAATCGGCTATAAACACCTGTCCAGAATTCCATCGATTCTTGCTCGTATCGTTCGAACTCTGCCAGCAACTCTTTAAAGGTTACCCCTGACAACTGAAAGTTTGAGTCTTGGATTCGCTCGAGCGCATTATGTGTCGCCTCGAGTTCCGCCGCACGTACCATCTCTTCGGCCGTTGCCATCTCAAGAATGGTACCATCCGGTGGCAGAATGTCGTATACGTTGAACAATTCGCCTTCTTCTACTTCTTCATCAAACTCATAGTCGTCGTGCCGCATGCTTCATTCCTCCTCACTCTAGTTGAATCTCTTTCATTGTACCATTCCACTCCCTGTTAGAACGAAACATTCGTGTATATATTTTGGCAGGTAGGGAATCATAACAAAGGAATAGAATACGGATCAGCGAAAGGGGCCAATTGACCATGAACGAATCATTTCAAGCACTCGTCCTCGACAAGACCGATGACCATCTTCACGCCAAGGTGACGGACGTCAAACTCGACGCGCTTCCAAAAGAAGAAGACGGTAACGTCCTCGTCGAGGTCCATTATTCCGCACTCAATTATAAGGACGCCCTCGGTCTTACCGAACCCGGAAAAATCATTAATCAATACCCGTTCATCCCTGGATGTGAATTTGTCGGCAAGGTCGTCGAGTCCGATCATCTCGACTTCAAAGCCGGCGATGAAGTCATCGCCACCGGTTTCGGGATCGGCGAACGACACTTCGGCGGATTCAGTCAATTTGCACAAGTTCCCGGAAACTGGCTTGTAAAACTGCCTGAAGGTATGGACATGCGTGATGCCATCACAATCGGGACACCTGGATTGACAGCCATGCTTTCAATCGATGCGCTTGAGTCCGCTGGCGTTCGACCAGGGGAAGAAGTGCTAGTAACAGGTGCAACTGGAGGCGTAGGCAGTTTTTCGATTATCTTACTTCATAAACTTGGCTATCACGTCATCGCATCCACAGGAAAGACAGACTCCCCTTATTTGCAAGCACTTGGCGTTGACACCGTCATCGATCGACACGAGCTTGAGGGAGCGGTTCGTCCGTTAGCTCGACAGCGGTTTGACGCGGCAATCGATTCGATTGGCGGGGCCACTCTTGCGAATATTTTGAGTCAAACGCGTTATGAAGGTGCCGTTGCAGCTTGCGGACTTGTCGGCGGTTCCGACCTTCCAACAACTGTTTATCCGTTTATTTTGCGCGGAGTCAAATTAATCGGCATCGACTCGGTCATGCAACCCATCGTACGTCGTCTGAAGGCGTGGGAACGACTGGATGAGCTGCTTGATTCTAACGTGCTCAACCATATGATTCATGAGATTCCGTTGCATGACATCCCTCGCCACGCTGAGGCGATGATGCGCGGCGAACTGAGCGGTCGGACCGTCGTTCGGATCCATGACTAACAAACAGGGCTGAATCCATCGATTCAGCCCTGTCTCTGTATTCTCCATGGTGGTGGAATTATAACGTGAATCCGGCTGGTGCGTCTTTGACGACGACGATCACCTTGCCTTGGTCTAATTTTTTCTCGAGTTGATCCGCTTCGGTCGATGAGAAGCCGAGCTGTTCGAATTGGGCTCGAAGCTCGTCCCCTTTTTTACGGAACACATTTTTCGCGGCCGTCCCCAGGCCGACGTCTGATGCCGTCACCGTATTCGCGTCGGCATTATCGGCCACACGGTCGGTCCGGTCATCGTCATGGGTGATGACATAAATGTGCTTGTCCTCAATCCCTTTCGCTTTCATCGATTGAATGGCGGTCACGACTTCTTCATCATTTGTGAACTCTTTGTACAAAACTGACATGTGTAGTTCCCTCCTTCGATAGCGTTACAGTAAGAGTAATTACCTTCTTTTCCTAAAATGACACATTAAAAAACGATGACAGCTGTCATCGTTTCGTTAAACGGCCGGTTCTTGGCCTTTTAATTTTTTTAATTCATCGAGCAAGATGTCCGATTCGTTGAACGGAATCGACTCTTGTCCGACTCGTTCGACATGGTCATGACCTTTTCCGACGACGACGATCCGTTTCCCGACGAGCGCTTGTTGCGCTGCATGGCGCAAGGCATCTCGCCGTTCCTCGAACGTCACGTAATGCGTGTTCGAATCAACACCTTCGAGCAATCCATCGATGATGTGCCTCGGGTCTTCCGTCCGCACGTCATGTACTGTCACGATTAAATCGTCTGAATAGCGGCTCGCGATTCGACCCATCTCTGCCCGCTTCGTCGGATCTCGGTCTCCGGCCGCACTCAAGACGACAACGAGTTCACGTTCCCCTTGCTGAAGCGTCGATAGACACTTCTCGAGACCATCAGGCGTATGGGCATAATCGAGATAAATCTCGGCGTCTTCCGTATCGAGTCGTTCGAGCCGACCTTTCGGAAGCGTGAGTCCCGGCACGTTGGCGATGATGGAGCGCAACATCAGTTCCGACGTCGAGACGAGACCGATGGCCGCAGCCAGGTTGGCGGCGTTGAATGCGCCCATGAAGCGGACCGGCGCCTCAATCGTCAGTGCGTTCATTTTGACGACTACCGTTTGGTCATGCCAAATGACTTGGATATCGGCCGGTACGTCCGCATGCGTGCTATACATGATACGTCGACGGGTCGGGGCAAAGGCGGCCATCGTTTTACTGGCCGGGTCTTCGGCGTTCAAAATAATGGCGTCCCCGTCTGTCGTTTCGACTTGTTCGAATAATCGGGCTTTGGCCCGGGCGTACTCGTCCATTGAGCGATGGTAATCCAAGTGGTCATGCGTCAAGTTCGTGAACGCCGCCGCGTGAAATCGGACGCCTTCGACACGTCCTTCCATCATTGCATGCGAGGAGACTTCGACGACACAGTCGGTCACGCCGGCATCCGCCATCTCGGCCAAAATACGATGTAAGACGACGGCTTCCGGCGTCGTATTTGGTGTTTTTAATGTTTGATCTTTATAACGTGCTCCAATCGTACTGACAATCCCGACCGGTCGTCCGGACAGACGAAATAGATCATATGTCAATGTCGCGGTCGTCGTTTTGCCATTCGTACCGGTGACACCGTAAATACGCATCCGATGTGAAGGGTGGTCATAAAAGGCACTGGCCACCACGCCGGCTGTCCGCTTCGTGTCCGCGACGACAAGGTTCGGCACCTCAAGATCAAGCGGGTATTCCGAGATGACAGCAACCGCTCCTTTGGAGACGGCATCCTCAGCGAATTCATGTCCGTCCACCGTATAACCGCGGATACAGATAAATAAATTCCCTGGACTGACCTTTCTGGAATCTGTCTCAATTCCGGTCACCCATGGATCGCGTTCGATGTCATCCATCTCATTTTCTAGAATGGCGGATAAACGTTTCGTCCTCATGCTGTGTACTTCCTTTCTCATGGGTGTCGCTAGGTTCGCAAACCTTATCGTCATAGTACTAGATATTAGGCTGTAATGGAGATGACAAATATATTACTTCCCTTTTTACGTGCAATGCAATCGCCCAACCAAAAAATTCCTAGTCCAGGACGGGACTAGGAATGTATCTCGCTGTCGGTGAACCGAAGTCCTTGCTCATGAAGCGCGGTTTCCAAGATTCGCAGCACACTTGGCCCGACCCCATGTAAGGCCGCAATCTCTTGCTTCGTATACGTGGCCAACTGTTCGAGCGTATCGATATAGGCGGCCTTGAGCGCCCGTTCGGCCGGCGCCGAACATTTCGGAAGTGGTGTCATCCAATTCCCTCCTCTCGTCCTGAATCTCGTTCGATCGTCGGGAGACAGGCGAGGACACGTTCCATACAAAATGTCCGACGGGCCTTCTTGCGTATATCCCATGCGACAAGTCGATCGCCTTGCAGCTTCATCAGTTTGACGCGTCGCTTTGAAATGACCCCGTTCCGATCGATATACACCATTTCTACGACTTGTCCGTTCCGCATCCAACGCATGACCTCTTGCCTCATCTGATCTCCCTCCTTTTGTCACCTTTATTATATCGAACATTTGTTCGTAATTCCAGTCTAGAGGTGTGCGTTTGAGCGATTTGCCGTATGCTAGAAGAAATGAATCTTTTGCGAAAGGAGTACGCCCGTTATGACATATGTCATGTTGGCCGTTTTGGCCATCGTCCTATTCATCTCCATGATTTATACCGCCAAAGCCTTGCCAAATTTGCGAAATGTCTTATTCAACCGCGGCAGCCTGTTCGGCCAAGACACCGAGACCGTCACGTGTCCGAACTGTAAGAAAACGTTCAAACGGTCCGGTGGGAACACCCAGACATGCCCTCACTGCTATACGTCGTTTTAACCCAAAAACACCCGCCTGGCCGCTAGACGCGGACCTCGGGTGTTTTTTGAATGTGCTCGAATCAGCAAGTAACCGTTTACGCTCACCTTATAAGAGAAATAAGAAGGTTCCGTCATTTTCCCGCAACTTAACCCGAGATAGTCTCATTCTTAAAGGAGTTCACCATGTCATTCATATCCGATCACGATTTATACGCACGATTGTTAAACCGCGACACTTCCGCGCTCGAACTGCTGTACGACCGCTATGAGCGCATCTTATATTCGCTCACCCACCGCTTGACGACGCGAGCCGACTGGGCCGAGGCCGTCCTATTCGAGGTGTTCACCGAGCTTTGGAAGCAGCGTCTCCCGCTCGATTTGACGACCCACCGGCTGAAAACTCATTTGTTCGAGCGGGTGGAGACCGCAGCGCTACGTCTAGTTGCCAGCGCTTGAGTTCGTCTATCGCATCGCTCGATGCAACACTTCTAGAATCCCATCCGCATACATGCCCTCGGTGACACGACCATGTTCTCGTTTGGCTTCTTCCGTCCCGTTGCCAAGCACATAGCCGTTACCGACATACCCCAACATTCCTAAATCGTTCCCACTGTCCCCGAACGCGTAGGCGTGCTCGGTTTGAAACGTATATCGGTCGCACACGTAGTCGACTGCAGCGACTTTCCCCGCCCCTCGTGGGATGAAATCAATATCGTAGGCGTCTGCCGGATCCCCGGCGAGCGGGTTGCAACGACTGACGTTGACCGCGATTCCGAAGTCACCGGCACTCGAACGAATATGCTCGAGCTCCTGTGCGCTCTTGCCGAAGTAATAATAATTGTGCATCCAGCCGCTTGTGCCAAGATTCGTCTGTGGTTCAATCGTGAGTGTTCGCCCTAGCCTGTCGACGACTTGGGTGACGCGGTCTGAAAAATCATCGGGAAACCGTGACGAATAACCGGGATCAAGCTCCAGTTGTCCGGACGCCGTCACTTGATACAGCTCTGTCCCGAGACTCACCGCGATTCGATGTGGGAAGTAACGCATCTCGGCCCGCTTCACTTTCTCCATAATCGTCTCGAGCGAACTCCCCGTCACCCACATCGTCGATAAGCGATGTGAATGATGATCGAGAAAATCTTCGAGTTGCCGCAAGTGCTCCAACTGCTTTGCGGAACAAGCATGCGGGAAGTACGTCTCGTCGAAATCAAAACAGATGAGCGTCCGTCCTTCCTTTGTAAATCGTTTCATCGTCATCCTCCTTGTGTCGCCATACCCCTTCTCGTATAGTAAAAGGAGAAAGGACGTGCAACATGAAAAATCGTTTAAGCCGCTACTACTGTCAGTATAGCGGAATCGTGATCGGGTTCGGACTTGTCTTCGCCTTTTTGTTCGGCATACGGACATATTCATTTTGGCAACAATGGCTCCCGAACGGATTTGCGCTTCTCATCACATTCCTCACAGCAATGCTGTTTAGTTACGTGACGTATCGACTGCTCTGTGCCTTGAATTTGAAACTCTTTCACCGACTCGGCGACGCGACATCGACATGCTCCCGTTAAACACGGGACTACATAACGACCGTTCACAAAATAGTCACCTCAAATAGGCATCCATTTCACGGTTTCATCCGTTAGATCAATACAAGGGATTCCCTTATGGATAAAGGAGACAGCCATGACTGATATTGAATTGTACGAGCGCGTCAGGCAAAAAGACAAACAAGCGCTCGAGGCACTTTATGATCGCTATGAACGAATCCTGTATGCCTTTGTCATGCAGTTGACGAAAGACCGCGACCTCGCCGAAGAAGCGATGCAGGAAGTATTCATCAAACTATGGCGCGGCGGCGTATATGATGACTCAAAAGGAAAATTCAAATCGTGGCTGTTCACGATGAGCCGTCACGTCACGATCGACTTGATTCGCAAACGAAAACCCGACCTGCAACTAGACGAGTCTTACGCTGAAGCCATCCCGGCCCCGGCCCCGTCCGTCGAGACCGAGGTCGAATGGCAAGAAGAGCGAACGCAAATCGAGACGGCGATGGCCGAGCTTCCGGTCGAGCAACAACAAGTCGTCCGTCTCATGTATTTCCAAGGGCTCAGCCAACAAAAGATCGCCGATGCGTGTGGCATCCCGCTCGGCACCGTAAAAGGAAGGATTCGATTAGCGTTGAAACAGTTACGAAGGCATCTATCCCATGATTTGATCGATAAGGAGGTGGAACGATGAACGCTTGTGACCAATTGATTGATTATTTCAACCAGCATTTGACGGAAGACGAACGCATCCGGTTCGAAGCGCATCTCGCGACATGTCAATCGTGTCAAGAAGAGCTCGAACAACTCGAGGCCCTCGTCGGCGGCGTCGCGTTCCTCTCTGAACCGGCTGAACCACCGAGCGGGATGAAGGCACGCATCCTCGACAACGTGTTCGCAGAAGACGATACGGAGACAGCGTCGAAACCAGACGAACCGACCCCGATCACACCGTTCACTGCCAAGAAGAAGAACCAGAAGACGCCCTGGGGAGCGCTCGCTCTCGCAGCCGCACTCATGCTCTCCTTGATCGGGAACGGCTACCTGCTATTGAACCAAGATGACCCGAGCGGCATCGCCTTGACCGAGACCGTCCCGCTCGAAGGCGAATCGGAAGGCGTGGCTTACCTCGCCGAACAGGACGGCCAGCGCCAGCTCATCGTCCAAACGAACGGACTCGATGCGCTCGAAGCGAACGAGGTATATCAAGTTTGGCTCATAAAAGACGACTCCCCGATTCCGACCGGGGCGTTCGTGACGGATGCTAAAGGCAACGGGACCGTCATCTATACACTCGATTCGACTGAATCGGAGACGGACTGGGATACCGTCGCTGTCACGAAAGAACCCGAACGCGGTAACACGGCACCCGAGGGCGACATCGTCCTCATTGCCAGCTTATAAGCAAGAACCGAATGACCTGACGCACCGCGCGTACGTGTCATTCGGTTCTTTTTTCGTTATGATGATAGAAAAGGAGTGGTACATATGCGTCAGCCTAAAATTGGTGTCGTCGGTCTCGGCGGCATCGCTCAGAAAGCGTACTTACCGATTTTATCGAACAGCACATCGTTCGAACTGATCGGTGCCTATTCTCCGACCGTCGCCAAACGCGACGCGATCTGTCGGGCCCATCGGATGGAGTCATTCACAGGACTTCCCGAGCTTGCGGCGTCCGTCGATGCGGCGTTCGTCCACAGTTCGACCGAGACGCATTTCGACGTCGTCTCCTATCTGCTCGCACACGGTGTCGATGTGTATGTCGATAAACCACTCGCTGCGACAATCGAACAGGCGGAACGTCTCGTCGAGCTGGCCGAGCAGACGAACCGGAAGCTCATGGTCGGTTTCAATCGCCGCTTCGCCCCGATGTATCAGCACGTGAAAGAAGCCGCTCCGTTCCGCACGCTCGACTTCGTCAAGCATCGCGGGGACGGTTTGCGCGGCCACGACTATCAGTTCACGTTGCTCGACGATTATTTACACGTCGTCGACACGATCCGGTATCTCACCGGAAGCGAGTTGCGTCTAGTCACAGGGCATTTGGAGAAGACCGAAGCGAACGAGCTTCATTTCGCCCGCCACGTCTGGCAAGACGAATACGGACTGCACACGACATCGATGCACCGCAAGGCCGGGACCAATCACGAAGGGCTGAGCGCCATCCGGGACGGACTTCGCGTGACGGTCGATGAGATGGTGACGCTTCAGCGCTTCGAGCACGGCGCCCATTCGACGAAGACGTTCGGGTCATGGGACACACTCTTGACTCAACGAGGCTTTCAAGGAGCGATCGACCACTTTATCTCGGCGTTGACCGACGATACGGCCATCATGACGGACGGTCGTGAGGCGCTCCTCACACAACAGCTGGTGACGGATTTGTTCGGCTCACACTAAAAGGAGGCGTATCAAATGGATTTCTTTTTCTACATCATGGTCATCGTCGTCGTGTCCATCGCCGCAGACACGTTCAACAAGACACGGAAGGCGCGTTTAGAAGAACTTCGACTCAAAATCGAGCAAGAGAAACTCGCGATTCAGCGGCTCGAACTCGAGATGAAGCGCGACGAAGACAAACTCGATCATCACGGATTTTAAAAAGACGATCGGCCCAGAGCGGGTCGGTCGTCTTTGGTTATAAGATATGGCGCTCCTCAGCTTGACGTGTCTCGCGGACACGCTTTTGCCGTCGTTCGGTGAGTGTCGACCAGGTGACGGCCGTGATGATGCAGGCGGCACCGATGAAGAAGTTGCGGTCGAGCCGTTCGTCGAGGACGAGCCAGCCGAGGTAACCCCCGACGAGCGGTTGGAAGAAGAAAAACAGCGACCCGACGCTCGCATCCATGAGTTCGATCCCTTTGTTCCAAAAGAAGAACGCCCCGGCCGTCGAAATGATGCCAACGTATAACACGCTGAGCCACAACACCGTGGTCATATCCGGTAAACCGGATGCAGCCACTTCCATTCCCATGAGCGGCGTCATCAATACGAAGGCGATGCCGATGGCGAACGTCGTGATCGTTAACGACGACATCGTCTCGGAAGCGATTTTCACATAGATGGACATGAGCGCCCACGTGATGGCGGCACCGACCAAGACGAGACTACCGATGAAATACGTGCCTTCGACGTGCCAGCCGACGACGATGATGACCCCGAGCGACGCCAACAGAAGTGACCCGATTTTGACAGGTGTGAGCCGCTCTTTCAAGATCAACCGGGCGAAGATCACCATGAACGCCGGCGTCGCCGCCGTCACAAGCGATCCGGTATGGGCATTTGAGAGTTTCGTGCCGATAAATTGAAAGGAAATCGAGGCGACATAGCCGACGACTCCGACGAGCGCAATCCACTTCCAGGCGCCCCTGGCAATCTGCTCGCGTCCGAACGCCCACCACATTATAAACAGGACGACAAAAGCGACGGCGTAACGCATCCAGACGAGCGTGAACGGTTCGATATAGCCGAGCGCATACTTACTGACGACGTACATCCCGCCCCAAATGCTGGCGGCGAGCGTTAAACTGATAGCACCGAGCCATTCCTTGCGCATAGCGTCTCTCCTTTCTGATGCCTAAACAATACGACACCGTTTCCTGAAATTCCTGTCTCTCTAGTTGTCGAACTGACCGAAATCGCTTACAATGAGCGTAATGATGATAGAAAGGAGGGAGAAAGGTGAACTTTGTCGGACGTACGCATTGGTCAACAGAACATTTGTACATTTTGCGTGCGATTTTTCACGATGTCGCGTAACCACAGGACCCGTCTGTCCTTTTTTAGACATTGCTGAAATACGACAAAGCGCCTCTCTTTCTTGCCGAGCGCTTCTTTGCGCTCGGTTTTTTTGATAGGCCTCTACTTTAGGAGGAACCATCTATGTTAATCGAATTACAACATATTCAAAAACAATTCGGCGGCCACGCCGTCTTAATCGATGCCAATCTTCAGGTAAACGCAGGCGAGCGAATCGGGCTCGTCGGACGGAACGGGAGCGGCAAGACAACACTCCTACACCTCATCGTCGGCGCCGATTCGCCCGACGAAGGGACGATCTATCGAAAACAACGGCTGACGATTGGCTATTTGGCCCAGATTCCTGCCCATCCCGGTAAATCAGGGCGAGACGTACTCTATACCGCGTTCGCCGAGTTGACGAGACTCGGTGACGAGATGCGACGACTCGAGGAACAGATGATCTCAAGTGACGACATCGACTCACTCCTCGAGACGTACGGCGCCCTGCAGATGCGCTATGAGAACGGCGGCGGCTATGCCATCGATTCGAAAGTGAATGCGATGATCGATGGATTACGGCTCACAAGTTTCGTCGACCGCCCATTCGACACACTCAGCGGCGGAGAACGGACCAAAGTCGGGCTCGCCTTGGCGTTGCTCCAAGAGCCGGAACTGCTCATCCTCGACGAACCGACGAACCATCTCGATTTAGAAGCGATGACTTGGCTCGAGTCATTCCTGCGTGACAGTCCGTCCACGCTTCTCCTCGTCTCACACGACCGCGTGTTTCTCGACGCCGTCGCCACACGCATCGTCGAATGTGAGGACGGGGAGTTGGCTAGTTTTGATGGCAACTACAGCGCGTTCGTCGCCCAAAAAGAAAAGAAGTTGCTCGATCAATTCCATGCCTATACGGAGCAACAAAAGAAAATCAAGAAGATGAAGGAAACGATTCGACAGCTAAGACAGTGGGCGAACGAAGGCAATCCACCGAACGAGAAGTTTTATCGGCGCGCCAAATCGATGGAGAAAGCGCTCGCCCGCATCGAGACGATCAAAAAACCACGACTCGAGGCCGTTCAACCGGACATTCAGTTCACGGCTCAGGGGCGGACCGGACGCGATGTGTTCGAGGCGACCGACGTGACGGTCACTTACGACCGGACCGTCTTCGAACACGTCTCGTTCTACGCCGGTCATGGCGAACGCATCGCCATCGTCGGCCCAAATGGGAGCGGCAAGTCGACCCTGTTGAAAGTATTGCTCGGTCACCTCGAACCGGCGACAGGCGAGGTGCGACGAGCGGAACGGGCCCAAATCGGCTACTTGTCCCAACACATCGACTTTGATGACTCCCATCGGCTTATCGAGGCGTTCCGTGACCGCATCGCTGTCGATGAAGGGAAGGCCCGTCAATTGCTGGCCCAATTCCTCTTCTATGGCGCGAGCGTCTTCAAACCGGTCAAAGATTTGAGCGGCGGTGAGAAGATGCGGCTCATGCTCGCCATCCTCATGCACGAGGACATCAACGTGCTCGTGTTAGACGAACCGACGAACCATCTCGACATCGAAGCGCGTGAGGCACTCGAAGACGCACTCGACCGTTTTACCGGCACGCTCGTCGCCGTCTCACACGACCGCTACTTCTTGAGCAAGCTGTTCCCGATCACGTATTGGCTTGATGGGACAGCGACACATTTCCCGGGAAACGTGTCGTATGCGCTCGAGAAACGGCAACATGAAATGAACACAGAGGTCGCCGTTCCTAAACCGAAACTCGTGAAACCGAAGCAAGAAACGACTCGCGACACCTCAGTTGATGAAGCTCGCCTGACCGAGCTCGAAGCATCACATCAAGCACTCCTGCACCAGATGAATGAGACGAACGATTTAAAAGAATTAATGACGTTGCAGCAACAAGCCGATGCGCTCCAAGCAGACATCGACACATTGTTGAATCAGTTGCTCGAATCGATTTAATCAAAAACGACGCCCTTAGCGGCGTCGTTTTTGTTCGAACCAAGCTTGGACAAGAAAGCCCGTCACGCCAAGCGCCATCAAAAAATAGGGCACGATACGTGGGACAGCATCCGTTTCCCCCATCATCATGAGGATCAATCCGCTCACGAACGTCCCGAGCCAATATATTTTCGGCATGTCGTCACTCCTCTACATTTTTTTCTTGTAATTTGTCAGAATTTTTCGTAAAATATTTTGAAATTCTTATTTACAGATATGGAAAGGAGACGCGCTCATGCCAAAACGAAACTGGGAGACGATTCTCCGATTCACCCTCGTCGTCACCATCACGGCCGCTACTTTCCTCTACGTCCGCTACTCGACCGAAATTAAAGAACGCGAACGTGCCTTAGAGCAGTACCTTGCGACTCATTATAACATTTCGGCGGAAACCTATTCGATTGACGGTACCCTTTCCTTAAGCGGCTACGTCTATGATGTGACGTTCGAAGACGAACCTGGCGTCGCTTACACGTTTCAGGTCGAACAGGCCGCAGACGGCCATCGTGTGAAGTTTGAACGAGCAGATGGCAAACAACCGGATCGGGTCGCCACGTTCGCCCCATAAGAAAAAGCGCCACGTATCGTGGCGCTTAACGGTGAGCGATTCTAGTAGAGCGGACTTTCATCCGACCGAGAAAGTTCCCAGTCGACCGTCCCGTGCAATCAATCGATACGTGCTAGAAAATGGACGCGGTTCAGAACGTGATTTCGGAGCATTCGTTCGTCTGAACATCAATCTGGCCCTGCACAGAGACATTGCCTCCAAAACGGCCATAACTGCGTTTCGACGTAATAAGGTTGAGATCCATCATGAACCTCATCATGCCCACCTGTTTTGAAACACCGAGCTTCCTAGACGTTTTGCCTCCCACATATCCTTTTTGTCTGCCCCTCACCTCTCGCGCGAGGTCAGGTGGACGACAGTTTGAATCAGGAGATCACCTAGTCCGCCGGTCTTTCAACCAACTTGTCTCTCGTTTCACCGAGCCGGCCTCAGTCAAACAACGATTGAATCTTCGTTTCATCCGTTGCCCCCTTTCAGCTCAACACGTTGAATGAGGACTACACTAATACATTAACCGTTTTACGTGACATCGAATCCCTGTTCACCATTTCTTCAAAATTTAGTCGTCGATATAATGGTCGAGCGCATAGGCGACGCCATCGTCCTCAACATCCTTCGTGATATGGGTGCTGATGTCTTTCAACGGATCGACGGCGTTCCCCATCGCAATCCTCGTTTCCGCCACTTCGAACATCGAGATGTCGTTCAAATTGTCCCCGATGGCCACAATATCCGCTTGTGGAATGCCGTGATGCTCTGCCAACTGCGTCAAGGCCATCCCTTTGCTCGCATTCGGATGACCGATCTCGATTTTTGTCCAGCCTGCCGTCGTGATCAAAATGTCGGTCCGAGGCTCATACAGTTTCCGGAGCTCGTGCAGTTTGCGCCGATCGAATGAATAGACAAAGACTTTGTACACTTCGTCGGCCTCAAAGTCGATGTCCTCGATCGCATCAACATAGGTCAGCCCGAACTGTTCGTTTTGAATCTCAATCTCCCGCTCGCCCCATTCTCGTGTGAACGATTGGTCGTGCGGCAACACCTCATCCAACTCGCCCTTCAGTAAATCGGTACCCGAACGGAGTACTTTCACCCCGGCATTCGTATAAAATTCGACATACGCTCCGTGCTCATGGGCCACATCCCACAACTCCTGTACGACGTCTTTCGGGAGCGCGTGGTAATAAATGCGTTCGTTCTCATAGAAAGCGATTGCCCCGTTCCCGGACAAGATTGGACAAGTCAATCTGCTCCGTCGCAGCAACTCTTCGATATCGTGAATCGATCGGCCCGAAGAGATGGCGACCAAATCTCCCTCGGCTTGGCGACGCCGGATTGCGTCTTGGTTCGTTTCTGTGATGACACCAGTTCGAGACAATAACGTCCCGTCTAAATCGATGGCAATCAATTTCATGTTCCAATCTCCTTTCAAACGCGTCTCATCATTCCATTCCCCGAATTCATCCATCTCAATGCAAAGAAAACACCATTCTGGCATAGAGGGCACTGAAAAACTTCAAATGATTTTGAACAGATGAGCGTCGTCCCGTTTGGGATGACGCTCATCTGTTTTCCTTGTCCTTCAGCC
>NZ_JACSLC010000015.1:0-68073 GCF_018617905.1 Exiguobacterium sp. s40 | reverse complement strand
AGAAGGGGTCCGGCCACCGAAAATCGGTGACCGGACCCCTCTTTTTATTAAAAAGCTTTAAAGCCGGCTAGTTATGTCCCAGCCTCTTTCGTCATTGTACTTTATTTTCAGGTCCGAAAGCCGGGTACAGCGATAGACCGCCATCCGCGAAAATCGTCGCGCCTGTGACGTACGACGACTCGTCAGAAGCAAGCCAGGCCGCCACGGCCGCAATCTGTTCAGGACGCCCGATCTCATGCGTCGGGATAAGTGCCTCAAGTCCTTTTTTCTCTTCCGGGTCTTGCATTGTCTCTTCGTTGATTGGTGTGTCGATCGCGCCCGGCGCGATGCCGTTGACACGGATCTTGTTCGGTGCGTACTCGAGCGCGACCGATTTCGTGAACATCTTGACGCCACCCTTACTCGCTGCGTAATGGGTATAACCAGGACGCGGAATCACTTCATGCACCGACGACATGTTGATGATGTTCCCTTGGATTTTGTGCTCCACAAAATATTTGAGAGCGGCCCGCACACCAAGGAACGTTCCAGTCAAGTTCGTGTCGATGATTTTCTTCCAGTTGTCGAGTTCCATCTCATGCGTTTTTGCTTCGACCTGCACCCCTGCATTATTGACGAAGATGTCCATCTTCCCGAACTCGGACACGGCCGTTTCAATCATCTTCTCGGCGAGTCCTTCTTCCGCGACGTCACCTTTCACCGCGACTGCCTTGCCGCCAGCCTCTTCGATTCCTTGAATCACTTTCTTCATCTCGTCTTCACTGCTGCGATAGTTCAGGATGACATGGACCCCTTCTTTTGCGTAACGCTCTGCAATCGCTCGACCGAGTCCTTTCGAACTGCCGGTGATGACTGCGACTTTGCCTTTCAGTTCTGGATAGTTAGCCATATCAATTCCTCCTTCGTCTCTTCTCGATTTGTAGTTCCCTCATTCCCCTCTTCGTGAAACCTTTTAGGCTGTTTTTTGAATATTTGTGGCAAATCTACTATACTGAAACAAACTATTCGTTTTCAGGGATTCTCCTGAACGACATACAACTTACTCTAATGGAGGTGACTCCCCGATTTTTGGGGGAATTTTTGGACAGTCCCATGTTATTCAGCTTATTGATCGTCGCCCTGCTCATTTTCATGACCGCCTTTTTTGTGGCGGCTGAATTCTCGATTGTTAAAGTGCGCGGCGCCCGTCTTGACCAACTCGTGCTCGAGGGAAACAAACGGGCCTCCGTCGCCAAAAAGGTGATTGAAAATCTTGATGACTCGCTATCGGCTTCACAGTTCGGTATCACGCTCGCCGCACTCGGTCTCGGTTGGATTGGTGCGGATCAAATCGAAGGGATGATTCAACCGCTTGTCGACCGTTTGAACGTATCGACGTCGCTCGCGACCATCCTATCCTTTTTGATTGCCTTCTTACTGATTGCCTTCTTGCACGTCGTCATCGGGGAACTGGTCCCGAAAACACTGGCCGTACACGAAGCCGAGCGCTTGACACTGCTCGTCGCCCGACCGCTTTATTTCTTCACGAAATTATTGTATCCGTTCATCCACGTGCTAAACGGCACAGCCCGGCTGACACTTCGCTTGTTCGGCGTGCAGACGACGGCACAGGAGACGGCGCACTCGGAAGAAGAACTCAAAATCATCATGACCGAGAGTTTCCGCAGTGGAGAAATTAACGAGAATGAGCTCGCCTACGTTCAAAATATCTTCTCTTTCGACGAACGTGTCGCCAAAGACGCGATGGTCCCACGGATGAACATGGTGACCATCGACGAAGAAGACTCGATTGAGACGATTATCGCTACCGTCCAAGAGCACCAATATACGCGCTATCCGGTCACCCGTGACGGTGACCGCGATGATGTGCTTGGCTTTATTAACGCCAAGCAGCTATTCACCGCTCAACTCGTCAAGAGCGACGCCCCGTTCGAATCGTTCATCCATCAACTCCCGCTCGTGACGGAGTTCACGCCGCTTCAAGAGGCGATGGTGAAAATGCAGAACGCGCGGACGATGATGTGTCTCGTCATCGACGAGTATGGGGGTACGGCGGGACTTCTCACGATTGAAGATATCCTCGAGGAAATCGTTGGGGAGATTCGTGATGAATTCGACCGTGACGAGCAAGCTGAGATCACCGAAGTCACACCCGGGCATTATCGCCTGTCCGGTCTCGTCTTGACGCAAGAGATCGAAGAACGGTTCGGCATCGAAATCGAGGATGATGTCGATACGATCGGCGGCTTCGTCTTATCACAAAAAGCGAATGCACGTACTGGAGAACGCTTCGTCTTACCGGGCGAACATGAGCTGATTGTTCGTGAAATCGACAATCACCGTATCGTTTTCGTCGATTTGATTTTGGCTCATAAAGACGAGATTCAACCTGAACTCGACTGACCGCCTACGAAAAGCCCTCCCCGAAAAATCGGGGAGGGCTTTTCGTAGGCGGTCCGAACTGTCGCTATATTTTCAGACCTTGTCGTGATATACTGCACATATGTTGCTTATTTGAGTGCGTGTCACTCATTGACACAACATCACCGAACAGTTCATGAATGTTCGGTCCAACAACTACAGAAAGAAGGTTACGCATGGAACGTAAACTATTTTTAATTGACGGAAACTCCATGCTGGCCAGTGCCTATTACGGTGCCGCCGCGAGCCGAACGAAAAAAGGACGCGAGGTATCTAAAAACGATCGGAGTGCCGTCATCGGTATGACCGGCCTCATCCGGACGATTCTACGTAGACATCGTCCGACTCATTTTGTCGTCGTGTGGGACGTCTCACGTGAAACATTATGGCGCCGCGAGCTTTATCCAGGCTATAAACGCCGTCGCCGCCAGACACCACCCGAGTTGAAAGCTCAAATGGAACTCATGCGCCAATTGCTTGAAGATAGCGGGATTCCGCAATATCAAGTCGAAGGCTATGAAGGAGAAGATTTGATCGCTCATATCGCTCGGAAGTTTAGCTGTAGCGCTCCTGTCGTCATCATGACGAAAGACAAGGACTTGCTTCAGCTCGTGAGCCCACGCATCACCGTTTGGCTTCAAACGCAAGAGTTGCAACAAATGCAGGCTCGTTGCGACATCAAAGACAATCGCCCGCTCCCGCTCAAGCGACATCTCGAGATTCGTCCTGAGGAGATTGCGGCGTTGTACGAAGGATTGAAGCCAAAACAGCTCTCAGCAGTCAAAGCATTGACAGGAGACCGTTCAGACGGGATCCCGCCTGTGGCCGGATTGGACGAAAGCCAATCGGTCCAGTTGATCAAACGCTTTGGTTCGCTTGATAAGCTCTATACGGCGCTAAGCGTCAAAGGCGACAAACGACAATTAATCAATGAAACGATCGCGGCACTGACGTCAGAAGAAGTGCCCCGTAACTTGAGACGCACACGTAAAAAGGCCGAGCGCAACATGGAGCTCGTCCGTCTCGATGTCACGGTGCCAGAACTCGAACACTTGAAACTCGCTCATCTTGAGCTCAGTATCAATTCAAAACGTGTCGAACAAGCGTATCAAAAACGCGGCATTCGCCTCTCGTTTGATTCGAGTCAAAAGAAAATTTCAGCACGCTAAAAAAGCGCGGACAATTAGTCCACGCTTTTTATATTTACCTTGATGCCATCATCGTCGGTGAGCGACCATTCCGGTGTCGTCCCGCCAAGCGCGCGGTTCGTCTCTGCGTCGACCAAAAGCGTCCACGCCTCCAGACCAGCCTCTTGTCCCATCGCCTGGCTCGGCCGGGCCCAGACGTTCGTCCCGATATGGTGATGATACCCGTCGGCCGCTAAAAATAAGGCGCCTGGATACGAATCGGTCGTCACCGTGAAACCGAGACGATCTTGATAGAATAATTTTGCCGCTTCTAGGGAACGTACTTTGAAGTGGACATGCCCCATCGTCGTCCCGTTCGGAAGGCCCGTGAACGGACGGTCGGCCGCCGCCTCGAGCATCGATTCATATTCAACCGGGTCCGTCGACATCTTCACATGACCGTTCGCTTCATATTCCCACTGCTCCCGGGGACGATCCGCGTAGAGCTCGATGCCGTTTCCTTCCGGGTCGCTCAAATAAAACGCCTCGCTGACCAAATGATCACCTTGGCCGACTTCAATCCGTTGCTCAATCAAATGACGAAGAATCCGTCCGAGTTCGACACGGTCCGGCAATAAAATGGCCATATGGAACAAGCCGGCTGTTCGTGGATTGGAACGCACGCCGCTCACTTCATGTAAGATAACGAGCGGCGTATTTGGCGCACCGAGCATGACGCGATTTTCTGTCGTCTCCAGTACATCCATGCCGATGACGCGTTCATAATACGTTTTCATCATTTTTAAATCATGGACGCGCAACGTGACGGCGCCGAGTTGTATGTTTGTCAATTTCATAGTTGATCACCTCTATCCTCAGTATACCCGCTAAGTGGGAGCGGCAGAAGACGGCACAAAAAGGTGGTATAGTTACCAAAAGGATACTTAGAGAGGAGTGAGGCAGATGCCACTGATTTCAAGCTGTGAGGTCGATACCGCACTCGAGATGATCACGGGAAAATGGAAACCATCGATTTTACTCGCACTCATCAACGAAGACACGTTGCGGTTCAGCGAATTGAAACGCTCGCTCCCAAATATCAGTCAAAAGATTTTGACGGCACAGCTTCGCGATTTAGAGGAGCAAGACATCATCATCCGCACCGTCTATCCCGAAGTTCCGCCTCGTGTGGACTATCGCTTGAGCGAGTATGGGAAGACGTTGATTCCGGTGCTCGAGACGATGAACGCTTGGGGCATCCAACACGCAGAACGTATGCGTCAAAAATAATTGTCCACATGTGGATAACCCGTTCCCGCATTCCCATCTATCACTTATCCACAGGAGGCTCACATGATTCGTTATCCACAATTGACCGGACATCACTTCGGTGTGACGGCCCCTTCATCGGGTGTTCCCGCTGAATTACATGGACTGCTCCATGAGGCCGAGGCGACATTCACCCGCCATGGGTTCACGCTCCAATTCGAGCCATCGGTCTGGACGCAAGACAAAGCAAAATCGGCACCGGCAAAAGTCCGGGCCGATGAATTGACGCGTTTGTTCCACGATGACGCCATCGATTTAATTATCCCGCCATGGGGCGGCGTCCTTTTGATTGAGTTGCTAGACGCGATTGACTGGGACGCGCTCCCGCCGAAATGGATGCTCGGCTATTCGGACGTCAGCTTATTCCTATTCGTGTATACGCTCAAGACCGGCATCGCCTCTGCTCACGGGACGAACCTCGTCGACCTGCGCGGCGAAGAATGGGATGCGACGAGCTCACGTTGGCTCGACGTCGTTTCAGCGAAAGAAGGCGAGACGGTCATCCAGCTCGCCTCGGAACAGTTCCAAAAAGAGTGGCAACATGAGAACCCGAGCCCGCACGTCTATCATTTGACCGAACCGACGGAGTGGAAATCACTCGGCGGGACAGAAGCGACCGGACGACTGCTCGGCGGCTGTATCGATGTCCTGATGCATACGATTGGTACACCGTACGGCGACGTCGCCACGTTCCAACAGACCCATTTGAACGGGGAGCCGATCCTTTGGTATTTCGAAAACGCCGAGCTCGATGTCCCGGCACTCAAACGGACCCTGCTTCAAATGAAGTGGGCCGGTTGGTTCAATCATACGTCTGGCATTCTGTTCGGGCGTAGCGCGGCCCAACAGCCCGTCCAAGGCTACACGGCAGAAGACGTGTATGCGGAACTGCAGTACTTGCTCGACGTCCCTGTCATTTACGATATCGACTGCGGGCACGTCCCGCCGCAAATGACACTCATCAACGGTGCCCACGCCTCGATTCAAGTCGAGGACGGCAAAGGGACACTCATTCAAACGTTCAAGGGCTGACGCTTCAGCCCTTGATTTTTTTGATGAGCGACATCAGATGGCTGCGGAAACGACCTTCCGGGAACAGACCCACTTCTCGTTCGATCAACGGGACCCATTCATCCCCACACCCGTGACTCGTTCCAATTAACAGCCCTTCAAAGTAAATCGCTTGATCGACAAACCCATGCTTCGCCCATTGATCATGATGCTCCAACAGTTTCAAAAACGATTTCCGGGCTGCCTCTATCTTACCAGTCAGCGCGAAATAGACACCTTTACTCATCTCGAACGCTGCGATGAATTCTGTATTTCCTTCTAGCAGCTGGTTCATGACAGCAATCTGTTGCTGTAGAAGATCCGTCTTCCGATATTCAATCGCATAGAGCGCTTCTGTCATCGCTAGTCGTATTTTCATCGTCACATCGTTTGTGAAATTCGTGTATTGTTTCGCTTTTTGTAGCGCATCGACAATCGCTGCTTCATCTTTTAAATATAGGGCGCAAATGGCGATCGTTCGATATACATCGTCGACCCGATAGTACATTTTCGTTCGTTTCATGTAATCAAGCGTATCTTCGAGACGACGAATCGCGCCTGGTAAATCATCGTCATACAACATATTACGAAACACCATCAACATGCTGAATTCGACGTGCGTCTTCGTCTTCATCCTTCTCGAATCAATCAACTCAATCGTATCGATACGCTCAATCGCCTCATCAAATCGATTCCACATGAGCAGATAAAACGCTTGGCTGATGCGAGCCATAATCAATTCTTCTTTCTCCTCGAGCCGCTCGAACACCGCGATTGCCCGGTCGTACCACTCCAACAGTTGTCGTTGGTCCCCACGATTGAAGAAACTGTCCGCGAGTAACGTGTACGCCTTCCCTTGCCACACCGAGTTCATCTCCACGTCCAAATAAGGTACGAGCGCCTTCTGAACGGCTGCATCTTCCCATGAGTTGAGACTCCCTTGCATATATTCAATTTCTTCGACGATTTTCTGCAAGTCTGCCTCGCGCGGATCGACGAGCAATGACTGTAACGACACGTCCAACCGTTTCGCGAGTTCCCGAAGACTGCGCATCGACGCCTCCGCTTTTCCATTTTCAATCATACTGAGCATCGATTTTGTGATGATGCCTTCGGCCAGTTGACTTTGCGTCAACTTTTTTTCTTTTCGTAACGTTTTTATTCGTTGTCCGATCATAGGGGCACCTCTTAAAAGTTAAATTTAATTGAACTTATTGTATACAAATCGGTTGTCATCGTTTATTATAAAGTTAAATCAGGTTGAACTTGACTATAAAGGAGAATCGATATGACGACCACCTCATCGAACTTGTATGTATTGTTGCTCGGAAAGTTCATGTCGTTGTTTGCATCCAGTCTTTTCACGTTTGTCGCGGGATTGACCGTCCTGACCACATCTGGATCGGGACTACAGTTCGCGCTCGTCTTGCTCGCCGGCACAGTGCCCCGCGTTTTATTATCTCCGTTTGCCGGGGCATTCGCCGACAAACTGGATCGCAAACGCGTGATTATCACGATGGAGTCAGTAAACGCCTTATTATTTTTGGTTGCTGGAATTGCGAGTCTCGTTTGGACGTTCGGCGTACCTGCTTTCTTGATTATCACATGTCTGCTCTCTATCGTCTCGACTTTCTTATCGGTCACGTTGTCGAGTTCGATTCCGCTCTTGTTCAATCAGGGAGAACTTCAACGCACCAACTCATTGATTCAAACTGTCATTTCCGTTTCGAGCATCGGTACACCATTGTTAGCGGGTGCCTTGTTCAAACTGTTACCGATCTCGGCCTTCCTACTCAGTTCATCCCTCTTGTTTGTTATCGCCGCCCTTGTCGCTTCTCGTCTCACGTTCCGAACGCATGAACGCATCTCTTCTGACCAATCGACATGGGACGACGTCCGGTCCGGCTTCCGCTACTTGAAACGCCAGCGCGTACTTTGGACGTTGACCCTCTTGGCCGCCTTGCTCAATTTCTTTTTTGTTGCCACCGAAGTGCTGTTCCCGATTGCCGCCCTACAAGAAATCGGTGTCAGTCCCCTCCAGTTCGGCTTTTTAGAGAGCATGTTCGCTGTCGGCTTTTTAGTCGCCTCGCTCGCCCATGCGTTACCAGTCTTTGCAATCAAGTATCGCCTTGCGACCGTTCGCACGTCGCTCATTGTCATGAGTTGTCTTTTTATTGCACCGGCCATACCCATCTATTTTGACTTCACAATCACGCCGGCCATCGTCTTATTCACAAGTTTCGCTTTATTGAGCGGCTTTTTCATTCTCCGTGTCAACATCCCGATGCAACTGTATTTACAGACAAACACGGAACCAAGTTATCTCGGTCGTGTCATGGGCGTCCTCGAAGCACTCGCTATGGGCATCACACCGCTCGGATTTATCTTATTCGGCGCATTGAGCGAATGGGTGCCCGTCGCATACCTCTATTCTATTTGCATGGTCTGCCTGCTCACCATCACGTTGTTCGCGATGCACCGCATCCGTCACGACATTGCTGCCGAAAAATCAGATGTATTGGCCGATGCGCAAAGCGCTCCGGCGCATCAGTGAACACAAAAAGACATCGAACGTTTCAGTTCGATGTCTTTTCTGTTGATGGGAGGACTCGTTTCTCTAACAAGAACGGTCCGAGTGGGATGACCGACGCCATGACGGCGAGCACTAACACTTTGAAGCCCCAGTTGAAACGCCATGCCATATAGACGGCTGCCGCCACGTAAGCGACGAACAGGAAACCATGGGCCGCGCCGACGATACTGACAGCGAGCGGCATGCCCGCCAAATACTTGAGCGGCATCGCGATGAGCAACAAGAGTAAGAAAGACACTCCTTCTGTGTATCCGAGCCATTTAAAATGTGTCGCGTTCATATTCGTTCTCCTTTTCAATCGATGCTACGTTCATCGTAGCCGAAAGTGGTGAGGTTTGTCACAGGAGAACGTCATAAATCCGTTACGCTATTTGACGATTTGGTGAACGATGCATGACTTTTGTTTCCACGAACTTGCGAAGGAACAATCCATCGACGCCAAGTTTACCAGCATTGTAGCCTGCGACGAGGATGAGGACTGAGACGATTAACATCGTCGGGTTCGTGCTGACCGTACCTGAGAGCAAGAACGCCATGTTCATGACGAGACCGAAGAAAGCGGCGCTACGTGTGAGGGCACCGAGCAAGAGCCCGAGACCGACGAGAAACTCACCGTAAGGAATCAACACATCGAACAAAGCCGCGTTCGGGATGGCGAAGTTCTCTAAAAATGCTGCCCACCAACCGGCAACGGCTGGGTGATCACCCGTGGCGAGGGAAGCTGCGTTTTGAAGATAACCACCCGACTCGAATCCACCTGTGATTTTGCCCCAGCCTGCTGTGAGCCAGTGATAGCCGAGCCAGAGACGAAGGACTGTCAAAATACCGGTAGCGATGTTGTGGTTCTGCCAAAATTTTATGAACATGATAATTCCTCCTTTGAATGAGTGAATGATGATTGATATGTGATTACATTCACAATATACCATCTATGTTCACACTTTCACATAAGTTAGGGCAAGAGTTCACGTTTCGTTCATATGTGCGTCACAGGTCAGTCACTTTTTGGAAATTGGTCAATTTGAAAAGGACGTCCGCGAGGGACGTCCTTGTTTGAGTTACAAATTCACTTCTTGAGGGGGCTGTCCTTTTTTATTCATCACGCGCATCGACTGCGGCGCGATTTTCAAGATGACGAGTTTTGGATCGTCCGGACCATCGAACCAGCCTTCGAGTTTCTCGTTCCATACTTTTTCTTTCATCGATTCATCATCCGATACACTCGTCTCGCCTAAAATCTCGAGATACGTATCCCCGACACCATCGCCGTCATAACCAATCAAAATATGCGTATACGGATTGTTTTTTAATTCATCGACTTTATCCGTGTCTTTCGACGTTGCCGTGTAGAGTGTCAGTTCATCATGGAAAAACGTCATATAACGGCTGTGCGGCTTGCCTTTATAGACCGTCGCCATCGTCCCTACGTTACTATGATCTAAAATCTGTTTGGCCGTTTGCATTGCATCCATTCCGAAAAACCTCCTTGTGATAGTCACTCGTATATTGATTCCCCTGGGGCAAGTGATTAAACACGCGGACAACAAAAAACCTGCTCGCCGAAGCGAGCAGGTTATAAAATTCCTTGAGATAAGGAAGATTAGATTTTTTCAACGTTAGAAGCTTGTGGTCCACGAGCTCCGTCAGTGATTTCGAAAGTTACTGCTTGGCCTTCTTCAAGTGTCTTGAAGCCGTCGCCTTGGATTGCTGAGAAGTGTACGAATACGTCGTCTCCGCCTTCCATTTCGATGAAGCCGTAACCTTTTTCTGAGTTAAACCATTTTACTTTACCTGTGTTCATAATGAACCCTCCTGAAATAAACGCTGTGCGTTCTAGTAGTGCCTTACTAGAAAAAACTGACCAATAAAAAACCACAAACCTCTAGGATTATCTTAAACGAAAAATAATCCAAAGCGTTTTGTGAATTATGTTTCCAGCTATTCTTAATTAAGCACATATAGAATATACCATGGATAAATGCTTCTGTCTACTAAATACTTCGGTTTGCTAAAAACACTTCTAAAACGGGTACATCCAATTGTAGTGAACGCTAGGAGGATGAACCATATGACAGCATACATTGACCGTTCGAACATTGCCGCCACGATCGCCCAGCATTCGAATTGGGCACTTGATAAGTTACTGACGGAAACACTCGATTGGCATGAGGCGACTCGACGTATGGCCTATCCCGATCAAGCAAAAACTTATCTCTCCCATTTGCCAATGACGGAGCGTATCGTTCCAGTGACGAGTTCGTTGCCGCTTGAAATAGTAGAAGGAATCGTCCGCCCGGTGTGGATGCGCCGGCTCGACGCCGAGCACTTGAACTTGAGACAAATGACGCGTCAGCACGTCGACGTCACCGATTATGGCGCCATCGGGGATGGGCAGACGGATTGCACGCTCGCTTTTCGGCTCGCCCTCAGGTCGAGCCGCCACGTCCACGTGCCGGCCGGCGTATATATCGTCCGCGGCATACGTATCCCGTCGAACTGCGTGCTCGAAGGGGCCGGCCAGCAGGAAACGATCATCAAGCTCTCAGACCGGGCCCCGAAACATCGACGATTACTTCGAAATGCGACTCCCTTCGCCGGCAACCACCATATCGAAGTCGCACATTTGACGCTCGACTGGAACGTGGAGCGCCTCGGTGACGTCGACCGGACGTCGAGTGGCGATACCGCTTCGAGCGCGTTGACGTTCGCGCACGTCAAATTCGGTTGGATCCATCACGTCACGGCGAAAAACGCGGGACTGCATGCCTTTGATATCACTGCACCCCACTATCATTACTTGGGAGACGGATTACGCGCCAAAAAAGGCAGCCGCTACGTGTGGCTCGATCATTGCGAGGCGACGAATTACGGCGACGATGGCATCACGACCCACCATAGTGACGCCATCTATATCACGAACTGCTATTGTCATCATCCACACGGACGCACCCATGCCCATGGATTCTCGAACTCGAACGGAATCGAGATTGATGACGGGTCACGCCATGTCACACTCGTCAACAATATGAGCGAGGGTTGCTTCGGGGGCGTCGAAGTGAAGGCGCACGGGACGTCTTCAGCCGCTCACGACGTCCACATATTCGGACACTTCTCATATCACGATAATCGCTCGTTCAACTTCCGGCACATCAGCCACCACTTAGCTGATGATCCGCAGTCGAAGACGGCACGCTTCCTTTCAGGGACGAACCTCGTCTCGATGGAGCCGGTCCGTTCGAGTCTTTATAAGAAGTCTTCTGCGCGTAGCCTCGTCATATCAGCGTATCAAGACGTGTTCATTCACGGGTTCACGGCGATTGGGAATCCTGAATATGACTATCGTGGAAATCCGGCGCTCGCCGTTCAATACAAGTCTCGGAACGTCCGCTTGAAACGGATTGCGGCGAGCGGGTTTACTTCGGGACGGGCCGACATCGAACTGTTCGGCGGCGATAACCGGACCGATCACGTCACGATCGAGGACGTCATTTGCCGTAACTCGGCCCCGGTCGCGTTGAAAGTCGGCGGGCAACTGACGAACGTCATGCTCCGTCGGATTGAAGGCGAACAAAAAAGTGGAGATGTACTCATCTCCACGAGTAGCCCGATCGAGGCCCATGATTTATTCGCTTATGGGTTTTCCGATCGCGTACGCAATGACGCTTGAGCCGACTCGACGAGTTCATCGAGCATCGCCTCATCTAAATTGAGTGAACTCACCGTCTGTTTCGCCATCATGCGGACGATGGCTTTGTCGAGAAAGCCCATTCGTTCGAAATCATAGCCGTTGCCGACGACTTCGACGAAATAAGCATGTGCCCGCAACACTTCTCGATAAGCATCCTCGAGTTCTCGTTGCCGTTCGGCCGCAGTCGGCGTACCGGCACATAAATAGAGGCCGAGCGGTCGTTTGAGCAGTTGGGTTTCGTTCCTGTGCAGCCAAGCCGTCATCTCGTCTTGAATTTTGCCCATCCGAATCGAGCTGCCGACAATCACATGGTCGACCGTCTCCCACTCGACATCCGGCTGCTCGACTACATTTTGGATGTGAACGTCTCCCGGAAGCCGTTCGGCCAACAAATGAGCAACTTTCTCACTCGTCCCGTAGCGGGTCGAGTAAGCAATTAACGTATTCATCGCGTTTCCCCCTTTCGGTCAGACTCTACTATCCTTATTCCCGAAACGGGTCATCTTTACTAACGACACAACAAAAACTCGCCACGGAGGCGAGTTTTTTTCGTCACACTTTATACACTTGCGCTTCATACGGACGAAGCGTGAACGGTTCGATCGGTTCCATGTTCCCGATGACACGTTCTGTCACGTCATACGGGAGTTCGCGTGTCACCGTCTCATCCGAGAAGTTGCAGAGCACGAGCCACGTCTCCCCTTCGAACGTTCGAGTGAAGGCGTATACCGCTTCATCGTCTGGGAGTAACAGTTCATACTTCCCGTAGACAACGATCGGATTTTGTTTCCGGAGCTGAATCAACTGGCGATAGTAATGGAACAGCGAGTCTGGATCACGCCGCGCCGCTTCCGCGTTCACGGTCGTATAGTTCGGGTTGACCCCAATCCAAGGCGTGCCGGACGTGAATCCGCCTTGCGGTTCGGCCGACCACTGGACCGGTGTCCGCGAGTTGTCGCGCCCACGTGCGTGAATACCGCGGAAAATCTCATCATGCGTCAACAAGCCATTCGTCGTGTAATCCCGATACGCGTTGAGTGTCTCGATGTCACGGTACTCATCAATCGAGTCGAACGCCACGTTCGTCATCCCGAACTCTTCACCTTGATAGATGTATGGCGTCCCTTTCAGCATGTGCAGGAGCGTCGCCAGCATCTTGCCAGAGACGACACGATACTCGTCCGAGTCGTTCCCGAACCGTGAAATGGCTCGCGGTTGGTCATGGTTGCTCCAGTAGAGACTGTTCCAGCCATCTTCTTCAAGACCTTCTTGCCAACGCGAGAAGATTGTCTTCAAGTCCGTCAACTTCCAGTCTGTCGGATTCCATTTGCCGAAACTGCCGTTGCCGACGTCGACGTGTTCGAAATGGAACACCATGTTCAACTCATCACGGTCTGTTCCCGTATATAGCTTCGCCTCATCGACGCTGACGCCAGGCATCTCACCGACCGTGATCGTATCGTATTTCGACAAGACCTCACGATTCATCTCCTGCATGAACTCATGGATGCGCGGTCCGTTGAAGAAGAACGGTGTGCCGTCCCCATAACCTGTCCCCCGCGTCTCCCCGTTTGGATAGCTCGGATCTTTCGAGATCATGTTGATGACATCCATTCGGAAACCGTCGACCCCTTTGTCGAGCCAGTACGTCATCAAATCGTATACTTCACGGCGCAACGTCTCTGACTCCCAGTTCAAGTCTGGTTGCTTTTTGCTGAACAGATGCAAGTAGTATTCGTCGCTTGCCTCATCGTATTGCCAGGCACTCCCTCCGAAGAAAGCACCCCAGTTCGTCGGTGGCTGACCGTTCTCGCCTTTTTTCCAAATGTAGTAGTCCCGATATGGGCTGTCTTTTGAGGAGCGCGACTCCATGAACCATTGGTGTTCGTCCGACGAGTGGTTGACGACGAGGTCCATCATAATTTTGATGCCGTGACGATGCGCTTCTTCGAGCATCGCATCGAAATCGTCCATCGTTCCGAACTCATCCATGATGGCCCGGTAATCGCGGATGTCGTATCCGTTGTCGTCGTTCGGTGAATCGTACACCGGCGATAGCCAGATGACATCGATGCCGAGTTCCGCCAAATACGACATCTTCTCGGTGATTCCAGGGATGTCCCCAATCCCGTCACCGTTCGAGTCATTAAAGCTGCGCGGGTAAATTTGATAGACGACCGCTTCTTTCCACCATTGTTTCATGTTTCATCCTCCTCATACGTTCTGTCGATTTCATCGTACCCGCTCCTCGCCTTGATTTCTATCCATGATATGATGAGAATATGCACGATTTTGCTATTAAGAAAGGATGATTCGATGGAAATTGGCTTTTGTGGCTATTCGTATCATACAACGACCTACACTTTTCCTTTCCCTAATCGATTGGAGACGTATTTGATTCGCTTGCAGACTGAAGGCACGGCACGAATCGTCGTCAATGGAGAGACGTATACGGTACGGCCTGGCGATTTGTTGCTCGTCAAACCTGGTGACGAGTACGAACTGCATGTCGACACCCCGGCGAGCGGGGATTATCATCTCTTCTGCAACGGTTCATCACTTGATACGTGGTGGACTGCGGCGAATCGTTCCCGCATCACGTCCATCTCGATCGACCCTCGCCTGTTGTCACTCTGGCAACACATCACCGAAGAGGCACGACGCCCGACGACTGAACAAAGTCCGGCCTTGATTGAAACACTGATTGAAGCCTTGCTTCTCATGCTCGACCGTTCCGTCCAAGAAGTGCAAGCGAACGTGCGGCCACCGGTCGTGTCACGCATGATGCGTTATATAGAAGGAAACGTCACGAGCGACTTCAAAGTGGCGGACGTCGCCGACGCGGTCGGGCTCAGTGTATCGCGGACCGTCCACTTGTTCAAAGAAGTGACCGGTATGACGATTGTCGCCTATGCCCAATCGATTCGACTCCAGCTCGCCGAAGAACAGATGCAGTATACCCAACACTCTCTCGAACGAATCGCCGAGCTGTCCGGATTCCGATCCTATCCATATTTTCATCGAATCTTTAAACGAAAATATGGCGTCGCACCAGGGGTGTATCGCACACTTCAACAAAAAAACGAAAAAAAATAAAAAAAGAGTGATCCATTTTTTGAACCGCTCCGTTAGATGGGTGTAAACAACGACAACCACTCAAAAAAAGGAGCGATTACCCATGAAGAAGAAAACAATGAACAAGATTGTAGCACCGGCACTCGCACTCGGCTTACTCGTCCCATTGAATGCACAGGCAGCGGATCACGCGCCGACAGCAAGCACACCAGCAGGTGACTTACGAGCCACGCTCGACCAATTACTGTCTGAGCATTACGTCTTAGCTGTCACATCGATGATGAAAGCTTACGATGGAGCACCAGACGCTGAAGTCGCGATGAAGGCACTCGATCAAAACGCACTCGACATGACACCGGCCATCGCTTCGATTTATGGAGATGAGGGCGCAGCCCAGTTCGAAGACATCTTCGCTGGTCACAACGACTACTCAGCTGACTTCGTTGAAGCGGCTAAATCAGAAGACAAAGAGCTTCGCGCTGACGCTGAAGCTGAGGTCGATGAATTCGTCGAAGAGTTCTCAACATTCCTTGATGCAGCAACAGAAGGTAACTTACCAAAAGACGCTGCAGCTGACGTACTTGAGCTTCACGAAGACCAAGTTCTCTCAGTATTCGACAACTATGTCGCAGGTGACTACGAGTCGGCATACATGACGTACCGCGAAGGGTACAAGCTCATGTTCGACATCAGTAAAGCCCTCTCAGGCGCAATCGTCACACAGATGCCTGACAAGTTTGAAACTGCTGCTGACACACCGGCCGTCGAGCTTCGTTCAACATTGAACAGCCTTGCTGGTGAACACTTCGCTCTCGCAGCAATCGGCATGCAAAAAGGCTACGATCAAGCAGAAGACTTCGACTACGTGAGCTGGGCTGAAGATCAGAACACACTCGATTTCAAAGCAGCCATCGGTTCAGTCTACGGTGATGAAGGTGCGGCCCAATTCGAAAAAGTATGGAATGGGAACCACATCACAGCACAAGGTGACATCGTTGCCGCTACACTCGAAGGCGATGAAGCTAAAATTGAAGAAGCACGCATGAAGCTCGACCAGTTCGCTGTCGATTTCAGTACATTCCTCGATGCAGCGACAGAAGGTAACTTGCCACAAGAAGCTGGCCAAGAAGCGATCAAACAACATGAGGCCCTCGTGCTTCAAACGTTCGACCAGTATGTAGCTGGTGATGCGGATGCCGCTTGGATGTCATTCCGTGAAGGATACGCGTTCATGTTCGGTGTTGGTGAGACACTCGGTAACGCGATCGTGACACAAATGCCTGACAAGTTCGCTGAAACAACAATGCCTGAAGAGATGCCTGAAACAGGTCTCGGTGGTGCACAAGAACAATCAATGAACACGCTCTACGCTGGCCTTGCTGTACTTGGCGGAATCTTGCTCGCCTTTGTAACGCTTCGCAACCGTAAAGAATCTGTTCAATAATTCAATAAGGAGGGAGCCCCATGAACAAGCGCCATTTGTTTCTGGCGCTCTCTCTCTTTTGTTTTGGCTTCTGGACGTGGACGAGCGCCCAAGAATCGTCGTCACCACCTGTAGAAGAAAAACAAATAGAGGAGAGCCCAGATTTATCGGCTGAATTCTCACTTCTACAGGAAGAGGTGAAGAAGCTCCGATTAGCCGAGGAAGAGGAAAGTGCCAAGGCCGCGACACCCGTCCAACTTCAAATTCCCAAAATCAAGGTCGACACCGCGATCGAACAGGTCGGCGTACTCGACAACGGACAGATGGGCGTCCCAAAAGACGAGAACCAAGTCGGTTGGTTCGAGCCGGGCGTCAAACCCGGAAGTAAAGGGAATGCCGTCATCGCTGGACACGTCGACAGTAAGACCGGCCCCGCCGTCTTTTATGAGCTCGATCAACTGAAGACAGGCCATGACGTGACGATCATCGACGAGAATGGCAACACGTTGACGTTTCGTGTCACAAAAACAGAGAGTTACGATACGAAAAACGCACCGATCGAGGATATCTTCGGGGCCACGTCGAGTCGACATTTGAACTTGATCACGTGTTCCGGTACGTTCGGTGACGGCGGTTACGACGAGCGTTTCGTTGTCTATACCGAACTTGTCGCTACCGAGATCAATACCGAAGTCGAACTCGACGCACCGACGAGCGTCGAACTCCGCGGGAACTTATTGACGTGGCACGCCGTCCGTGACGACGCCGTCATCGGCTATCGCGTCTATGAAGTCATCGACGGTGAAACGACGCATATTAAAAGTATCCCGTCGCACGCCCGGAAGAGCATCGAGGTCACGAACGAGCAGGCAACTTATTATGTGACAGCCATCAATCAGCTCGGGAATGAATCGGCTCCTTCTAAACAGACGAAGTAACCACAAAGAACCCGCAGACGATTTATGTCTGCGGGTTCTTACGTTTTACACAAAACACGGAATCTGCGGGTTGAACGTCTTGTTGTTCTCCGTCATGATCTGTTTTTTGATTTTGCCTTCACCGAGATAGACGATACGGTCGGCGAGCGCCCCCGCGTCCTCTTCATCGTGCGTGACAAAAATCGTCGTCGTCCCCGTCTGTTTGAGGAGGCGGCGCAAATCGTCGCGAATCCGATGTTGGAGCGACGTGTCCAAGTTGCTGAACGGCTCATCTAAGATGAGGAGCGACGGTTTCGGTGCGAGCGCACGCGCGAGCGCGACACGCTGTTGCTGTCCGCCACTGAGCTCATACGGATAGCGATGACGGAACTCGGACAGGTTCACGAGCGTCAACATCTCTTCGACACGCTCGTTTCGCTCTTTCCGGCTCAATTTATGCAGACCGAAGCGGATGTTCTTCTCAACGGTCATATGTGGGAAGAGCGCATAGTCTTGGAACACCATCCCGACACCACGCTGTTCAGGCGGCATGAACTGGCAATCGTCGCAACAGACACAGTCGTTGACGACGACGACGCCTTGATTCGGCATCTCAAGCCCTGCGATGAGGCGTAAAATCGTACTCTTCCCAGAACCACTGTCACCGAGAAGCGAGACGATTTCACCTTTCGTGATCGAGATGGAGAATCCTTTAATCGTTTCGGCTTGCGCACCTTTATAGCTGAAGTGTAAATCGTTGATTTGAACAAACATTAGTCGGCCTCCTTATCAAGCACCTTATGGAACACAAAGATCAACAGTCCGCTCATGAGCACAATGACAATCGAGGCGAGCGCGGCCTCATGTATCTTCTCGTCACTGACATATTTGAACGCCTGTGTAGCGAGCGTCGAAAAATTGAATGGCTGCAAGAACAGCGTCAGCGGCAATTCTTTCATAATATCGATAAAGACGAGGATGAACGCGCTCATGATGGCCCCTTTAATCATCGGGATATCGACCCGGAAGAACGTCTGTACCGTCCCCCACCCGAGCATGCGCGACGCTTCCGTGAACGACTTGCCGACTTTCTCAAATCCACTCTCGATCGAGTTATAGCCGATGGCGAGGAAGCGGATGACGTAGGCGAAGATGAGCATGATGAGCGTCGTCCTGAACACGAACGTCTGACCTAAATCCAGGGCGAGCGCCACGTTCAACACCCACTCATCAAGCAGCAAGAACAACGTGATGACGGCGATGGCGATGGCCGCTCCCGGAATCGAATAGCCGAGCGTCGTCACTTTCGAAATGACGCGTGTCATGTTCGACGGGAACAGGCGCGTGTAGTTCGCGATGATGAGCGCGAACACGAGAATGATCACGGTCGCAATGAACGCTACGCTCACCGTGTTCCAGACGAGACGGAAAAACTCGTCCGTGAACACTTGTTCAAACGTCAATACCGTCCAAGCAACGAGTTGAACGAACGGAATGAAGAATGCGACCGCGAAGATGGTCGCTACATAACCGAACACGGCGTATCGATGCCATCCATTCAGTTGTCTCGGTTTGAGCGGCTTCACTTTCGTCGTCGCATAGCTGAACTGTTTTCGACCTCGGATCAGCCGTTCCATCGTCAAGATGGCGATGACGAGAATCATGAGCGTCCCAGCGAGTTTGAGCGCTGAGGACGTATCTTTCATCCCGAACCACGTACTGAAGATGGCCGTACTGAACGTCTGAATCCCGAAGTATTTGACGACGCCATAGTCGTTCAACACTTCCATCAAGACGAGGCTGACCCCGCCGATGATGGCGACGCGCGAAATCGGGATGACGACGGTGAAGAAGATATCCCACGAGCCGCGACCGAGGATACGGGCGTTTTCAATCATCGAGGACGATTGATTGTGCAGGAAGGCACGCGTGATCGTGTAGATGTATGGATACAAGAACAGCGTGAAGATGAACACCGTCCCTTGAATCGTCATGATGTTGAAATACGTCTGGTCGACCGTGATACCGAACTCGTTGCGAAGCGTCGTCTGGATGACGCCCGTATAGTTTAAAATCCCGTGATACGTATAAGCCCCAATGTAAGGCGGGATGGCGAGCGGTAAGATGAGCGCCCATTTGAAGAACCGACGGAATGGAAAGTCGTACACCGTGACGAACCAAGCCAGGCTCGTTCCGATGACGGTCGTCAACAATCCGGTCGCGAGCATGATGAACAGTGTATTGCGCACATAAGTCGGCAACAAGTACTCGCGAATGTGTTGCCAGTTCTCGTTGACCGGTGCGAACAGTTCGACCAAGACGACGACGCCTGGCAGGACGATGAACACCAGCGCGATAAAGCTGAGGATGGCCCATCCATTCAGTTGTCGTTTCAGCGCGTACCAGTTCATGTCGTACAACTCCCGTTCTTTCGTTCAGTCACTTCCTGTCCCATCATATCAGTTTCCGCGCCACCGGTGTACCGTCAGCGTGCCATGAAACACAAAAACCTTCGGCCTGAACATCTGTTCAAGCCGAAGTCGTCTTATTTCCAGCCCGCTTCGTTGAAAATACGGATGGCTTCTTGCTGGTTTTCACCGAGGACAGACAAGTTGATGTCCTGCTCTTTGAACTCACCCCATGATTGAAGGAGCTCGTTCGGTTCAACCGATTCGTTGACCGGATACTCGTAGTTCACGCTCGCAAACTGCTCTTGTGCTGACGGATCAGACATGAACTCCATGAGTTTCTTCGCGTTTTCTGAGTTCTTGGCTGCTTTTGTCATCGCAATCCCCGAGATGTTCACGTGTGTCCCCGTCGTGTCTTGGTTCGGGAAGAAGACACCGAGTTGCTCGGCCACTTTCTTCTCTTCCGCGTCTTCTGAGTTCAACATGAGACCCATATAGTATGTGTTCATGATGGCGACATCACCTTCACCGGCCACGACTGCTTTCGCTTGGTCACGGTCGTTTCCTTGTGGGTCGCGTGCAAAGTTATTGACCATACCTTTCGCCCACTCTTTTGCCTGGTCGACACCGTTCACTTCGATGAACGAGGCGAGGAGCGAGATGTTGTACATGTTCTCAGACGGACGAACGAGCACTTTTCCGTTCCACTGTTCTTCTGTGAGCGCTTCGTATGTTGACAAGTCTTCTGGTTTCACACGGTCTTTTGCATAGACGATGACACGTGCCCGTTTCGTGAGACCGAACCACTCGTGGTCCGTATCACGATATTTTTCAGGGACGTTCGACTCAAGCACGTCGCTATCGACCGCTTGAAGATGTCCCGCGTCTTTCGCTTGATACAAGTTCCCGGCGTCTGCCGTGATAAAGAGGTCGGCTTCTGTGCTCTCACCTTCTGTGTTCAAACGCTCGAGAAGCTCATCGCTCTTCCCTTCGACGACGTTAACTTTTACGCCCGTCTCTTCTTCGAACTGCTTGTAAAGTACTTTATCGACGTCATAGTGACGGCTCGAGTAGACGTTGACGACTTTTGACTCTTCTGCTGTCTCGTTATCATTTGACGTCGTCTCTTCCGTGCTCGCGCAAGCGGCCAGGAGTGATGTTGTGAGCGCAGCCGATAGGCCGAGCGCCATGTACTTTTTGTTCATTTGATTATCCCCCACTTATTCATCTCTATTGTTGGTAATGATAATTACTCTCAGTTACTATCATCACTGATAATCATTCTCACGTCAACCTTTTTTTGAAATCGTTTACAGTAGTTATAAATACATAACTTAACAGTTTTGACGTCATCATTTCTTGACTTCAAAATGACTACGCACCTATAGTGGAAGAGAACAAACCGTCTGGTCGGTACAGAAAAGAGGGATGACATGACAAACCGATCAATAATCACCAAGCAAAAACTGTTGGATGCCGCGACCGATATCATCATGGAGCACGGTGTGCATCACCTGACATTGGATGAAGTCGCCAAGACGGCGGGTGTCTCGAAAGGTGGTCTTTTGTACCACTATCCATCCAAAGAAGCGTTGTTGACCGCCATCGTGGAACGGCTCCAAACCGAGCAAAACGATTTGTACGAATCGCTCCAAGCCGATGGCAATGGCCCTGTCGAGGCGTTCGTACGTCTCTTTGACGAGACGAAACTTCATCCGGAGCGCTCAGCCATCCACATCGACGCCGAAAAGATGATTGCGTTCCTCACATTGTTCGCCGTCGACCAAGAGTACGCAGAGCGGTGGAAACACGACCTCGACACGTTCTTCGCACAGTTTCAACAGACGAGCGATCCAGTGGAGACGATGATCATCCGCTATGCGCTCGAAGGAATGATGATGTCCGAGCACTTCAATGTCGGCGTCGCCCCACCTGCTTTAAAACAAAACATTATCGCTCGCTTGATCGAGCGAGCCCAGAACATCGATTCGGGTAAAACAGACTAATCTATTAGAGGAGAAATGAACCCCATGCAAAAAATCACGTCCTTCTCCGTCAACAACAAGTTCGCCGTCTGGTTGATGACGATCATCTTGACGGCCGCCGGAATTTTCGCCGGCTTGACGATGAAACTAGAAACGTTGCCTGACATCACGACACCGACTGTCTCGGTGACGACGATTTATCCAGGCGCCTCACCTGAACAAGTGCTCGACGAAGTGAGCACCGTGCTCGAAGAGCGCTTGAAGAGCTTGAACGGGGTCGAACAAGTTCGTTCGTCTTCGTTCCAGAACGCGTCAAACATTCAAATCGATTATGACTTCAGCACCGATATGGAAGAAGCTGAACAACTCGTCAAAGACGCGCTCAGCAACGTCGAATTGCCAGAATCCGTTCAAGACCCACAAGTATCACGACTCAGTTTTGACGCGTTCCCTGTCGTTGGTGCAGCCGTCTCAGATGAGAGTCTCGATTTGGCCGAATTGACGAAATTGGTCGAAAATGAGTTGCAACCGGCCCTTGAAGGCGTCGAAGGCGCTCAGACCGTCCAAATCGCCGGACAAGAGATTCGTCGCGTCGAGCTTCGATTCGATGAGGAGGCGCTCGCCGAATATAACTTGACGGAAGACACCGTCAAACAGTTGATTCAAGCGAACGATGCCCGCATCGCGCTCGGCCTGTATGAACTTGGTGATACGGAGCAAGCCGTCGTCATCGACGGGAAGTCGGAGACGCTTGAGGCGTTCCGCGATCTCCAAATTCCGTACTCACCCGCACAAACGGAACAGCCGGTGCCAGGTGCGCCAACGGAACTTCCGACTGGCGAGACCCCACAAGTCCCGACTGACGTGCCAGGTGCAGTCCCACCTGCGAATCTACCGACGACCGTCCCGACGGTCGCTTTGAGCGAACTCGCGACGATTGAAGACCGTGGCATCGAGGAATCGATTTCACGGTCGAACGGGGAACGTTCAATCGGGATTCAAGTGACGAAAACGCAAGACGCGAACACCGTCGATGTCGTCAATGCCGTCAAAGATGCGCTTGCCGATTTCGAGACCGACTATGACACGGCCAACGTCTCCGTCACGCTCGACCAAGGTCAACCGATTGAAGAATCGGTCGAAACGATGGTCTCGAAAGCGTTACTCGGTGGTCTATTCGCCATCTTGATTATTCTCGTGTTCCTTCGTAACTTCCGCTCGACGATTATCGCGGTCATCTCCATCCCGCTCTCGCTCTTGATGGCATTGATCGTCTTGAAACAGCTCGATATCACGCTCAACATCATGACGCTCGGTGCGATGACCGTCGCCATCGGGCGGGTCGTCGATGACTCCATCGTCGTCATCGAGAACATTTACCGTCGCCTCACCCGTCCGAACGAGACGTTGCGCGGCAAAGACCTGATTATCGCCTCGACGAAAGAAGTGTTCATTCCGATCGCTTCGTCGACGATCGTCACGATCGCCGTCTTCTTGCCGCTCGGATTCGTCACAGGCTTCGTCGGCGAGCTGTTCTTACCGTTCGCCTTGACCGTCGTTTTCGCTTTAATCGCGTCCTTACTCGTCGCGATCACGGTCGTACCGATGATGGCCGACTCGTTCTTTAAGAACCGCGACAAGCTGAAGCCGGAAGAAGGACCAGGGAAGCTCGCCGAATGGTATCGTGGCGTCCTCAACTGGTCGCTCAACCATAAACTCGTCGTCTTCGGACTGGCGACGCTTCTCTTAATCGGAAGTTTCGCCCTTGTCCCAGCTATCGGGGTCAACTTCTTGAACCAAGAGTCTGAGAAGACGCTGTTCGTCACGTTCGACCCAGAACCGGGTCAAACGCTTGACGATTCGATTGCGGCGGCCGAAATCGCCGAGACGTATTTCATGGAAGAGCAAGCGGACGCCACCGACGTTCAATTCACGGTCGGTGGTGAGAACCCGCTCAACCCTGGGAACAACAAACAAGGAATTTTCATCGTCCAGTATGATCCGGACACGAAAGATTTCGCTGATGTCAAAATCGCTGACGTCGAACGCTTGAATGAACTCGCCTCAGGCGGTGAATGGAAAGAACAAGACTTCGCCGGCGGTGCCGGAACGAGCGGTGTGACGTATAACGTTTACGCCAACTCTCTCGAAGATCTTGAAGCCATCGTTCCTACGTTCATTGAAACGATTGAAGAAGAGACGGATTATGTCCGTCAAGCGACGTCTGACCTTCGCGAATCATACGTCCAGTACACGTTCAACGTCGACCAGCAGGCAGCTGCTGAAGCAGGTGTCTCGGCCGCTCAGCTCGCCCAGACGATTGGACAGTTCCAAGCCCAAGAAGGCCCGCTCTCGACCGTGACGATCGATGACAAACAGCTCGACGTCATCATCCCGACGGAACAAGTCACGTACGACAGCATCGACGACTTGCAGGAACAAGAAGTGACGACACCGTTCGGCCCTCGCCCAATCTCGGACTTCATCGAAGTCGAGGAAGGCACGACACCGGATACACTCGTCCAACGTGACGGGAAGCTCCTTGCTCGCGTCAACGTTGAGCTCAGCACGGACAAAGCGACGGAAGCTTCGGCTGCCATCGAAGAACGTGTATCGGACATCGAACTCCCGACTGGCGTCTCCTATGACGTCGGTGGGGTCACTGAACAGATTCAAGAATCGTTCACCCAGCTCGGTCTCGCCATGCTCGCGGCCGTCGCCATCGTCTACTTGGTGCTCGTCATCACGTTCGGCGGTGCCGTCACGCCGTTCGTCGTCCTGTTCTCGCTCCCTTACGCGATTATCGGGGGACTCGTCGCCCTTCTTATCACAGGCGAAACGATCTCGGTATCTGCCTTGATCGGGGCGCTCATGTTGATTGGGATCGTTGTGACGAACGCCATCGTCTTGATTGACCGCGTCATTCATAAAGAAGAAGCTGGTCTCTCGACACGTGATGCCTTACTCGAGGCAGCCGGTACGCGCCTCCGTCCAATCCTCATGACGGCTCTCGCGACGATTGGTGCCCTCGCACCGCTCGCGCTCGGTCTTGAAGGTGGCGCTTTGATTTCGAAAGGTCTCGGTGTGACCGTCATCGGTGGATTGACAAGTTCAACGCTATTGACGCTCCTCATCGTTCCAATCGTGTATGAGTTCTTCGCACGGTTCCGTAAGAATAAAGAAGTGTAACGGAAAAGAGAGTTGACCTAAACAGGATCGACTCTCTTTTTTGTGTTCAATGGCATTGCATGATGATTTCGGTTTCTTCAAACCGTTTGGCTCGGAGCGCTTCGGTCGGGATGAGGAAATAAAGGATGCCGGCGTCACCGAACATGATGTCGAGTTCTTCGCTTGAATCCATTTGGAAAAGGAGGAACGGATCGCTGAAACGGTCACCGTACGTATCTTCCATTTCTTCGAACACATCGTTTTGCACTTCGTCCGGATGTCCACCGATCGCGTGCACCTCGCCTTCATCGAACAACTCTTCTAAGGCGATGTACTCGTCTTCAGTCATGAGATTGAATAGCGTATCAACGTTCGGTGCGTAGGATTCCTCGAACACGACGGCTCGCTCATTGAGTGCCTCGCCGATCCGGACCCGTTCAAGTGTCGTCGTTTCAGTGTAGAGAACTCGCCAAAGATGACGTTCATCTGTATCACCCCACGGCTGTTCCTCCATATCATAAAAGAAAGAGAGCAATCCATGTTTCGGAAGCTCCTCGACCGACTCGAAGCCTACGAAGTCGCTCAAGCGAAATTGCGCCAAAAACGTCAAGTTTTCTCCCGGATGGTCCGACACACTCGGTAAATCTGGGTAACCGCCAAATTTTGAATGCCCGATTGCCACTTCTTCTCGCGCCGTCCGCGGTACGAGTTTCAAGTTGATTCGTTTCATGAACGCCGCCAAGACTTCATTCCCGTCCTTAATTCCATGTGTTTTTATAAACTGCTTCACCGCTTGTAGTTCCATCTCCACACCTCGTTTACATAGGATGCTCATAGTGTATCACAGCGAACGTACGTACCCATTCTCTTTTTTGTCCTCGCCTCTCTCTTGACCTAGATGATAAAGTTTGAGAGAATCCATACGTTTTGAACTTAAATGCGAAAGGATGGTATACATGCAACTCTTTATCAAATGGATGATCGGCCTTTCGCTCTTGTTCGGCTTGAGCGCGCTCGGCAATTGGATCGTCGCCACTTTAGAATGGAAAGTGCCTGGGAACGTCGTCGGGATGATGCTGTTGTTGATATTACTTATGACAAAAATCATCCGAGTCGAATGGATCGAGGACAGTGCCGGCTTCCTCACGAAACATCTCGCTTTCTTCTTCATCCCGATTGCGGTCGGTCTCATGTCTTATAGTAATCTATTAAAAGCAGAAGGGATCCCGCTCTTTCTCGCCTTGATGATCAGTATAAGTGTTGGACTCATCGTGACCGCCATCATCTCCGGAAGACGAGGTGAAGCGTCATGACATTATTTTGGGTACTCGTCACAGTTGGTGTCTATCTCATCAGCCGAAAACTATCATTTAAGTGGGCGTCTCCGTTCACGAACGTCGTCTTCTTGAGCACAACTATTTTGATTGTGATCCTCCTTCTCTTTGAACAGCCGTACGACGTGTATGAACCGGCCAAAGATTTGATCACGATTTTACTCGGCCCGGCGACCGTCGCCCTCGGTCTGCCGTTGTACCGCAACTTGCCGACGCTACTCGCACGCGCGAGACGTGCCCTCAGTGCAATCGTTGCCGGTACCGTCTCGACGATTATCGTCGCAGTCATGATTGGAACGGCGCTCAAACTGACGGACCAAGTGCTCATCGGGCTAGCGGTCAAATCCGTCACTGCTCCGATTGCACTCGAACTGGCAAAACAGCTCCAAGGAGACGCGGCGCTTGCTGCCTCTATCACTGTCGCCTGTGGCATACTCGGTGCCATGTTCGGTCCGCTAATGTTGTCGCTTTTCAAAGTGACTGATCCGTTCACGCGAGGACTCGCACTCGGAACGATCAGCCACGGCATCGGCACGGCTCAAGCCGCGACAGAACATCCGCTCTCAGGGGCCACCGGGGGCGCGGCGATGGGCCTGTCCGCCATCTTCACGTCGTTTTTGTTGCCGTTTCTCCTGCCGTTCCTTCTTTAAAAAAGGCCAGCACCCTTGTTTCATACAAATTGAGTAAAAGTAGAGGCCTTAGCGCCTCTCTTTTATTTTCAAACAATTTCGATACTTTTCAAAACGGCTCTCATGCTACACTAAACGAGAACAGATTGATTAGAGGAGGCAGACCATGCAATCGAAATTAATTGAACGTTTAATCACGTATGCAAAAATTGATACACAGTCCGACTTTACGAGTGAAACGACACCCTCAACAGTGAAACAATGGGATTTGATTCGCCATCTCGAGGCTGAGTTAAAAGCGATTGGACTCGAGGACGTCGAGACGGATGACTATGGCTACTTGTTCGCCACCCTTCCGAGTAACGTCGACCATGACGTACCGACGATCGGCCTGCTCGCCCACGTCGATACGGCGACCGACTTCACCGGGACGAACGTCAACCCGCAACTCGTCGCACATTACGAGGGCGGCGATATCGTCTTGAACGAGGCGCTCCAAGTCATCTTGTCGCCGCGTGACTTCCCGGAGCTCGATGGCTACGTTGGACATACACTCATCACGACAGACGGCACGACGCTGCTCGGTGCCGACGACAAAGCCGGCATGGCCGAGATCGTCACCGCGGTCGAATACTTATTGGCCCATCCGGAAATCCCGCATGGCCCGGTGCGAATCGCCTTCACACCGGACGAAGAGATTGGACGCGGACCACATAAGTTCGACGTCGCCCGCTTCAACGCCGATTTCGCCTATACGATGGACGGCGGCCCGCTCGGTGAACTGCAATACGAGAGCTTCAACGCTGCCGGCGCCACGGTCACGTTCCATGGGACGAACGTGCACCCGGGCAGCGCCAAAAACAAGATGGTCAACTCGATGAAATTGGCGATGGCGTTCCACAACCGCCTCCCGGCCGATGAGGCACCGGAACATACGAGCGACTATGAAGGCTTCTTCCATCTGAACGGCTTCTCTGGCGACGTGGAGACGACGACGCTGCAATACATTATCCGCGACCACGACCGCACAAAGTTTGAGGCGCGCAAAGCGTTGCTTGAAAAGCTCGTCGTCGAATGGAAACAGAAGTACGGCGAAGCGCGCATCGACTTGAAAATGGACGATCAATATTACAACATGGCCGAGAAAATCGAGCCGGTAAAACACATCGTCGACACCGTCGCCGACGTCATGCGCGAACTAGGCATCGAACCGAAAATCGAACCGATTCGCGGCGGGACGGACGGTTCGCAACTGTCGTATATGGGACTCCCGACCCCGAACATCTTCACCGGTGGCGAGAACTATCACGGCAAGTTCGAGTACGTCTCCGTCAACAACATGGAAAAAGCGACCCACGTCATCATCCAGACGCTCCGTACGTTCGCTGAACGCGCGCGAGCATAACACATGCGCCTCCAATCGTTCTCTTCTAGAATAGAGACATTGGAGGCGATTTTTTATGAAGCATACGTTTCAAATGAACCTCGACTGGACCGGCGGACGCAACGACGTCGGAACGATCGAGGCCGAACGGTTAAAGACACAGATATCGATTCCCCCGGAAATGGACGGGCCCGGCATCGGCACGAACCCGGATGAGATGTTGCTCGGTGCTGCGGCGACCTGCTATATCATCACACTTGCGGCTATGCTCGGGCGAAGCGAACTGCCTCATCAAGGCATCACGATTGACGCCGAAGGCATCGTCGACGTGACGAACGGTGTCTTCACGTATGAGACGATTCGCTACACGACACGTATCAACGTTCCAAAAACGGCCACAGATCGCGATATCACGCTCGTCGAACGAATCGCCAAAAAAGCGAAGGATGGCTGTATGATTTCACGCGCCTTGGCCGGCAACGTCGCGTTCGAACTCGACACGACGGTCACGCGCGTCGTCTGACGATGTATCGCTTTGTATCTCCCCTGCAGGAAGGGGTCATCCTGAAACGCCGCAATCGGTTCGTGATGGACGTATTGCTCGGCGACACTGTCGTCGCCTGCCACTGTCCGGTCACCGGTCGCATTGGCGACCTCGTCTTTGACGGGGTGCCTTGCCTCGTCTCAGCGACGGACGACCCGCGACGGAACACCGCCTTCACAGTGGAGGCCATCTCGATCGACGCGGACCGACAATGGATTGGAATTCATCAAGGCCGCGTCAACGATTTCGTCGAACATTGGTTGCGGACGAACGTGATTTCAGCTTTTCCTTCTCCGAAACATGTGGAACGAGAGAAAGTCGTCGATGCGTCACGAATCGACTTTAAAGTCGATGGCACTTATATCGAAGTGAAAGCACCTCTAGCCGAGTTGTTCGTAACGCCTCTCCCCCGCTTTGAACGGCGTGCGGTGACGAGACCGATCGAGACCGAACGGTTGATTCGACATCTCGAGACACTCATTGCGACGTTGCCGAAAACGGGTCGGGCCGTCTTGCTGTATGTTTTCTTATATAATGCGCCCATCTTCACCGGCAACCCGAATCGGAAACACGACTTACGAATTCGGCAGCTGATTCGCGACGCAATCGCGGACGGACTTGAAATCTGGCAAGTGAATGGCGAGGTGTCTACGGAAGGGATTCGTTTAACCCACTGTGTCGAGACGACGCCTCATTTCAAGTAAAAAAGCCATCAGCGATGGCTTTTTTACTGTAATAACAGTGGGGTCACGTACGCCTCGATGATCGCAGAGATGGCGAGGAGCGGAACTGCGATGACGAGAAATGTCTTCACGCCTGCCACGAACAGCGCCTTGAACGTGACGTCGGTCTCTTTCCCACGTAGTTTTTTCCAGATGTAACGGTTAAGCGACAACCCCATCGCCGCTCCGAGCAAGATGGCCGAGATTTCGGTGATACCGTGGGGCAAGATGCCGAGCACGATGACCCGGATCACGGATTCGCCGGCAACCCCAACGAGCATGGCGACCAGGCCGATGACCGCGGCGTTGATGACGACGAACACATACGGGATGAAGAGCGGGATCATTCCGAGCAGGAAAGCGAGCAACGTGACGCGCGTATTGTTCACGAATAGGGCGATCATCGTCTCGCGTGCGCTCGAATCGAACGTCAATCCTTGTGATTCAAATGATTCACCGAGCTGAGCTAAAATTTCGTCCACTTGTTCAGGGGCGATGACGGCCCTGAATAGAAAATACGACCCGATGCTCGTCACGAGGAAGATGACCCAGAGCCGGAAGAAATCTCGGCTGTAGTAGTTTGACCACGCTTCTTTCAGCGAGAGCGTTGTTTTCATGGCTGATTCCCCCTTTCTTCTCTATACGAATCAGGCTGCTGTTTGTTTCATTTTTACCCACGACTGCGCGTTTTCAAAAAACGTGATACAATACACGTCGTAAACTAATCAGAAAAACGAGGGATCCTATACATGATTACAGTAAATAACGTAAGTCTCCAATTCGGTGGACGCAAGTTGTTCGAAGACGTGAACATCAAGTTCACACCAGGCAACTGCTACGGCTTGATCGGCGCGAACGGTGCCGGGAAGTCGACATTCTTAAAAATTCTTGCCGGCGAGCAAGAAACGACAACAGGTGACGTCAGCTTCTCACCTGGCGAACGCCTCGCCGTCCTCAAGCAGGACCATTATGCGTACGAAGATCAAGCGGTACTCGAGACGGTCATCATGGGCCACGAGCGTTTGTATCAAGTCATGAAAGAGAAAGACGCCATCTATATGAAGGAAGATTTCTCTGACGAAGATGGTATGCGCGCTGCTGAACTCGAAGGCGAATTCGCTGAGATGAACGGTTGGGAAGCCGAATCAGAAGCTGCCATGGTCCTTCAAGGACTAGGGATCACGGATGCATCACACCACAAGCTCATGAGCGAGCTCACAGGTGGCGAGAAAGTCAAAGTCCTCCTTGCTCAAGCATTGTTTGGCAAACCTGACATTCTTCTCCTCGATGAGCCGACGAACGGTCTTGACCTCAAAGCGATCCAATGGCTCGAAGAGTTCTTGATCAACTTCGAGAATACCGTCATCGTTGTATCCCACGACCGTCACTTCTTGAACAAAGTCTGTACACACATGGCCGACCTTGATTTCGGGAAGATCCAATTGTACGTCGGGAACTACGACTTCTGGTACGAGTCGAGCCAACTCGCTTCGCGTATGGCCAACGATCAGAACAAGAAAAAAGAAGAGAAAATCAAAGAACTTCAAAACTTCATCGCCCGTTTCAGCTCGAACGCCTCGAAGGCGCGTCAAGCGACGTCGCGTAAGAAGTTGCTCGATAAAATCACGCTCGACGATATCCGTCCATCATCACGTCGCTATCCGTTCGTCGGTTTCTCAATGGAACGTGAAATCGGGAACGACGTGCTCTACGTCGACAACGTCTCGAAGACGATTGATGGCGTCAAAGTACTCGACAACGTCACGTTCTCACTCAACAAGACGGACAAAGTCGCATTCGTCGGCCGTTCGGACGTTGCCATTACGACTCTCTTCAAAATCATCATGGGCGAGATGGAACCGGACACGGGTACGGTCAAATGGGGCGTGACGACGACACAGTCGTACTTCCCGAAAGACAACTCGGAATACTTCGAAGGCTCGGATAAGAGCATCTTGGATTGGTTACGCCAGTTCTCACCAGCCGACGAGTCGGATACGTTCCTTCGCGGTTTCCTCGGACGTATGCTCTTCTCAGGCGAAGAAGTCATGAAGAAAGCATCTGTCCTCTCAGGGGGAGAGAAAGTGCGTTGCATGCTCTCGAAAATGATGCTCTCGAACTCGAACGTCCTCGTCCTCGACGATCCGACGAACCACTTGGATCTCGAGTCGATCACAGCGCTCAACAACGGTCTCGAAACGTTCAAAGGCGTACTCCTCTTCAGCTCGCATGACCATCAGCTCATCTCGACGATTGCCACGCGCATCATCGAAGTGACGCCGAACGGGATTGTCGACAAAGAAGCGACGTACGACGAGTTCCTCGAGAACGAATCGCTTCAACAGCAAGTCGAGTCACTCTATCAGAACGCATAAGAAAAATCGATCGGCCGCGGCCGATCGATTTTTTTATTTGACCTCGACCGTCTCCATGATATGTTCATGGATGTCGTGTCCTTTCGTCACGTGGACTTGAACGTTGTATATGCCTGACTCTTTGAATGTATGCTCACCTTCATAGCTTCCGCCTTCCGTTTCATCAAGCTTCACCCAGTCGTGCTTGTCCGCTCCGTCTTTGAACACTTCGAGTTGGACGTCCGCACCCGTCAACGCCTCATGCTCAATTTCGACGTTGACTGTGAACGGTTGGACTTCATTGGCGACAGCTTGAGTCGGATCAAGGACAATGTCTGCTCCCGCGTGGTTGTGATGGTCTTGCTCAGCTTCAGACTCAGCCTCGGCCGCCGTCTCCGGATGGCCGACCGTAACGTTCGTCGTCGGCATCGTATGCATCGAACGGGCCGTCACATGGACTTGCACCGTGTAAACTGCTTCTTCGACAAACGTCGTCTCCGCCTCGTAGACTCCATCTTCTGTGAGCGACGCTTTCGTCATCTCACTCTCTTCCTTGGCACCATTTTTCCAGACCTCGAACTTAATCTCGTCGGCATCATCGACCGCTTCACCGTCTTGTGTGACGCGAACCGCCAACGTGACCGTCTCGTCTTTGTCCGCCGTGGCCGGAACGTTTAATTCTGCTTCTACCGGTTCCATCGACTGCACCGTCTCCGTACCACTGGCCGTTTCATCGGCTCCGCACGCCCCAAGGACGAATAGACCGACGAGACCAAATGCCACCCCGAACCGTTTCATTGATTTACTCATGTTGAATCCCCCTATTCAATCGCTTACATTCTTCACACATTGTTCATGATAGCACCCTTTTTTAGGAAATGTGTGAGGATTGTGTGATATTTGACACGTTTGTCACTCATAAATCGAACACAAATATTGAGAGTCATTATCCAAAAATTCCTTTCCCTATTTTTAGGGTTAGACGATGTTTACCACTAAAAGGGGGTATATAAAATATATACACAGCTCAATATATGGAAAGCCTTAACATCAAGATACATACACCCAAGAATGGAGGCGAAACCAAAATGAAGAGCAAGTTCGTACGTGTATTGATGGCCTTGTTGATCATGCTGGCACCGTTAGTCGCTTATCCAAAATCGGCTGACGCCGCCGCTTCGAAATTCATCACGAGCGTGAACACGACGAGTAAAGTCGTCGCGTTGACGTTTGATGACGGAGCGGATGGTGCGAATACGAACAAAATTTTGGACATACTTGCCAAGAACAACGTCAAAGCCACTTTCTTTTTGACTGGATCAGGCGCCAATAACCATCCTCAATACATTAAAAACATCGCCGCTAAAGGTCACCAACTCGGTAACCATTCGTATACCCATCCAGACTTCACAAAGTTGACCGCCACGCAAATGAAATCAGAACTTGATCGGACGGAAGCGCTCATTAAATCGCTTACTGGCAAAACGACAAAACCAATCTTCCGGGCACCGTTCGGCGCCGTCAATAGCGCCGTGTTGAGCGGAGTCGGCGCTGCCGGCTACGGTTATACGATTCAATGGAACATCGATACCGTGGACTGGAAAGGAGTCACTGCTAGCCAAATCAATACGAAAGTACAGGCAAACATCAAACCAGGCTCAATCGTCTTGATGCACACCGGTGCCGGCGCTCCAGGTACACCACTCGCCTTGCCGACGATGATTGCCCAGTTGAAAGCGAAAGGCTACAAGTTCGTCACCGTCTCGCAATTGCTCGCTTACCAAAACACATCTACCAGCAAAACGTATACCGTCAAATCAGGCGATACCCTTTATAGCATCGCCCGAGCTTACAACGTCACAGTCGCTGCGCTCGCTGCGGCCAACAAAATTACAAACTACAGTCTCATCTACGTCGGACAAGTGCTCGTCATCCCGGGTACCACTATAACTCCTCCACCTACGACGACCGTCAAGTACACGGTCAAATCGGGAGACACGCTCTATAAGATCGCCACTTTGTACAAAACGACCGTCACTAAGATTGCAGCCGCCAACAATATTACGAACGTCAACTCCATCTATGTCGGACAAGTACTGATCATCCCAGGTACAACCGTCACACCACCGACGACTACGGTGAAATACACGGTAAAATCAGGGGATACGCTCTACAAGATTGCGACGATGTATAACACGACTGTCGCTAAGATTGCAGCCGCCAACAATATTACGAACGTCAGCTTGATTAGCGTCGGGCAAGTGCTTACAATCCCACGCTAACCAAAAAAGTGTCCTCCGCTTTTCGGGGGACACTTTTTTATGCGCCAAGACACTCATCGACCATCGCGATTGCGACGTTCGCGTCATCAATTCCATGGACGAGCACACGACCGTCTTTAAATAAAAGCATCCGATGATTCCGCCATCGCCATTCTAATGTGAACGGTGTCTGTTTCACAGCGATGTCCGCACGCTCGAGTTGATGGGCGATTGGTTCAAGCCCTTCAATGGACCGCCGGACTTGGACGACGTCACGCCCACAGAGGAGTGCTGTCTGTTGCCGATTCGGGACGAGGCTCGGATAGTCGCGGTTTTGACAAGAAGGACAAGACACATCGACGAGCCGTGCGACATCGAGTCGCTGTGACTGGTTTTCCCACATATCTTCAATCAAGAGTCGACGTTCCACCTTTTCATGACGCCCCGTCAAATATTTCAAAGCCTCGACGGCTTGACGACTCGCCACATGTTGCACGATTGGCGCCACCACCCCCGCTGTCGCGCACGTTTGCCCGGCTAGCGGCAAATGACGCATGAGACAACGAAGACACGGCGCGTCTCCCGGCATCACCGTGTAGTTCATGCCGTATGCCCCGACGCAAGAGGCAAACAAGAACGGAATGCCACGCTCGAGTGCGAAATCGTTCAATAGAAGACGCGTCTCGACGTTATCGGTTGCGTCCAAGATGAGATCAACGGACGGCAAAGGCCGAAGCCAATCCCACGAGACATCGGCGATTTGAGCGTCCAACTCAACGTCTGAGTTGATAGCCCGCAGGCGTTCGAGTGCCGCGACCGCTTTCGGCGTCTCATCACGTGCGTCCTGTTCCGTATAGAGCGTCTGTCGTTGTAAGTTCGTCACCTCGACATAGTCGCGGTCGACGAGGATGAGCGAGACGCCGGCCCGAACAAGTTGATCGCTAACGGCCGCCCCGAGCGCGCCGAGACCGACGACGAGCACGCGTTTCTCCATCAGACGTTCTTGGCCCTCCTCCCCGATGCCGTGGAACCGGGCCTGCCGCGCGTAACGTTCTGGGACAGGTGTCATCGGATGTAGTCCCCTGACTTCCCGCCTTGTTTCTCGAGCAAGTATGTCGGTCCGATGACGATGCCTTTATCGACTGCTTTCGTCATATCGTACACGGTCAAGGCGGCGACCATTGCTGTTGTCAACGCCTCCATCTCGACACCGGTATCGCCTTTCGTCTTCACAAACGACTCGATGATGAGCTGTGTCCCGTCCCATTCGAACGTCAAATCGACTTTTTTCAAGGCGAGTGGATGACACATCGGGATGATGCGGCTCGTCTCTTTGGCGGCCATGACGCCAGCCACTTGAGCGACAGCGAGTGCATCCCCTTTTGCAAGACCCCCATCCGTGATGAGTTGTTTGAGTTCACCGCTCAGTTCAACTGATGTACGGGCCCGAGCAGTACGTGTCGTTTCCGGTTTATCCGAGACATCGACCATCCGCGCCCGGCCTCATACCATTCCGCATCGAGTTGTTTGAGACCGAGACGAATCGTTTGGTAGATGAGTGGGAACGCGGCCAAGGCGGACGCGATGACGTTCGCCTGTTTGGTGAACAAGATCGTAATCGGCAACAATCCGCCGATCCCGTTGTTCCCAAGGACAATCAAGGCGTATAGTCCGATGACTGTCGGCGGCAAGATGAGCGGCAGTAAAAACACCGTCTCCAACAGCCGCTTTCCTTTGAATTGACGGTGATGCATAAAATAGGCCGCTCCGAAGGCGAGGACGAAGGCGCTCACCGTCGCCATCATCCCGACTTCGAATGTGAGTTGAAGTGGAGATTGCGTCATTTAGAAAATCCTTTCGCTAAAAAGTGAGCTTGGATATCATCGTCAAACAAACGCGCGTAAACATCGCGCACGTATGGGTTGTGCGTCAATCGGACCGCCGGATATGCGATCGTACCCGTCGCTTCAAACGGGACCGCCTGAAGCGACTCGACGTCCGTCGTCAGTTCCGTCTTATAGACAAATCCCGCATTGGCGTCGCCTTGTTCGATGAGCGTCAACACTTGTCTCACATTCTGGGCGAACGTGATTCGTGGTTCCACTTCTTCCCACACGCATTCCACTTCTAGCGCCGCTTTCGCGTAGCGACCGGCCGGGACATTGACCGGGTCACCGATGACGATCCGAGCACATGCGTTTAAGTCGTCCCACGTCTCCGCGCACGGATTCCCTTTCGGTGTCACGAGCCACAGCTCGTTATGCAAAAACGCATCCCGCTCTAGAATCGGGATTTGTAATCGGTCGACATCATCAACGCTCGCGGCTAAAAAGATATCCGCCGGAGAGCCGTGGTTGATTTGTGCTCGCAAGGCGCCACTCCCGTTCGTCACGACCCGAACGTCGACCCCATCGAATTCCGCTTCAAGTTGTTGTTCGACCTTTTCTAAAGCCGGCCCTAAACTTGCCGCTGCCAAAATGGTCACGGTGTCCTCTGAATCTGAACTCGACCAGACTTGACTTAGTAATAAGACGATCGCCACCCCGATGATGACCCCACTCACCCGTTTCATGATTAATCACTCCTTTGCCTCCCCTTTATCGTAGCGATTGATTCATCCCCCATCTGTATCAAACGTCACAAAAACACACCCCCACGTCAGTAGAGGTGTGCCATTTCTTAAGCGAACGTGCGCGCCCGCGGGAATAAAATGTTGTTTTCAAGATGAATATGTTCGAACGTATCCGACTCGAGCGCTTCTAACCGTTGATACACAAGACGATACGTTCCACACGCACCTTCAGGCGGCGTATAGTCGTTCGTGATGTGACGTAACTCTTTTAAAATGTCTCCAGCTGCTGCATGTTCTGACTCGAGCGAGGCCAAGATGTCGTCGAGCTCCCGTCTCGTTTCAGCTGTCGGTGCCGTCTCGTGACGAAGCAACGTCGGGAAGTCTTCTGTCTCTTCTTTGACGATATGTTGTTCAAGTTCCACTTTCAATTGATTGAACAGTTGATGAATGCGTCCGAGGTGCGGATGGTTTTGTCCGTGAACCCGGAACACTTTTGTCACATATGGTGTGAGCTGTGGCAATTCGTCCGTCAAAAACTGGTGATGCTTATAAATGATGTGCTCAATCAATTCCGATGAAGAAGCAGCATCCCAATCGATGCTCTTCTCGTTCATCTCTTGCTTGCGTTGATAGAGCGCATTGACTTCTTCTAAAATGTCTTCCGTCGACCGTTTCGATTTGTCAGTCGCTTCAGCGAGTGGCCGGTTGCCGCCACAACAAAAATCGATTCGGTTCCGTTTGAAAATGTCTGCTGCTTGCGGGCATTGTTTGACGATTTCAGATACGTGCGTATCGCCCGTGAATGTCTGTGTCATCTGTCATAACCTCCATATTCATTTTGACATGTTCAGCGTAGCAAGAGTTTGACGACAAAAATGTGAAATACGTCACATTTAAGTGAACAGGATGCACGCGTTCTGAATTTGGACACAAAAAAAGCCCCTCTTGTGGAGGGGCGACGCTTAATGGGACGGCGCTTCAAATTGTTCTGCCTCGGTCGATCCGGCCAGTGCCGTCGTTGACGACTGGCCTCCCGAGATGACGAGAGACACCTCATCGAAATACCCGGTCCCGACCTCACGTTGGTGACGTGTCGCCGTATAACCGTGCTGTTCTGCACTGAATTCGGCCTGTTGCAGTTCCGAGTAGGCGGCCATCCCGCGGTCTTTATACCCGCGTGCGAGTTCGAACATTCCGAAGTTGAGCGAGTGGAAGCCAGCGAGCGTCACGAATTGGAACTTGTATCCCATCGCACCAATCTCTTGTTGGAACGTTGCGATCTCGTCATCCGACAACTTCTTCTTCCAATTGAATGACGGCGAACAGTTGTAAGCGAGAAGTTTGCCCGGATACTTCGCATGAATCGCATCCGCGAATTGACGCGCTTCGTCCAAATCAGGCTCGGACGTCTCGCACCAAACGAGATCGGCGTACGGTGCATAGGCGAGACCGCGTGCGATCGCCTGTTCAATTCCCGCCTCGGTCCGGTAAAAGCCTTCCGGCGTCCGGTCACCGACGATGAACGGATGGTCGATTGGGTCGATGTCGCTCGTAATCAAATTCGCTGCGTGAGCATCCGTCCGGGCGACGATAATCGTCGACACCCCCATGACGTCTGCCGCAAGCCGTGCGGCAATCAAGTTCTTCACGGCCGTCTGTGTCGGCAGCAACACTTTGCCACCGAGGTGACCGCACTTCTTCTCCGACGACAGTTGATCTTCTAAGTGAACACCGGCGGCGCCCGCCTCGATCATCGCCTTCGTCAACTCGAAGACGTTGAGCACACCGCCGAAACCGGCTTCCATGTCAGCGACGATCGGGGCGAACCAATGCGTATCGCCTTTCCCTTCCGCCGTTTGAATTTGATCGGCCCGTTGAAGCGCCTGGTTAATCCGTTTGACGACGCTCGGCACCGAGTTAGCCGGGTACAGGCTTTGGTCAGGGTACATGTGACCCGACAAGTTCGCATCGGCGGCGACTTGCCATCCGCTCAAATAGATGGCTTCGAGGCCCGCCTTCACTTGTTGGATGGCCTGATTTCCCGTCAATGCGCCGAGCGCGTGAACGTAATCTCGTTCATGGAGTAACTCCCATAACCGTTCCGCCCCTTTTGTCGCGAGCGTATGCTCGATTAGGACAGACCCCCGAAGTCTTATCACGTCTTCAACCCCATATGGACGTTCGACCCCGTTAAACCGTTCCGACTGTAACATATCCTCTAGCTGCATTTGTTGTTCGTTCATATCCATTCCTCCTGTATTATATTAATTTATATATTTAATTCTTGTTATATAACAGATGGTGCAAACTTAATCCAAGTATGCACAGCATTCGAGCGCCGCTTTGAATGACGAGTGCTCCATACCGCAGCAACGACAGACGTTTTCTTCGTCACGATCTTCTGGTTTCCGGAATATGACGACCTCTTCGACCGGCTCTCTCATGATTTGGAGCGATCCGTCGGCCCGGTCGAGCACGAGGCGCATCAAATCGTTCCCATAGACGAACGCCGTGTTAGCGAGCGCCGCTGTCGATTCCCCCGAGACGATCCGACAGACGACCCAACGTTCAATCAACTGTTCGCTTTCGATTTTTTTCGTTGTCATGATGATGCTCCTCCTTTTAAATTCGGTTCTAATGTCACTTGTTGTAAAAACTGTCGGCGGCGCCGGTGCAGGATCGGTTCCGTATATCCATTTGGTGATGCATCGCCTTCGAACACTAACTCTTTCGCCGCTTGATAGGCGATGGAGCAGTCTACATCTGGCGTCATCGGACGATAGTGCGGATCTTCCGCGTTTTGCGCGTCGACGACCTCGGCCATCCGGTAAAGCGTCGCTTCGACTTGTTCACGGCTACAGATTCCATGGTATAGCCAGTTGGCGACATGTTGACTCGAAATACGAAGCGTTGCTCGGTCTTCCATCAACCCGACATGATGAATATCTGGCACTTTGGAGCAACCGACACCTTGCTCGACCCAACGGACGACGTAACCGAGCAACCCTTGCAGGTTGTTCTCGAGTTCCTCGTTCACTTCCTCATCTGTATAGAGACGCGTGGCGAGTGGTACCTCGAGCAGACGCCCTCGCTCAGTTGCTGGATCAAACGAACGATTCGCCAACTCACGCTGAACGTCAAACGCATCGACTTGATGGTAATGCAGCGCATGGAGCGTGGCCGCTGTCGGTGACGGGACCCAGGCCGTCGTCGCCCCGGACCGGACATGATTGCTTTTTTCACGCATCATGTCGCGCATCCGATCGGGCATCGCCCACATCCCTTTCCCGATTTGCCCGCGTTGATGGAATCCTGCGTCAAGCCCGATCTGGACATTCAGACGTTCATAAGCATCGAGCCACTCCGATGTTTTCATCTCGCCTTTCTTGCGCATCGGTCCGAGCGTGAGCGAGGAGTGAATCTCATCGCCCGTCCGGTCGAGGAATCCGGTATTGATGAAGACGATGCGTTCCTTCACTTGCTCGATACAGTTCTTCAAATTAAGCGACGTGCGTCGCTCCTCGTCCATCACGCCGACTTTGAGCGTGTGACGCGGTAACTCGAGTACATCTTCAATCGCATCGAACAAGTCGTTCGTGAACGCGACTTCCTTAGATCCATGCATCTTCGGTTTGACGATATAGATGGAGCGTTCGCGGGAATTTCGTCTGGCATCAAGATGGCGGCTCGCGATGAGCGCAGTGAAAATCCCGTCCAAGATCCCTTCCGGTACTTCACGCCCTTCCGCGTCGAGCATCAAGTCTGTCGTCATCAAGTGCCCGACATTCCGAATAAAGAGGAGCGACCGGCCCGGAAGCGTGACTTCACGCCCGTCTTTCCCGGTATACTTTCGGTCAGGGTTCAACTTCCGAGTGAGCGGACGCCCACCTTTCGTGAACGTTGCTTCGAGTGTCCCGTCCATCAGGCCGAGCCAGTTCGCGTAAAGGTGGACCTTGTCTTCCGCCCGAACGGCGGCGACGGAGTCTTCACAGTCGACGATGGCAGACAAGGCGGACTCGAGTTCGATGTCAATGAGCCCTGCTCGATCGCTCCGTCCGATTGGGTGGTCCCGGTCAAACTTTAACTCTGCGTGAATCCCGTTATGGACGAGCAAGAGCTTATTCGGATTACTCGTTTCCCCGACATAGCCGACGAGACAATCGTCTTGAAACGCGATGCGGTTCCCTTCGATGATGGCGTATGGCCTGCCCTCTGACACGAGATAGCCGTTCGCTTCTTCGTGCGAGCCCTCCCCGAGCGGAAATGTATCGTCGAGAAACTGTTTGGCGTAGGCGATGACCGCTTCACCTCGGACTGGATTATAACCACTCGACTTCGTTTTCCCGTCCTCTTCGTCGATGACGTCCGTTCCGTACAAGGCGTCATACAGACTTCCCCAGCGGGCGTTCGCCGCGTTCAACGCATAGCGCGCGTTGTCGAGCGGAACGACGAGCTGTGGTCCGGCTTGCCTACTAACCTCTGAATCGACACCTGAAACGTCGATGCTGAAATCAGGGACGGTCGCTTCGATGTAATCGATGGACCGAAGGAAACGCTCATAGTCTTCCAGGTCGAAGGCTTGCTTGTGCTCGCTGTACCACCCCTGTAATAGTCGCTCATACGACTCACGTTCGTGAAGCAGTGACTCATTCCGAGGAATGAACTCATCGAGTAGGCGCCCGACCCCAGGCCAAAATTGTCGGTGTGCCTCTTCGTCAGGCAATATACGAGCCGAGATGAAGTCGAGCAACGTTTCATGTACGTGATAAGTACCTACTTGTTTGTAATGTTCCAAGCCGTCACATCCTCCCATTCAATTGTTATATATCAGTTGACTTAAATATAGACTATTATATAACAGTTTGACAACAGTTTTTTTGAAACTTTTTATTTGCGATTTATTTCAAAACCGATTAGTATACATTGTGTGACCTATCAATGATTGATTCATCAATTAGTTTTTTGAAGGAGGATACCCGATGCGCGACGCCTGTTCGCTCAGCGATGAGATTCTCTACCACGTCATCACCGTACAAAAAGAACTGGCCCAACTGTTCGATACGGAAATGGACGGGCTCAGCTCGACCCGCTTCGATATTTTGAGCAACTTGCATCACGTCGGCCCTTTGCGTCAGCGTGAACTGCAACAACGGGTCGGCGTCGATCATGCCGCCATCACGCGTCATTTGAAACAGCTCGAGACACAGGGCTTGATCACGCGCGAACGCTGCCTCCAAGACAATCGGGTCATCTTTGTCGATTTGACCGATGTCGGTCGGGAGCGGATTGCACATTGGACCGAGCAAAAGAAGTGCTTATCGGACCGTCTTTTTGTAAACATGAAGGTAGAGGAGCAACGACAGTTACTCGAACTTTTAAATACGTTACAAACCAACATTCAACATGAAAGGAAGACCCTTATATGAACACGACAACACAGAAAGACTTTATGGAAATCCTCAAAGGACGCCGCTCGATTCGCGTCTATGATGAGAACGTCAAAATCTCAAAAGAAGAGATGACACAAATCCTGGAGGAAGCGACGACGGCACCGTCATCACTCAACCTGCAACCGTGGCGCTTCGTCGTCATCGATAGCGCAGAAGGTAAAGACACACTCCTTCCGCTCGCAAGCTTCAACAAACGCCAAGTCGAGACGTCATCAGCCGTTATCGCCATCTTTGCCGACTACCAGATGGCCGATTACACACAAGAGATCTTTGATACGGCCGTCGAGCGTGGCCTCATGCCACCAGAAGTCCGCGACCGTCAAGTCGACATGATCAAAGGCATCTTCAAAGACGCACCGAAAGAGTCTGTCAAAGACAGCATCTTGCTCGACTCGGGTCTCGTTGCGATGCAACTCATGCTCGTCGCCCGTGCCCACGGCTACGACACAAACCCGATCGGTGGTTATGACAAAGCGAACATCGCGGAAGCGTTCGGCCTCGAGAAAGAGCGCTACCTTCCTGTCATGCTCCTCTCAATCGGAAAAGCCGCGGAAGACGGTTACCAATCGGTCCGCTTCCCAATCGACCGCATCACCGACTGGAAATAAGCAAAAGCTCAAGCGCCTCGGCGCTTGAGCTTTTTTTCATCCGATGTATTTGACGACCTCATTAAAGTCACGGCGTGTCTTCGGCGCGAAGTCACGGGCCCGATGTCCGAACGCGACCATGACCGAGAGCGACCAGGCACCTCGTTCCATGACCCCTTCCGAGATCAATAATTCGTCAATCTCCGCTTGATTGAACCCTTCGATCGGACATGAGTCGACGCCGATCTGTGCGGCGGCCGTCATCATGTTGCCGAGCGGGATATACGTCTGGCGTTTAATCCATTCTTGGAACACACGCTCGTCGTCCAACAGTCGATAATCTTGTTCTTGGAACTCACGGACCCGCTTCACCCGGAGGGCGTACTCGTCCTCGGTCCGTCCTTGGACGTCCGTGACGATGTGACGGATGTAGTCCGAGTCGTAGCGCATCGCTTCAGGCGTCCGCGCCAAGATCAACACGAAATGGCTCGCCGTTAACGCCTGTCCTTGGGCACCCCACGCGTGGTCTTTGATCTTTTGGAGCAAGTCTTCGCGACGAATGACGACGAACTGCCAAGGCTCAAAGCCGAACGAACTCGGTGATAAGCGACCCGTCTCCAGAATGAATTCGAAATCTTCCTCATCGATTTTGCGGTCCGCGTCGAACTCTTTCGTCGCTTGACGCCAACGATACGCATCTAAAATATCTTCTTTCTTCACGATGATCCACTCCCCATTTACCAAGATGACTCCATCATATCAAAACGATAAATAAGAAAGCGCTCATGGAGATTCTTTAACGGCAAGCGAACGTCCTGTACGTAGCGGAAAGGCGTCTCGTCATTCAAAAAATGTAAGTACTCATCGGCCGGATAATAGAGGATGAGGTCGACCGGACGCTGTGCGCGCTCGACCGACTCGATGATGTTCGCAACGACCTGCCGGAACACGTTCACCGAGAACGGGTTGAAGAAATAAAAGCGGTTCGCCTCAGCCGGCACCTCAAACTGTTCGGCGTAGCCGCGGACGAGCTGGACACTGCCACGCGTCCGGTGTTTCTTGGCGTAGTTCATCCAATTCTCAAGTGCCGCTTCGTGGAAGCCGCCATCCATTTCGATGCCAATGGCCCGAACTCGGAACGTATAGGCGAGATAAAACGGGAGGCGCCCTTTCCCCGAACCGAAGTCGACGACCGTGTCCGTGGCCGCGAGCGGATAGGCGTCACGCAACAAGTCGAGCGCCTCATAAGGAGTCGGTTCATAGCGGTGGTATTCGGCCGAGGCCGGGAACCCTTGTTGCGGTTTCGCCGTCTCGATTTGGAGCAATCGTTCATAGTCTTGTTCAGTCATGAATGTGTCCTTTCTTGGATGGCACGGAAAAACGGATGCCGCTCCATCTCTTGTTTGAACGCCTGTCGTTCTTGCCACATCACATAGCCGACGTAGAGCGGGATGAGCAACTTAAACCAACTCGGTACGAGGAGCATCCCCGTGACGGCAAGCGGGATGAGACGCAGCCATAAGTTCCGATGACGCGGCGTCCGTATATAAAGTAAGATGGCCGTCGTGCGCCGGGCGGTCCCAAACCGATTCGGTCTCGGTCGATAGAGCGGACGCTTGCGCCGGCTCGGCTTCTCGATGGCGCCCGACGTCGATAATAATGCCCGGTCAAAGGCGGTACGCAACGCCTCACTCCGTTCGAGTTCTTGGCTAAGATATGGGTGGCGTGACAGCCACCCTTCTCCGACATACATCGCAAATGCAACAAGACCACTGCCGAGTACGGCCGACCATAAAGGTGAGTCGATGAGGAGCGCATACATACAAACGAACGTCACACACGTGACCGTAACTCGTAACATCCAATGGCTGCGCCGGACCGTCAACTGATAACGGATCCACGTATGAATCCCGGTCAAAAATAGGAGGCTAATCCCGAATGCGAATATAGAGGCAACGGACCAACCGTCAAGCCAAAGCACGGGCATGAACGCCGACAAAACAAAGAGGAACATTGCACCGAGTTTGAGGGCTTGATAGAGCAACGAATCGTGCTTCAATTTATCAATCAAAGAACGTTTGGCCACCAGCGTCACGTCCGCCCGTTCGACCCAGACGAAAAACGGATTTCTAAGGAGGACGATTCCAATTCCAAGCGCCCAAACGAACATCGGCACCTGACTCACCCACTCGATTTCGCCTTGCCAAAGCAATCGGTATTGATACCCGAGAAAGATGGCGAACGGAATGACGCCGTATAGAACGACTGTCCAATCCAAGATGAGCCGCCACGTCTTCCACTGCTTGGTCACATGGGTGCGGACACGTCTAACGAACAGCTGATGTTCATTCATCGCATGACCACATCTTCCATCATATCGAACAGCGACTTGCCTTCGGTTTGCAGGCTGAGACGCAACTCTTCTTTTGTCCCGCCCGCGAGCATGCGTCCGTCATCGATCCAGACGAAGCGGTCGCATAACCGCTCTGCCGTATCGAGGACGTGGGTGACGAGAAGCACCCCGGTACCTTGACGACGTTCCGCTTCAAGTAAACGAAGCAACTGGATCGTCGTCGTCGCATCGAGTCCAACGAACGGTTCGTCGACAAGGAGAAACTTCGCTTCTTGGATGAGCGCCAAGAGGATCATCGCTTTTTGCTTCATCCCTTTTGAGAACGAGGAGATATAGTCGTGGCGGACCGTCTCGAACCGAAACAACCGGATCAGTTCTTCCGTCCGCTCACGATTATCAACGTCCGTCAATTCCAACACGAGAGCGATATGTTCCTCGAGCGTCAAATAATCATAGTACACCGGTTGCTCGGGGATATAGGCGTAGCGGTCGATTTGCACCGTTCCACGCATCCACGGGATCGTTCCGGTGAGACAGGCGAGCGTCGTACTCTTCCCGGCCCCGTTCGATCCAATCATCCCGACGATTTCGCCCGGGCGGACCTCGAACCGGATGGCCTCGATGACCGCCTCACCGCGTTCATACCCGGCTTGTTCAATGTGAACGTTCATGAGAGAGAACCTCCCGATTTACGAATATGTTTTTTTACTATGTTTATCATAACACGCAAAAAAATGTGTCATAATATCCCCTGTCATCCCCCACATAAAGGAGTAGAACAGCATGCAACATTATTTAGCCATCGATATCGGTGGAACCAGTATCAAATACGGAGTCGTCCGATCCGATGGCACCCTACTGTCAAACAAACACGTCCCAACCCCTGCGACGTGGGACGGCTTGCTCGAACAAGTCGATGTGATCTTTAACGAAACGACCGCCGAAGCCCGCTTCGACGGTATCGGCTTCAGTGCGCCCGGCGCCGTCGATTCGACGACCGGAGTGATTCATGGAATCAGTGCACTTCCCTAATTCATGATCGTCCTTTCTTACAGGCGTTCAAAGAGCGGTACGACTTGCCTGTCACTGTCTTGAACGATGCCAACGCGGCAGCGCTCGCAGAAGGATGGACCGGTGCCGCGGCGTCGGTGACGAGCTATGCGACCGTCGTCATCGGGACGGGCGTTGGCGGAGCATTCGTCGACCATGATCAGGTGATGATCGGATCCCACTTCCATGGCGGTGAGTTCGGATATTGGATTCTCGACCCGTCGCTTCCCCACCCAGATGGGACATGGAGTAAAATCGGTGCCACGGCCGCTCTTGTCCATCGATGCAGTGAGCAACTCGGACGTCCCCTTACCGGAAAAGATGTATTCGCGCTTCAAAGCGACCCAATCATCCAGGTGGAACTGGAGCGCTTCTATCGCTGGAACGCGATTGGCATCTACAACCTCCGATTCGGGCTCGACCCGGAGCGTATTTTAATCGGTGGCGGCATCAGTCGTCGCCCGGAAGTTCGGGACGGCATCAAGCGACACTTGGATGCGCTTTGCGACGCGTTCGGAACATTCCGCATCGACGTCGAGACGTGTGCCCACTTCAACGAGGCCAACTTGATCGGTGCCTCACGGTTTCACATGTTAGCCAAGTAAAAAAGGGTTTCCCATCACGAGTTTGTGATGGAAACCCTTTTATTGGGTCAGGCGGTCTTCATGGAGGTGATGATACACCTCGTCTCGAATCGCTTCGAGCGTACGCTCATGAACGATCATGTGTGCCCGAATCGTTCGGTTGACCCGCTCATCAATCGTCCCTGTTTCCAAATGTCGATCTAACACAGGGAGACTAAAATCATCGATTGGTAAATACGCGATGGGGACTACCGCATCCTCCGACTTCACGGAAACTTGGACCCCGTTCACATCGGGAAAGAAATACGACTCATAATACGGTTCGACGACCAGCTCTTCTTTCATCGCATCCCGCACTTCGGGAATCGTTGTCGGCAAGGCGATGAAATACACCATTTGGTCGAACGAGAATGAGACGTCTTTCAGCGAGACGCCCAGTGCCTCCGCGTGTCGGTTGGCCACACTACCCGTCACAAACCGATAACTTGGACGGCTCGTAAACAAGATGGTCGCGATAAAGGCGACGGTCATGATCATGACACTGAATTCGGTCATAGCGGCACCCCTTCCCAGCGGCAGACTTGGTTTTTCCCTCGTGATTTGGCCGCGTACAACGCTTGATCGGCGCACTCAATCAACCGTTCGCGTGACTGTTCGTGAAGCGTGTGCTTCGAAGCGACACCGAAGCTCAGCGTTAACTGACCACCTGGTTGTCGCTCCCCGTACATGAAGTTGGTGCCGAGCACGGCCGCACGAATCGTCTCCGCGACGTGGGACGCCTCGACTTCGTCGAACTGCGGCAAGAGAACGACAAACTCTTCGCCACCGAACCGATACGCCATCTGTTCATCCGGCACGCTTCGTCGAATGACACTCGCGAGCCGCGTGAGTAACTCATTTCCAGCCAAGTGACCGTTTGTGTCGTTGAAATGCTTGAAATGGTCAATATCCATCACAATCAGTGACAGCTCGTCCGTTTCGCACTCCCGGAACAAAACGTCCAAATCTTGTTCAAACGAGCGATGGTTTTTAAGACGCGTCAACCCGTCACGAAGCGCCAACGTCTCGATGCGCTGGTACAGCATCGTCTGATGGAGCGCAAGCGAGGCTTGTTCCGCAATCGGTCGGACACTGTCAATCTTTTGAGGGGTGATTGGTTTTTTATTGACGACATTGTCGATGACGAGAAGTCCGTATGGAATTCCTTGATGATGGAGCGGGAAAATCGTGCACTCGTCCATCTGTAAGTCGGTATGTAACATGCGCAGCACCGGATCGTCGGTGATGCTCGCATACACGTGGAGCGGCCGTCCCGAGTCGAGCGTCTGTTTGAACAGGTGGTCTCCATGAAACGGGATCGTCATCTTCCGAATTCGTTCGTTCAACTGTTCATCGTGCGTCGAGTCCGTCTCCTTCTCATCAATCAGTCCTTGGAGGTCATAATGTTGGCGCGTAATTTCTTCCCAAATTTGAAAGCCGTCTTCTGGATTCATCGGTCCTGTTCCCATCACTCCGTAAATGCTATCTTTTTCCAAATCCGCAAAAAAGATGATTGAACGGTTAAACCCGAGCCCGTGCCCCGCCGTCACCGATGTCAAAATCGTTTGCAGCAATCGGTCCGGGTCGAGCGTGTCTTGCATCGTAAAACTGACTTCCCGGAACACGTTCAATTGACGGGAACTCACCGTCAGCATCCGCAACCGGCCTGATCGCTCTCGCTTCAACTGGTTGATGTAACCAAAGAGCAGCGCGGCTCCTAGGCCAATAAAGACATAACTGAGCAACAGTGGAAAGGATAGTATCCCGGATTGACTGTATACTAAAAGCCAGCTGACCATAATTGCAACAGTCATGCCTTTCCAGTGAAAACAGACGAGCCCTGTCATAATCAATAACAGCACTGACCAATGTAAATCATAAAAATCGAACAACACCCCGTGCCAAATCACGACAAGGCTGCTCGTTCCGGCGAGCAGCCAGCGATTCAAGGCGGGGGTCGTCATCAACCGAAGGACGTTGAGGACGATGGTGATTAGGATGATGCCGCCAATCAATAGGCCATAAACCATGGTTACCCCTCGTTTCATCGAGTCATCTATACTTTTGATTATAAGTCGAATCATCGAACGCGGGACCGGATTTGTCCAATCACTGACCAAACTTTTAACTTACTTGAAGTATTTTCCATAAGTTGTCGAACTCGCTTGTTTCTTCTCATATGAGTGATTTCACATAATCCTTTCATTTACTTTAGCGAAGTAACGTGGAATGATGGAATTAACTAACCCATTTAAGCGAGGTGGAAGCGTGACCCGTACCGAACATCTTGAAGCAACACGGATTTTACAGCATTTGTTTAACGCATCTTCCTTCGTCGGAATCGACTTCGGTTCTGGCCCCAATCATCATCTACTCTACTTCAACCGAGACGGCAACGAGTCGTGGCTCTCGATTGAAGGACCTTGGTACGTCCATTCATCGGGACCGTTGTTCAACGAAGATGAACAACTCCATCACCTCGTCGGACTCCGGCGTGAACGCGTCCGTTCCATCCTGTTATCTGAAGACAATCCCCATCTTGAACTGACATTTGAATCTGGAGCCGTCCTGTTCGTGAACGGCTATCACGAACAGTATGAAAGTTGGCAGGCCGGAGACGCCCGTCCGCTCGGAGGCGAACACTTCTTACTCGTCGCCATGCCTCAAGGGGACTTGGCCGTCTTCGCGGAGGAGGATGTCTGATGACAGCTTGGATGGAGATTCTCACGTATATGTTGATTGCCGGTGGCGTCAGTCTCGCCATCATCGTCTTGCGCAAAGTCACGAAGTCATAAGAAAAGAGCGGCCGCGGCCGCTCTTTTCTTATTTCACCGTCTAATCCTCGAACAGGATGCGTTGCATCCGTTCCGGTGCCGCTAGAAAGTCGCGCATGACACGGACGTGTTCGAGTTCATCGAACGTCGTCGGCCGGAGTCCCGTCTCGACTTGGAGGATGTCGGCGTCCGGATACGACATGAGGATCGGCGAATGGGTCGCGATGATGAATTGACTTCCCGACTGGACGAGTTCATGCATCCTTGCGAGCATCGTCAACTGCCGCATCGGGGACAAGGCGGCCTCGGGCTCATCTAAAATATACAGTCCGCCGTCTCGGAAACGATGGAGCATGAGCGACAAAAACGCCTCCCCGTGCGACTGCTCATGGAGCGATCGACCGCCGTAGGACGCATAAAACCGTTCCGGGTCGGGCGACGTTCGCGCGATCTCATCCACATAGCTCGACAGTTGATATGCCGTCTCGGCCCGGAGGAAAAATCCATCTTTCGGCCGGTACGCGCCCCGAATCGGACGAAGCGCTTCGAACAGCGGGCTATGTGTCGACTCGGTCTCAAAACGGAACGTCGTCGCGCCGCCTTCCGGATTGAATCCAGCGGCGATGGCCATCCCTTCGACCAACGTCGATTTCCCGCTCCCATTCTCACCAACCAAGAACGTGACCGGTTTCGTCAGCGTCAATTCATCAAATCCATCAAAAATCGGTAGCGAGAACGGGTAACCTGGCTTTTCAATCCGATCTCGCTCTAAGCGGACACCCCGCAAAAATAAGTTTAGTCCCATTCGATCCAAAACAACGCCCCCTTTCCCTCTCTCGATTCGACTCCGTAAACGAGCCCTTGAGCCTCGAGCAACAGCTTGTTGATGGCCAGACCAAGTCCGTGACCGTTCGAACGGTCCCCTTTCACATACATATCCCAGATGTTGGCGCGCATCGTCTCGGCAATGCCCGGCCCTTTGTCTTCGATTTCAAGCCGTCGCTCGGAGAGCCTGATCGTGATCACACCTCCTAGTGGACTGGCGTGATACGCGTTCTGAAGAAAGTTCGACAGCACACGCTCCATCGCCAATCGGTCCGCCTGGACGACCGCGTCCTCGACGAGTTCAAGTGTGACCGTCACTTCCTTATGACGGAACCATTCATCCATCCGCGAGACAGTCTCTTTGATCAATGCATCCAAACGAACGGACTCGAGCGAAAGTGTCACGTTGCCCGCGGATAATTTGGAGTATTCGAGCATCTGACTGACGAGCCGATCGATCCGATCGACTTCCTCGGTTAAACTGCGACCCGTCGCCGCCACATCTTCTTGTTTGACGACACCGAGTTCAAGCATTTCGGCCTCGTTCCGGACAATGGCAAGCGGGGTCCGGACATCGTGCGTAACCCCTGAGATGAATGTATTTTGCATCCGTTCTTTCTCTTCGAGTGATGTGTTCATCTGACGGACCGCTTCCGTCAAATCTCCAATCTCGTCGTCGGTGACAGGCGGTAGTGTGATGTCATGCCGGCCCGACATGATGGCTGTGGTCGCCTGCTTCAACTCGACGAGCGGGGACGTCAAACGCCGCCCCATCCAATACGTCACACCGACGGCGACGATGAGCGCGAGCAAGAACCCGCTCCCGAGAATGACGTAGATTTGACGAAACTGCGGATTCGACAGCGGGACGGGTGCGTACGTCACGATTTGTACATCCCCTTTTTCCCGAAGGAACGTCAATAACCGCGCCCCGTTCACACTGACCTCATCTCGTTCGGAAAGTAAGTCTGGATCGAGGACTGGCGACATATGTCGACGCATCCTGCCCCCACGATCAAGATTGACCGCTTCCCCGTCTTGAAACACGAGAACATCGAGTTGACCCGGTATGCCGCGTCCATCCACAAGCGCCTCATACACGATGTCCGCTTCACGCTCGAGTTGGTCATAGCTCTCCGTCTCCGCGAAACGCCCAATCAAGAGTGATGTCAGACCAAATGTGAGCACCGCCATGACGACGAGAGGGAGAATCGCGGTCCAGAGCAACTTCTTCATCAACCGGCTCATCGGACTTCCTCCAATCGATAACCGACGCGATGCACCGTCTTCAAGTACCGCTTCATCGTCGGCAATTTGTCACGCAACTGTTTGACGTGCGTGTCGACCGTGCGCGTGTCCCCGGCGAACGTATAATCCCACACCTCGTCGAGTAGGCGGTTGCGATCGAGCGCTTCTCCGCTATGTTTCAAGAAGAAGAGGAGCAACTCGTATTCTTTATTGGTCATCCGAATCGCTTGGCCGTGATCGGTCACCGTACGGGATCGTGCGTCCACCATCATGTCGCCGAACGAGATCTCGTCCGTCTGTTTGACGAGACGTTTCAGGCGAATTTCGAGTTCCTTTAACACGATCGGTTTGACCAAATAATCGTCGGCCCCGAGCTCGAGGCCGAACACACGGTCATCCGCCTCTCCCCGTGCCGTCGCCAAGATGATGGCCGGCCGCGGCTTGAGCGTCTTCAGTTTTGGAATGAGCGTCCATCCTTCCCCGTCCGGCAGACGAACGTCGAGCAGGACCGCATCGAACGGTTGCTCGAGCTGTCGCTTCGCCTCGGCGAGCGTACCGGCCACACTGACGTGAAACCCCGTGTACGTTAAAAAGCGGGCGAGCCCGTCCGCTAATTTCGGTTCATCTTCGACTACGAGTACGTTCATCTTTATCGCCTCCAACCCCATTATATCGCATCGCGGAACGAACCCATCATTTCCCAAAGACAATTTGCAGAAACCTTGCAACTCCCTCACAACTTTTGATCACCCACGTCCTACACTTGAAGTAGTAAAGGAGGAGATTAATATGAAAACATCTAAATTAGCCATCACCCTGGCCGGCCTACTTGCCGTCTCAGGAACCGGCGTCTATGCCGCCACGAACGATACGACAATAACCGACGGAACGGAAACGACGACCCAATGCGAACGCGGAGAACGCGGCGAGCGGGGCATGTTCGGTGACCGGGCAGCCGGGCAGGCCGCTTTGCTCGAGGCGCTCGGTTTGACCGAAGCCGAAGTGGAAGCAGCGCGAGAAGAAGGACAATCGCTTCCTGAACTCGCGGAAGAAACAGGAATCACCATCGAACAGTTCATCGAGGCGATCATCACTTCTCATGAAGCGAAACTTGAGGCAGCCATCGAATCCGGTGACTTGACGCAAGATGAGGCCGACGCGATTCTTGCCGACCACGAAGAACGTTTTGCTGACATCACGAGTTACGACGACTTAGGCGACATGCGCGGCTTTGGCGGTGGACGTCACGGAGGCGGGCATGGCCCTCATCACGGTGGTCAATTCGGTGGCCCGAACCAAGATGAGGACACACCTGCGGCCGATGATAACGTAGACAATCAGAGCACCAATTCACTGTAAGCAAAAAGGCAACCACGATCGGTTGCCTTTTCATATGGCCAATAACAGTAAAGCGTATCCGATGAGCCCGACAGCAAACGCACGAAAGCTGCTGTCTCGCTCTTCTGGCAGCTCTTCTTTCATGACGTTCAAAATAATCCCCCCAGCCAAGAACGCGACAATCATCGACAGCGTCACTTCATGGAGCGCTGAAAATGCGCCGACGTTCCAATGGACGGCCGGATTCGGCTTCAGCGCCGGTCTTGTCGACTTTGTCCTCAGCTCACGGTTACCGCTCGCGAACCAGCCGTACATGTTGCTCGTTCAAGGTCTCGTCTTCGGTGCCATCTACTACGTCATCTTCCGCTTCATGATCGTCAAGCTCAACTTGGCCACACCTGGCCGCGAGTAAGACGAAGCGGTTGACGCGGTCGCAACGGAAACGACTCCTGAAGGCGAAACGAAGACGGCTCCAGTCGCTGCCGGCGGTCAATATTCAGCGATGGCAGCGATGATTTACGATGGTCTCGGTGGCGATCAAAACGTCACAGGCATCGAGTCATGTATCACACGTCTCCGCGTCGATGTGAAAGACATGGATACGGTCGACCAAGCCCAAATCAAGAAAGCGGGCATCCCTGGTATCAAGGTTGTCAGCCCGAACCATATTCAAGTCATCGTCGGAACGAACGTCCAATTCGTCCTCGAAGAGATTGAAAAACTCCGGAGCCATCGCGCCGAGTAACTGACGAAAGCCACCTCGCGCGCGAGGTGGCTTTTTTTACTGTCTTTGCTCATATGTTTTGTAAAATTGAATCAAAAAGTAAAGAAAGATCCATGGCAACACGTATGTCGTCATCCACATGAATGCCTCGATGAGTAATCGCCACGGGTTAAATCCGAAAAAACCGAGTATAGATAGCCCGATGAACAGCGCTAGTCCGATCCCTATGTACTTGATAAATGTTTGAATCTCACTCACTCCTCTTCCATTTTTCTCCATGATATCGTATAAAAAATCGGCCATGTTCATGACCGATCCATAGACGCGTTTGACCGTTTTAATCATGTACCCTCTTCCACTCAGCTCTTCTTCTTGGCTGACATCAACATGAGCGAAACCGTGATGGAATAAATCAATAAAAATAGGACAATGCCTAACTCGAGTGCCGACTCAAACATGGAATCTCCTCCATTTCATCCTCTTTTTACTATCATTCCCATTTAATATTGATACAAACTGGATTTGCGAAATGAGTTGGTCCTATTCACGTACAAAAAAGCCCTCTTCTAAAAAGAGGACCTTCGTATAGGCTACATATTGCGAAGTCTGGCAATCCGTTCAGCCGGGTTCGGGTGCGTCGAGAACAGACCGCTCAGCTTTTTCTTAAGCGGGTCTGAAAAGTAGAGCGACGCCGAGGCGCGAGAGGCTTCCTTCACCGGTGTTTGGATATTCGCGATTTTCTCTAGCGCCGACGCGAGCGCATCCGGATTACGCGTCAACTCGGCCCCGCTCGCATCCGCCAAAAACTCGCGATTTCGCGAGATGGCCAAGTTGACGAGCGTGGCGATGAGCGGCGCAAGAATCAATAACACCAGCCCGACGATCATAAAAATCGGGTTTTGGTTGTTGTCGCGGCGGCCACCGACACTTCGGAAGAAGAGCATCCGTGAGCCGATATCGCTCATGATGGCGATGACCGAGACGAGGGCGAGCGTCACCGTCGCCAATCGCACATCGTAATTTTTAATATGGGCGACTTCATGGGCGATGACGCCTTCGACTTCTTCTCGCGTCAACTGATCGAGCAGTCCGGTCGTCACGGCGACGGCCGCTTTCTCTGGTTTCAGGCCGGTCGCGAACGCATTCGGTGACGCATCGTTGATGATAAAGATGCGCGGCATCGGGACACGCGCGACCATGGCCATGTTCTCAACCGTATGCCACAGAAATCGGTGCTGGTCGACCGAGGTGATTTCTTGGGCATGGTTCATCTTCATGACGATGTTCGTGCTCGACATGATGACAATCCCGATATAAAACAACGAGAACACCGGAGTGAAGATGAGGCCTGGGAGCGGATCACCATAGTTCAAATATGAGATGACCACTCCAACGGCCAAGACGAGAAGGACGAATCCGGCCACGATGAACACGGTCTTGATTTTATTTTTACGAATTTGTTCATACAGGATCATCGTCGCCACCCCAATCCATTAGAATGAGACACGCACGTTTTCGCGTTCTTCCTCACGTGCTTCGAGCATGTCGCGTTTTTCGAAATTATGGACGGAGGCGATGATGTTCGTCGGGACCGATTCGACTTTCGTGTTATATTTCATGACCGTATTGTTATATAACTGCCGTGAATAGGCGACTTTATTCTCCGTCTGCGTCAATTCTTCTTGGAGCATCTTAAAATTCTCGTTCGCTTTCAAATCTGGGTATGCCTCCCGGAGTGCGAACAAATTCTTCAATGCGCCGCTCAATTGATCGTTCACTTCCATCTGTTCTTGACGGCTCGTCTTCGAACCGAGTTGATTCCGTAACTCAACAACTTTTGCGAGCGTCTCTTGCTCATGCTTGGCATAGCCCTTCACCGTTTCGACCAAGTTCGGAATCAAATCGTAACGCCGTTTCAACTGTACATCAATCTGTGCCCACGCCTCGTCGACCCAGTTTCGATATTTGACAAGTCCGTTGTACATCGAGAAATAGACGAACGCCAAGACAACGATAATCCCAATTGCGATAATCCAACCCATTTCGACACCTCATTTCATGATTTTCTCCTGTATTAATTCCCTTTTGTCGTATACCATAATCATAACTTAGGGAATATGTAGAAAATGATTCATATATGCTGTGGGTTCTCTCACGAATTCATACAAAGGAGTGTCATTATGTCCGTTCCTACCATCGTTGTTGCCGTGAAAGCGGTGATTGTGCAAGACGACCACATGCTCATCATCAAACGAGCTGATGATGACGAGGTCAATCCCGGCACGTGGGAACTCGTCGGAGGTAAACTCGACTTTGGCGAGTCGCTCGAACGCGCTCTTGAACGGGAAGTGTTCGAAGAGGCCGGTTTGGATGTGGCGGTCCAGCAATTGTTGTACGCCACGACGTTTTTGACCGCCCCGGATCGTCAAGTCGTCATCATGACGTATTTAGCTCACCCGGTCGCGACGACCGTCACCCTCTCCGAGGAGCACAGTGATGCCAGATGGGTGACGGCTGACGAAGCGCAAACCTTATTACATCGTCCGATTCTCGACGATTTGAATTCACACGACGTATGGACCTTGCTTCAACCAAAAATGATCAACGGACAGGAGTGTAAATCATGCTTGTGACTGACCTCGATTCACGCTTGACGGAGCTATACGACGAGATGGTGACGCTCCGCCGCCACTTCCATCAACATCCCGAACTTTCATTCGAAGAACGAGAGACACCTCGGACGATTGCAGCTTATTTGCGCGACCTCGGCCTCGATGTGCGCGAACATGTCGGTGGCAACGGTGTTGTCGCACGCATTCATGGCGGCGAAGGCCCGACCATCGCGTTTCGGGCCGACTTTGACGCCTTGCCGATTCAAGATTTAAAGGACGTCCCGTACCGCTCGAAAGTGAATGGCTCGATGCACGCTTGCGGTCATGATGCGCATACGGCGACGTTGCTCGTCCTTGCGAAAGCACTCACGGAAATCGACCTTCCGGGAGATGTCGTCCTCATTCACCAGTTCGCAGAAGAACTCGCGCCAGGTGGGGCCAAACCGATGATCGAAGATGGATGTCTTGACGGTGTCGATTATATTTACGGCTCTCATATTTGGACCCCGCTTCCATACGGGACGATTGGTGTGAAGACGGGACCGATTATGGCCGCGGCTGATCGCTTCGAACTGACCGTCAAAGGCAAAGGTGGTCACGGGGCCATCCCGCAACACACGGTCGATGCCGTCATGGTCGGAACGAATATCGTCAGCCAGTTGCAACAAGTCATCAGTCGTCGCATCGACCCGCTCGAACCGGCCGTCTTAACTGTCGGCACGTTCGTTGCCGGTCAGGCATTCAACGTCATCGCCGATGAAGCGAAGCTGTCTGGCACGGTACGGACGTTCACACCAGAGACGCAAACACGCATTATAGCCGAGATGGAGCGGACTATCACCCATATCTGTTCGGCGAGCGAAGCGCACTACGAGCTCGACTATATCCGGGGCTACCCCGCCGTGATCAACCATCCTATCGAGACCGATCACGTCCGTCGCAGCGCCGCTCGCGTCGTTGGCACCGATGGCGTCATCGAAATGCCCCCGCTCATGGTCGGAGAAGATTTTGCCTATTATATGCAACACGTACCGGGCAGCTTCTTCTTCACCGGAGCCGGTAACCCAGAAGTCGGTGCCGTCTTCCCTCATCATCATCCCCGCTTCGATGTGGACGAACGGGCGATGCTTCATACCGCCCGCGTCCTCATGCAGGCGGCATTCGAGACATGGAACGCGCCTAAAAAAGAAGACTGACGCCGCGGCGTCAGTCTTCTTTTGTTTGTTCAGGCAACATCGATACGAGCACTTGGTCAACACGTTTGCCGTCCATATCGACGACCTCGAATCGAAGACCATATGCTTCGACAACGTCTCCCCGTTTTGGGAAATCGCCGAGCGCATAAATAACAAGTCCGGCAAGAGTATGATACGAGTTACGCCCTTCATCAAAACGATTGTCTCGAATTCCGAACGTCCGCTTCAAATCCTCAATCCCGAGCAAACCATCGGCCAAGTACGAACCGTCTTCACGGCGCACGACTTCCGGTGTCTCTTCTTCAATCATCACTTCGCCGACGATTTCTTCTAGAATATCGAACAATGTGACCATCCCGAGGAATCCGCCGTACTCATCGAGCACGAAGGCGATTTCGACGCCATTCTTTTGCATCATCTGCAACACTTGGCTCGCTTCTCGCTGTTTTGGGACGATGAGTGGTTGTTTGATTCGCTTCAAAATTTGTGAGGGCTCCCGAAGCGTCGATAATGTCAAAATGTCACGGACATCGATATAACCGACGAACTCGTCGAGCGTATCGCGCCCGACCGGGAGTTTATTGTGTTTACTCTCATAAATCGATTTCTTGATATCGTCCATATCGTCTTCAAGGTCGACCCATTCCAGCGTCGTCCGCGGTTGCATCAATTCATAAATCAGCTGGTCATGGAACGCAAACACACGCTCGACCTGCTGCACTTCCTCGTGTGCGAATGCCCCTTGCTGGGCTCCTTCGAACAAGAGTTGCTTGATTTCGAGCTCGGTCTCACCACTCGACTGCTCCGCTTTCAAGCCAAGCAATTTGAAAAGGAAGAGTGTCGACTTCGACAAAATCCAAATGAACGGTCGCATCACTTTACTAAATAAGTCGAGTGCCGGAATGATCGCCATCGTGACTTTTTCCGGAGCCACGAGCGCAATCCGTTTCGGCACGAGCTCACCGATGATGAGCGACAAATACGTAATAATCGTGACGACGACGACGTAACCGACGGTCGGTGCGTACTGGGGACTCATGCCAAGATTGGCGAACACATCGGCGAGCGGCGCCGAGAAACGCGCACCCCCGTAAGCCCCGTTGATGATCCCGATCAACGTGATTCCGACTTGGACCGTCGATAACAGGTCGGTCGGATCTTTTGAATACTTGAGTGCGATTTCGGCACTGCGTTTACCACGGCTCGCCTCGACTTCAAGTTTGGCCGGTTTGGACGAGATCAGTGCGATTTCCGTCATCGCGAAAATCCCGTTCAACACGATCAAGAATAAAACGATCAGTAAATCGATCACTATGGAAGAATCCACTGTTTTCATCACCTCTGCGTATATTTCGTACTACAATCTCATCATATCAGAGATTTGTTATTCACCTGTACCCGTTTCACTCGAGAAAAAAGCCCCTTCAACGTGAAGTGGCTTCGGGTGCGGCTTCCTGATGCAGGGCCGCCGCTTGAGATTGTTTGAAGACGATGACGCCTAAGAGCAACACCATCAACCCGATGACCTGCCCTGGGGACAGTGACAACTGTTGCATCCCGAACGCTCCCGTTAGGTCGACGGCGAGCGCCCATATCAACTGAGATACGAGAATGATGGACACCGATAGCGTCGGTCCGAGCAATTGAATGCTTCGCATCACACAGAAGACGACACCGACCCCGAGCAACCCGCCGAGCGCGTATATCGGCGAGATTTCGAATACGCCGTGAACATTACCACCGAACAAAGCGAGTGGGACAAGCGATCCAAGCAAGCCGACAATGAAGACGAGCACCGTTGTCGCCCATGCCCCCAGATGGGCGTTCATCTTGGCATTGACTGCAGCTTGTACACTAATAAATGCGCCGGCTACCGCCGAACAGATGATTCCTACTATCATGAGTTGCCTCCTTATTCGTACAACATGCCATTGGCACGTTCTTTTAATCGAGTCGCATCTAAAATCGTTACTTTTGTCCGCGTCTTTTCGACGAGTCCTTCATCCGCGAACGATTGTAACGTCCGATTTAAATGACGATAACTCGTCCCGAGCCATTCCGCCACTTCTTTTCGTTTCAACTGACTCATCTCGTCTTGGAACAAGTCGTTCCCTGATTCGCTGAGCGAGACGAGATATCCCGCCAATCGTTCTTCGAGTGTCGACATGAGATGGTTCGACGAGGCATTCGCCTCGATGAACAGTTTCTCAGATACGCCGCGCAGAAGATGCTCCGTGAACTCGATCGTTCGGTTATGCGTGCGGAGAACATCAAACGGCACGCGCAGACAGGTTACTGCCCCGACAGCCTCGACCGTGTGGAGTACGTTGCGTCCACTGGCGTATTCGATATCCCCAATCAATGTCGGGGCCATCTTTAAACGGAGCAAGCGCAACTTGCCTTCCTCGCTCAACGTATAGATTTTGACACGCCCTTCTAACACGACGAAGAGAGACTCGATCGGGTTATCGTTCGTGCAGAGCATCGCTCCGGACGGATACGTCACAATCGTCGATGCCTCTAATGTTTGTTCCGAGAACAGGTGGACCCACCCGAGTCGTTCTAGTGCTGCCTCTACTTTCATCCGTCTCCCCCTTACGTGAACGTGTAAATGCCAATCCCGGCGACCATCAAGGCAAGTCCTGTGAGCTGACCTTGGTTGAGCGGTTTCCGTTTCACACCAAACCATCCGTTCACATCAATCAAAAACGCCCCGATCAATTGGGCGACGAGCAAGACGCAGATCGCCCAAGTCACACCGAGCTGTTGAATAGCAGTCAGTTCTCCGAAAACGACAAACACCCCAAACAGACCGCCCAAGCTATAGTACCAAGGTACGCGCCGAAACGCCGTCATGTCTGCATCCCGCTTGAACGCATAAATGAGAAGAGCAAGTACAAGGCCAACGAGGTGAACGACCGTGACCGACACCCAAGCACCGACCGCGTAGCCGAGCTTGGCATTAAAAATCCCTTGCAATGCGATGAACGTGCCCGAAAGCACGGCAAACAACAGACCCATCCGATTTCCTCCTATCTCCTCGTCTGACTTTACGTGAGATGAGAAGGCTTGAAAAGGACATATGTCCGAAAAAAAGACAACTTAGGAGTAACCTAAGCTGTCTGTGGGATTATCCGAGCAATTTGACGATTTCTGCCCCGACTTGTTCTGAAGATTGCGGATTTTGTCCGGTAACGAGACGTTCATCGACCGTTACGTTGACAGCCCAGTTGTCTGCGCCATCAAATTTTCCACCGCGCTCGCGCATCGCCGATTCAAGGAGGAAAGGTACCGCTGAGTCAAGCTGCATCTCGCGTTCCTCGGCATCCGTGAATCCTGTCACGCGCTTGTCTTTGACGAGCGGATCGCCGTTGCTCAAATTAACGTTGACGAGTCCAATCGGTCCATGACAGACGGCCGCGACGACGTTTCCGCCTTCATACGTATCACGGATGACACGCTGTAACGTTTCACTGTTCGGGAAATCAACGACCGTACCATGTCCTCCCGGAAGGAAGACTGCGTCATACGTGTCATCGGCCACTTGATCGAGTCGCGCCGTATCTTTCAACAGGTGTTTCGTGTCCAACACCTCTTGCGGCAAATCGCCTTCTAGGCTGTTCGCATCGATTGGCACGTCTCCACCTTCGATGCTCGCTACTGTGACTTTATAACCTTGTTTCTCGAATTGAAGATACGGTGCAGCAAACTCCTCGAGCCAAAGCCCTGTCGCGTGACCGTTCTCCAGTTGATTCGCAGAAGTCGTGACAATCAGTACATGTTTAGACATTGCAAATTCCTCCTTCTAAATTAAGCATACGAAAGAGTTGTTCCCGCTGTGAGTTCATTCAAACCTTGTAACCCTTAACGCTACTCTTTTTTTGACCAGGTCCTATTTTTAGAACGGCAGAAATCAATCCACCATCTATACTGGTCTCATCAGCTGGCAGGAGGGAACGACCGTGATGAAGCATGTACTCGACTGGGGATTTCTTGCCGTCGTCGCTTTGATAGTGTTACTCGTGATTATTGGCGGGTTGTGAAGAAAACTGAGAGCAGTTTCACCGAGATGTCACATGTAGGACTGTTTGAAGGAGGGGCTGTATCGGGAACAAACCTACTGTTGTCCTGTCGTCACTGTTACTTTAGAAAGGATGTTGAATATGTCAGAACGCGTATTTATCAGTCCGGCCAAGTACGTGCAAGGAAAAAATACAATCGATCGCATCGGGGAGCACGTTAGCCATTTTGGATCACAGGCTCTCTTGATTGCCGATGACATCGTCTGGCGCTTGATTGGGGAACGGGTGACCGATTCACTCAAGTCGAGCGGCGTGAACGCAGAAAAGGCCGATTTTGTCGGGGAAGCGTCCCGTCACGAGATTGAACGGATCGCCAAAGCGGCAGCAGAGAGCCATACTGCTTTCGTCATCGGAATGGGCGGCGGAAAAACGCTCGACACGGCGAAAGCTGTCGCCGACGAACTCGATGGCCGCATCGTCATCGTCCCGACCATCGCCTCAACGGATGCCCCGACGAGCGCCTTGTCCGTCATCTATACGGATGAAGGAAACTTTGAAAGCTATCGCTTCTATAAAAAGAACCCGGATTTGGTCCTCGTCGATACGAAATTGATCGCCGAGGCCCCGGCCCGATTCCTCGCCTCGGGGATTGCCGATGCGCTCGCGACATGGGTCGAAGTCCGGAGCGTCCTCGCCTTCGGTGGCAAAACGATGGCGGGTGGTGTCCCGACGATTGCGGCGGAAGCCATCGCCAAACGCTGCGAAGAGGTGCTATTCGATTACGGAATCCCTGCTTATGAATCGGTGAAGGCCAAAGTCGTCACTCCGGCACTCGAGTCCGTCGTCGAGGCGAACACACTTCTAAGTGGTCTCGGTTTTGAAAGCGGCGGGCTCGCAGCGGCCCACGCCATTCATAACGGCTTCACCGCCCTCCACGGAGACATCCACCATTTGACGCACGGGGAAAAAGTCGCGTTCGGCACACTCGTCCAACTTGCGCTCGAAGGCCGAACGCAGGAAGAGTTCGACCGCTACGTCGCCTTGTATATGGCGCTCGAGTTGCCGGTCACACTCGAAGACGTGAAGTTGAAAGACGCTTCCCGTGAAGACATCCTAAAAGTCGGTCAAGCGGCAACGGCGGAAGGTGAGACGATTCATAGTGGGTTCGATGTGACCGCTGAACAAGTGGCCGATGCCATCATCGCGGCCGACCGGTACGCTCGTCTCTATCAAAACAAATTGCAGTGAACAAGAACGAGGAACGGCTAGTTGAGCCGTTCCTCGTTCGTTTGTTTTCGCGTGACGAAGGAAAACGCTACCCCGATTGCCATGCAACTGACCGTCAAGACGAAAAACGTCAATTGGTTCGCATAAATGATGTTCGTGAACTGGTTCCATCCTGAGGCGTACGCCGCATTCTCAGAAGCACGGATTCCAGCCCGGAGCGAAGCCGCTTGACCGGCGTTGATATATAGACCGATTCCCGCCATCACGAGGCTCCCGGCTAAAAGACCGACTCGTCCCAGGCGATGAACCGATTCGACCGCACGCCGAGCAAGCCGAATCGTAATCCAGATGAACAACAGGACGAACGGCCAACCGATGAGCAAGACGAGCACGTAGGGATTCCCTTCACCCGCCGTTTCTGTATAGGCGGCAGTCATCGTCTCGCCGAGTTTGAATAATACAAACGTTATGAGCGTGATGATGAACCACGCCTTGATCAATTTCTCCATGACAACACCTCACCCCCAGTATAACAAAAAAACACCATGCGCTTTCGCACACGGTGTCAGGTCAGGCTTTCGGACGGACTGCATAGTAGATCAAGATGACGAGCCACGTCCAAACGCCGGTGAAGATTCCGATAATCCCGACGATAAAGAACCCGAGCGGCATCATCGATTTCGTCCGATCATAGTCTTTCCACATGTTCGATAACCCTTTGATGTTGAAATACAAAAAGGCGAAGAACAAGACGAGCAACAATAACGGTAAACCAAAATGAGTTCCATACGTTCACTCCTTTCTAGTCTCAACCATCCTCTTACATTCAGTGTACTACTTCCCGCTCTCCATCACATCGGGCTCTCGCAGTACAGGAAGCAGGTCAAGAGGCGGAGACAGTCCTGTTCACTATTCCCCAATTTCTCTTCTTTTCATCCCCTTAAAAACCGGGAAAAGAAGACTATCCAGCAAAAAGGGGGTCTTTCCTGTGAAGCTCATCCGTGTACTCCTCGTCCTATTGCTCGTCTTCCCCACCACGTCCACCTTTGCCGCGACGCCTTCACCTCAGCCAGGCTATACCATCAAGACGACGAAATTGTATTGGCGGGCGATGCAATCGTCTCCGGTCGCCAAGACGCTTTTGACCAATACGCCTGTCCGCTACACGACCTACAACCGAAGCTGGTCGAACGTCTACATCAATGGCACACGCTACTACACTCCGTCTAGTAATTTGAAAGCCGGGATCCCAACACTTACGGCTACAGAACGGCTTCGACTCGTCAATAAACAACACGGACTATCGAGCACGTATCGCTCTCGTCAACTCGTCACGTTGACCATCCCGACCGTCTATACAAAAGGAAGCGAACGCACCCTCATGGCCGCTGAAGCCGCTCACGCCCTCGCTCGTCTCTATTATGCCGGTCGAAAAGAAGGACATACGCTGTATGCGCTCAGTGCCTATCGCTCCTATGCCACGCAAAAATCGCTTTACACGTATTGGGTCAATACCCGCGGCACGGCATACGCCTCAAAATATGTCGCCCGTCCCGGCCATAGCGAACATCAGACCGGACTCGCCGTCGATATGACGAGTGCACGGATGCGGATGGGGCTCTATGCCTCGTTCGACCAAACCCCTGAAGGAAAATGGATGCTCCAACAGGCACACCGTTATGGTTTCATCGTTCGCTATCCGAAAGGCAAAGAGAAAATCACCGGCTACAATTATGAACCGTGGCATCTTCGTTATGTCGGTGTAAAAGAAGCGACGATAATCAAACAACAAAACTGGACGTTCGAGGACTGGTGGGCGAAACGTTGACGCGAGCATCTCGAGCGATTCATTGAATGCGTTCAAGGTATAATGGACGCGTACGATATCGCAGAGGAGGACATGTGCATGTGGATTGTCATGAACAAACTAGACGTTGAAAAAGGGAAAGTCGCTGCGGTCACGGCCCGTTTCCAGACGACGAAAGGCATCGAGTCGATGGATGGGTTCGTTCGGATGCAAGTGTTGACCGATACGTCGGACGAGACGAAAGATCAAGTCGTCATCATGACGACATGGCGCGATGCGGCGAGCTTCGAAAATTGGCGTGATAGCGGAGCGTATAAACATGCCCATAAAAAACGGGACGACGGCACTTCTGAAGTGAAGCCCATCGTCCTTGGCAATACGGTCACCCAATATGAGGTCGCCATCGAGCACGGCGCCTCAACCGATGACGTATAAAATATCTTGCGGTCGGATAATACCGAGCAGCGGTTCATCTTCTTGTCCTGTCTCAGTGATCAACAACGCATCGAGCCGGACCCCGTCTTTCATGTTGATGAAATGATGGTGTGCCTCGATGACCGATGTCTCTTTCGCGATAAACCGATACCGTCGCAGGTGCGGATCGTGATGGAGCACGTGCTTGACTTGAATGCCTTCGAGTGACACATGCGGCCCGTTGACCGTTTCGGCGAGCCAGCTGGTCACTCCTTTTTTTGTCAATAACCCGCGCCATGACCCGTCATGGTTATAGACCGGGAACTGCGAGTAGTTCTTATCTCGAATCTCACCGAGGACGTCGACCAACGAGTCATCGGCGTCGAACGTCGTCACAATTTTACGAAACAGCGGGATGACTTGACGCGGATGAAGGAGTTCTTTCTCCACCTCGAGAATCAAATTAACGAGCGATTCATGCGGTTCCGCGATGATGAAATCTGGCTCGCGCCGCTCGTGGACGATGGCGTTTCGCAATTGGCTCATTTGATGTAAATCTTCTTTGTAACGTTCAATGATTGGGTTATGTTTGGCAAGACGATTGACCATGTTGCTGAAACTGAAATGCTGGCCGTCCCCCATCTCGCGACTCAAATGATCCTCGATCCGGTGATACGATGCGATAAATTCTTCTGCACGACTCATATATTCACACTCCTTATCGCCTATATATACCCTATTTTTTTCGGGTTCGAGCAGGAAAGCGTGACCCAATCTCGAATCCACAACTAATCATCTCTGAAATGGAGGGGTTCTCATGGCAACTCCGGTCTCGCAAATGACACCGATCCCGAATAAGGACGCCTTCCGTTCCGGCATGCGGGCCGGTATACCGGTCGCTGTCGGCTATATCCCGATTGCCATCGCTTTCGGGCTGCTTGCGAAATCATTCGATATGCCAAACGTCATCACGCTCGCCATGTCTTTATTCATTTTTGCCGGCGCCAGTCAATTTATTGGCGTCCAACTGATCATGGCCGGTTCGATGTATTGGGAGATTATCTTGACGACGTTCATCCTGAACTTGCGGCACTTCCTTATGTCGGCGTCGTTGTCCCAGCGTCTCGAGACGACCTCGAATCGATTTCTGGCTGCCATCGCGTTCGGCGTGACCGATGAGACGTTCAGTGTCGCCTCGACGCGTGACGAGTCGACGCGCGGTCACTTTGTGCTCGGGCTAAACCTAATCGCCTTCTTGGCTTGGAACGTCGGAACATGGATTGGCGTTTTTCTCGCCTTCGGCTTGCCCGCCTCGGTCCAAGCGAGTATGGGCATCGCCTTGTACGCCATGTTCATCGGCCTACTCGTCCCATCCCTTACCCGCAAACCGGTCATCGTCGTGGCTGCAATCGCCGTCTTGACTCAAGCCATTCTCTACTTCGGCGTCTCTCCATTCATCCCGCTGTCGTCCGGCTTGAGCATCATCTTGGCCACGATTGTCGCCGCTGGAGCCGGAGCCTTGCTGTATAAGGAGGACGAAACATGATCAGCCTCTTGTTGCTCGTCCTTGCTATGGCGCTCGTCACATATATCCCGCGACTCGTGCCGCTGCTTTGGCTCCGGGACTTGAAATTACCTCCGCTCTTGAAGCGGTTTTTACTCTTCACGCCTTATGCGGTGCTCGCCAGTCTCATTTTCCCGGGCATCCTGCAGGCAACGACCAGTCTTACGTCAGCTTTAGCGGGTGGGGTGGTCGCCGCAACGCTCGCATTCCTTCGGGTCAACTTGATGCTCGTCGTCATCGGCGGCATCGTCGGGGTGTATCTCATTGAAACGTTCCTTTAACAAACAGGTCCGCCCAATTGTTGAACTGCTCCCCGTCAAGTAGACAGGGCAAATAATGAAAACCAGCCTAGGCGGCTTGAGTCCTGTATTCGACAGGGCTCAAGCCGTTTAGTCGTTTCTGGAAACGATCATGGTTGTAGAACGATATGTAGGCCTCGATGGCTGATGTGAGTTCGCTGTAGGCCTGGAACTCACGCAAATAGTACATCTCGACTTTCAGGGTACCCCAAAAACCCTCAATCGGGGCGTTGTCGAGACAACGTCCGACCCGGGACATGCTGTGGGTCAGCCCCGCGTCTTCTACCATGCGTTTGAACCCTCTCGAGGTATATTGGAACCCTCGGTCGCTATGGATCATCGGACTCGCTCCTGAACGGAGCCCCACGATGGCTGGGATCATCGTCTGGAAGACGAGCGCGTTGTTGTTGGATTTCCCGATGCGATAGGCGACGATCGAGCCGTCATACAGGTCGATGATCGCGCTCAGATACGCCTTCTTCCCGGCACCATATTTGAACTCAGTGACGTCGGTGCACCATTTCTCGTCCGGTCGGGACGCACGGAATTCCCGGTTCATCAGGTTCTCCGCCACATGTTGCGGGGACGACTTTTTGTACCGTTTTCGTTTCTGGCGGATGACCGAACGGATCTCATGGATGCGCATGAGACGATAGATCCGCTTCTCATTGTATGCCGGCAGGCCATGTTGACGTCGTCTGCGGTTGATTGTCATGGTGAGCCGTCGATAGCCGTAGGTCCCGTTCACCTGGTCATAGAGGAGACGGATGTCCTCAAGTAAGCCCAAGTTCTCCTCCTCGCGTACCGAGACGGTACGCTTCAACCATTTGTAGTAGGCGGCCCGTGAGACCTGCGCGATTTTACACAGGAGCACGACCGGGAACGTGTCGGTCGTCGACATTTCCTCGATCGCCATGTAACGTAATTGTAGCCGGATTTGGCTGATCAACCTCTCCTCTCGATCTCCTCTAACTTT